>JAGQPX010000046.1 GCA_020426505.1 Planctomycetaceae bacterium | reverse complement strand
CAGGCTGCACATTTTTCGGTTGGGGCTTTCGAGGTAGTCGAGGGTGCGGCCTGTTTCGAGTTGGCCACCGGCTCGACCCAGAATCACGACCGGGAGTTGGTTGGCGTTGTGGCTGCCGGTGAGCATGCTGCTGCAGAGCATGAGGACGCTGTTGTCCAAGGCCGTGCGTTCGCCTTCCTGGATGGCGTCGAGCTTGCCGGCGATGTAGGCCAGTTGTTGGACGAAGAACTGGTTGACGGTCAGCCAGTCGTCCGACTCCTGATGCGAGAGCAGGTGGTGGATCATGTAGTCGATGCCCAGGTTAGAGAACCGCAGCGACGAGTGGTCGTTGTTAAGCTTGAGTGTGCAGATGCGGGTGGCGTCGGTCTGGAAGGCGAGGACCAGAATGTCGCTCATCAGCCGCATGTGCTCGCCGATGTCCTGCGGCACGCCGTCCGCCGGGCGGGGAATGTTGGGCTCGGTGAGTGACGGTCGCCAGCCTTGCAGTTCGCCCCGCATGCCGGCCCGTTCGATCCGCTGCTCGACCTCGCGGACCGAGTTGAGGTACTCGTCGAGTTTCTGCTGGTCACTCTTACCGATCGTCCGCCGCAGGTCGTTTGCGTCAGCGAGGACCGCATCGAGAACGCTCTTGTCGGTATCGGAGACGCCCTCCTTGAACAGCCGATCGAAGGCGAGAGCCGGGTAGACCTCCAGCGGCGTGGGAGTCGTCGGCGAACTCCACGAGATGTGCGAGCTGTAGAGCATCGAATAGTTCTTATGCACCGACGGGTTGGCCTTCTCGCAACCGAGCACGAGCGAGGGGACCTTCGTCCGATGTCCGATCCGATGCGCGAGCACCTGATCAAAGCTCGTGCCCGATCGAATCTCACCGCCGGATGCGATCGGTGCCCCGGAGAGCAGGTTGCCGGTCTGCGAGCTGTGGATGTTTCCCTTGAGAGCCTCTTCGTTGTACAGTCCACGAATGAAGAGCAGCCGATCGCGAAAGCCCGCCAACGGCTCCAGCACGCGGCCCAACTCCATCTCGCTGCCGGACCCCTTGGCCCACCATTCGTCGCGGTGATATCCGTTTCCGGAGAAGAGCACCCCCAACCGCAACGGCGGCTCATTGTTACCCACGACCGGCGTTGACGTGTCACCCCATGCGGCGAGCGACTCGAACCAGGGCAGCGCCATCGAAAAGCCAAGGCCACGGAGCATCGTGCGACGGGTGAGATGTGTCATGGGTGGGCCTTTTTGAGGTTGGGTTGATTCGATCGTGGAGAATGACGAACTCGAAATCAGAATGTCGAATGAAATCCGAATGACCGAAGCACGAACACGTGTCCAATTCGGATTTTGACCATTCGTGCTTCTTTCGTCATTCTGATTTCGTCATTCGACATTACTCAGTGGTGTTTGCAGTCACTGTGTCACGCCCCCGGATTTCCCGAAATTGTTCGCTCAATACGATTGTCTCAAGAGCGGCGGTGAAACGGAAGTCCTGTTGTTCGAGGCGGGTCATCATTTCGGTGAGGAGGGGTTCGTCGGAGAGTTGGACCGAGCGACCGAGGGCGTAGCCTAGCAGTTTTTTGCAGAACTGACGGACGATCGTGTCGCGGCGGACGGTGATGAGGTATTCGCGGAGACCCTCGACACCAGCGAGAGGCGTGCCGTCCATGAGGGTGGTGTTGGTATCAATCGGCAGGCCGTTCGTGTCCTGCTCACGAGAGCGGCCGATGGCGTCGAACTCTTCCAGGGTGAAGCCCATCGGGTCGATGCGTTTGTGACACTTCATGCAGGCCGGGTCGGAGCTGTGCTTCTCGGTGAGTTGCCGGAACGTGAGTCCGTCGTTGTTCGCTTCCGACTCGGGGAGCAGAGGCACGTTGGCCGGTGGACGGGGGAGCCGTTCGCCGAGGAGTGTTTCGGAAATCCAGTTGCCTCGCAGGATGGGACTCGTCCGCGACGCTCCGGACTGCCGGCTGAGGTTGGTCGCCTGCGTGAGGATGCTCCCCCGGCCATGTGATCGCATGCCGGAGACACGCCGCCAGCGGTCCCCGTCGACGCCCTTGATGCCGTAGTGCTGAGCGAGCCGTTCGTTGAGGAATGTGTGATCGCCGTCGATGAGTGAGAGGATCGAACGATCATTGCGGAACAGGTCCTCGAACACGCGGATCGATTCCTCGTACATGTCGCTCCGCAACTCCACGAACTCCGGGTAAAGCTGCTCGTTCTTTTCGTCGAACTCGTCAAACTCACGGATGTACAACCACTGACAGCCGAACTCGATTGCAAGGCGGCGAATGCGGGCATCGTTGAGCATACGACGCGTTTGAGCCAGCAGTGTGTCGTCCGTGTTGAGCTGTCCGCTTTCAGCCAGTTGACGCAATTCATCATCGGGCAATGACGACCAGAGGAAGTAGCTCAGGCGAGTCGCGAGTTCCCAGTCATCGACGGGTGCCGGCTCGCTTCCCGCTGCGGGTGTCTCCAGCTTGTAGAGGAAGGCGGGCGACGTTAGCACGCGGACGAACAACAGGTGGATGGCCTCGTCGTGCGACAACTCCTGCTCTCGCAGTTGGTCGTACAGCTGTGTGATCTCGGACCGCTCACCGCCGCTGAGTGGCCGCCGCCAGGCCTGCGATGCGAAGTCGAGCACCGCTCGCATGTGGTGCGGCTCTGCTGCACGCAACTCTTCTTGAAACTCCGCTGCCTGTTTCTCGATCGGCTCTCGTAATGGCTCGAACCGTGCTGGGACATCGTCCTGACTGGCAAACTCCAGCAGTTGCTCGAATCCCGTCTCGATTCGCAGTTTGTCACGACTGACGAAGTGTAACTCCTCCCACAACCGGTCCAGCTTGGCAATCTCGTCGTCCGAGAGCATCAACTCGCAGAGCCGTTCGTCCTCTCGATGCAACAGCGTCAGCGTGACCACCTCATCCACCGGCACAATGCGGGGATAACACATGGCGAGCGGGAACAACTCGCGGAACTCGTTGAAGGCTTCCGTCCACTTCCGCTCCGCCTCACTGCCGACTCGCACGATCACCGGCACACCGGGTTGGACAGCATCGATGTCACTCGGCGATTCTCCCATCACTTGTGCCTGGATGCTCGCAGTCCCCTCTGCATCGGGAGCCAAAGTGACGTTCGTGACGAACGTTCCCTCCGCGACCCACTCAGCGGGCAGCACGACTTCCAAAGCTGACGGCGCCTGCACGGGCAAATCAGCCGTTGGCTCTCCATCAGTTGTGATGAATCGTTCGACGTCAACGCCGTACGGCGAAGCGGCCACGTCCTCATCGGTCGCCCGCTTGGCGAGTTCGGCGGGGTCGAGATGCCCGAACAGGGCACCGTTCAGCGATGTCAACTGCAGACGCAACTCGGCGTTCGACATGCTGATGTCTGCGGCTGGAGGTTGTGTGATCAGCGATGCGATCTGTTCGGCCAGCTCACTCGCTTGTTCGGTGTCCGAGGCGTCCAACCATTGGGCCAGCAGGGAGTCGGGAGGCACAGCCGTCGTTGGCGTGCTGCCGTCTTCGTGATCCGAGTAGAAGTGCCAGACGTTCTCGTTGCCGAGCCGGTCTGCGTGCGGATTGCCCGTGAGGATGTCGTCCGCAACATCTCCCGACAGCGACCACTCCCCTTTGTCGCCGCTGGCTTCAGTTAAAGTGAGGTCAATCTCCGTGAGATCACACGCATGGTTGTTGTCGCGGGCACTGATGATCAGTGAGACGACGTCACCCGCGTTCAAACGCAGCGGGCTGATCAGTTCGGTGTCCTCCATACCGCCCCGGTCGAGACTGCCCGATCGCAAAACTCGTCGCTGGGCACCCTGTCGCAATTCGATCGACCAGTTGACGCCGTTTCCGCAGGCGTTATGAGCATGCTGCACGTGGGCTTTGACTCGCACTTGACCAGCAATGGGACTCTTCCAGCCGGCTGCGACCCAACGATCGGGGCGCGGATGAACGACGATCTGATGCGGCCTCGCATCGCCAGGGATCTTGAGTTCGTCGTCTGAGGCATTGCTGCTCAGCGACAGATCACCCGAGCCATCAATGCCCCACCCGTTCACCTGAGCATAGCCGCCGATGTTTTGAATGCGGTGCGTCATCAACTCCGTCAGTTGAGCTTCACCGGCCGTGGCGATGCCCAGATAGTTGAGCCATTGCTGAAGCATCGCCGCATCGACGTTATGCTTCTCTGCAAGAGCATCAGCGTCCACCTTCTCGACCGTGCGTGCCTCGTGAGCAGCGGACAGATATCGCGACATTGCGGCGAGGGATTCATTGCGGAGCCGTTCGAGGACGATGGATGCCCCATTCACGTCTCGCAACAGCAATGGCGGTCTGCCTTCCCGTTCGATGCGCGGCTGTCGCCAGATAACGTGATCGGATGCGTGACCGTCTCCAGCGGCTCCCGTCACCAGCGTGAGTCGGATCGTGCCGTCGCTCGATGCCTCCGGAAGTTCCTGAGAGATGAACTGCTCCTGTTGCAGCGGCGTGACGGCTTCCTGCCACGGACGGATGAGCGCGAAATGGCCGACTGTGTTGAATTTCCACAGCGACTGTTGCCACTGACCAATGCTTGCTGCTAAGGCGGCCGCGTCATCTGCTGTCGCCGACCTCCATTTTTGACGCATATCATCAAGCAGCACTGAGGACGAATTGCCCGAGACCAGCATCTCCGCAAGTGTTCGCAGATACTTGGGACTTAGCCCTTCCTGCAGGGCATACTCGTCAGTGAGTGTGACATCTTCAAGGAGTCGGTCACGGTGGGCGAGCAGCACAGAGAGGTAGCTCGCGAGATTGACCCGTCCGTCCTCGTCGGTGACCTGTGTCGGGTCGGAGACGTTCCAGTGGTTGAGGACGCTCGCATCGCCGAGTCTCCCCGTATATCGAAAGTAGATCTCGCGAATCTCTGCGAGGTACTCGTTCTCGCGATCACGACGTGTGGTGCCCTCGGAAAAACGAATGCCGTCCGGCAGGAGCATCGCGTGATCAGCGATCAGTTTGGCCGCATCGAGGTACTTTGACACGAGGGCAGGGGACATGGACAGGGCAGCCCCCGTGTTGGTGAAGCCTTCGCCCGCAGCACCGTCGGTGGGGAACTCACGAGTCGGCTCCAACGGCAGGCCAGTGAGGTCCTGAATCGTGTAGGTGTACTCCGCATTGTTCAGCCGACGCAGCACGACCGGACCCGGATCCCCCGCATTGGCGAGAGCCTCGGCATCGAGGTATTGCTTGACCCAACTCGTGAGTGCTTCGTGCTCCTCCTCGGAGAGTTGCGGGCTGTCTTCAGGGGGCATCTCTCCCGTGTCGAACATATGGGCAACCTTCTGCCATGCAGCGGGGTCGTGTCGGACATCACCGAAGTTCGCAAACCGTTCGAGATCGAACTCGCCTTCCTTTGCCTCCGCCGAGTGACAGTCGAGGCAATAGGTCTTGAGCAGCGGCGTTATCTGGGAACCGTAGTCACTCGACAAAGCGTCAAACATCTGCGAGTCATCAGCAGTGCAGACGCTTGTCATCGTGAAGGCCCAGGAAACGATCACGATGACTCGCACCAAGTCGCGGATGAGTGATTGCGGCTCGGTGGAAGCTTCGCCCTCCCGAGAAGTGAGCGATGCAGTCATGGTCTTACCGTCCATTTGATTGCGTGTTGAGGTCGTGGGACAGGTTTCCAACCTGCCATTCTGGAGAAAGACGAGGCAGGCTGGAAACCTGCCCCACGTTCTCACTTGTCACCCCAGCGGCTGGGGTTGATACCGGGGGCTTCGGTGCGCATGCCCTGAGGTTTGTGTGGTTGCTCCCATTGAAAGCTGGACGTGTTGAGACTTTGCAGGAACGGCTTGGCAATGTCAGGAGCATTCGCAACGAGTTCGGGGTCCCATTCGTCCACCGGTTGAATTGGGCCGGCCCATGCGGGTCGATAACCGAACTGCAATAACTCACGCGGCCGAGGGTCGCGGTTCGGATGACTGCCGTGCATCAACATCGACGGCACGAGCACAGCTGACCCGGCGGGGACTACGAGAGTGATCTCCTCAGGGTGCGACTTGTATCTCACATAGGGACTCGCCTCTGCATGAAAGGACAGATGCGAGCGGGGAATGAGGCGGAACGGGGCCCGATCGGGAGTCAGTTCGTCGAGGTAGTAGAGAACGCGAATGAGACGCGGGCAGCTGCCTTCATAACCGAACAGGTCGGAGCCGTGCGGTTGTCCGTCGGTGTGCATTGAGATGCCGGGACATCCGGGTTGTGTCCGTTGGAAGAACCCGCGTGTGAACACGATGTCCGGCCCCATCAGATCGGTGAGGAACTCGATCATCGGTGGAAAGCCAATCAGCTCAGCGACAGCGCGGCTCGACCACTGCGGCTGCGATGTGGCTCGCGTCTGCTGGGTACTGTAGCTCGTATGGCCCATCTCGACATCGGCGAGTTCCTCCTTGATCCGTGCGATGATCTCTCCCGGAATGATCGACGGCAGAACGAGATAGCCTTCGACTTCGAGATGCCGGATCTGCTCAGATCGACTCATTGACACGAAGTCGGTCGAGTCGATGTTCATGAAGCCGATCTCCTCCTCGGGAGTGATCGACGGGACGGGCGTTTGACTCATCGCCGGTGCCTCTCAGAACGTGTTGATTAACAACTCATCTCCAGTTGATACGTTCTGTTCGAGGACACCGCAAGCAAACGAGAACTAAGAACGAAAAAAGCGGCCATCGACGCTTGGTCAATGGCCGCTTGGTTCTCAGCGGTCGGGGCTGTGAAGTGAGAGCGAACTCCCGCTATCGCCTGAACCCGCCGAAAAAGATTTCGTTCTTTCTTCTTTCCATCTCAAGCAGGCGATCGAAGATTCCGCCGCGCCAGGTGCGATAGGTCCGCGTGTTTGATCGAGGTGCGAAAAACCCGCCGTTACCGGATGCCTGAACCGATGAAATGCTGGTGCAGGTAATCGCGATGGCCGCGATGACAATTAGCATCTTGCGCATGACTGATCCTCGGAGTGTTGGAGGGGGGGAGTGGCCACGAGTGGGGTCACTCAACACTTCCCGGCATATTTGCATCGTCAAATCGAGGACGCCCTGTCGAGTCGACCTTCGCAGAATCAACGCAACGCGTGATGACTTTCGACGAAGTGCCGGTCAGAGCATGCTTTTGCATCAGCGGGGACCTGCGCGGTTTCTCCGGTGATAGCAATGGAGTGGATCACACGAGACGATCGCCTCGCGAGTGGGAGTCGAGCGATTCGCAGAGTGTTTGCAGGACAAACGTCGCAGCATCTCGCTGCCTGAGCTCCCGAAGTGATCCCACCGCGTCATGAGCGGGCAGGATGGATGTCAGTTTGTGACGGATGACACGCTCGACCTCGATGGACGAATCCGTCTCAACACGGCGTACAATCCCGACGACGATGACACCATCAAAGTCGGCCGGAGCATCAGGCCCCAAATGACCGGTGATCGATGCTGCGATGTCCGCTTCCGGCGTCATACGGAGAACCCCGATTGCCATCGCCTCTGCGACCTCTTCGCTGACCGGTCCAACCCGTTCATTCGCCAGGTCATCGGCCGAGACGTTGAGCCACGCGGTCTTGGTCTCATTGCGGTAGACGACCGCCGAGCCACAGAGGTAACTCGATATGCCCGGCACTCGCGCCAGAGTCGCGGCGATGAGACCAGCGGTACAGCTTTCCGCGAAGACGACTCGCGCGTTCAGATCCCTTAGCCGGCTGGCAACATCCTGAGCAGCTGACAGAAGGAAATCGTGCATGAGGGGTTCCCGAGGTTAGTCGTCGTGGATATCGCATCCTGTATTGAGATGATACCCTTTCCGACATGAGCCTGCTTCAAAACTGTTCGCACTTGTGGGTGGCAGGGTCAGAAGCAAAGCGGGTGGCCCTGCGATTATTGATCCGGGCCTTCCCGCTGGTCAGACCCGGCCACCCCAACGGTTGTTCTTGAAACCGGCACATGTTGTGACTTCAAGGTTCCTCAATCTACTGGATGCGGCGGTCATGCACCTGATCCAATCTGCCACGAAACTCCCACGATGCCTGATCATAGTCCTGGCGTGCTGTGTGACCGCAGCACCGGCGATTGCGAACGACAACTTTGACGTCACGCCCGACGTTGTTTACGGACACAAGGCCGGCATGGCGTTGACATTCGACGTGATCACACCCAGGGAAAATGCCAAGAATGTTGGCGTACTGTTCATGGTCAGCGGGGGATGGGTCTCGTTCTGGTTCCCGCCGGAGCACGTCGTCGACATGCAGGCGCGACCATTCAACAACCTCGCGGCTCTCTCGGAGGAGGGGTACACCCTGTTTCTGGTGCGACACGGCAGCAGCCCGTACTTCAAAGTGCCCGATGCAGTGTCCGATGTCCGACGTGCTGTGAGATACATCCGTCTGCATGCGGGGGAATACGGCGTCGACCCGAACCGTCTGGGTGTCGTCGGCGGCAGTGCAGGGGGGCACCTTTCGCTGATGCTTGGCACAACGGGCGACGACGGGAACCCCCAGGCGGACGACGTCATCGAACAACAAAGCGATCGGGTCGCGGCGGTGGTCTCGCTTTATCCGCCGACTCAACTCGACGAGTATTTCCAACTCGACCAGCAGTTTCCCGCGTTGCAGTTCGATCATAATCTGGCCGAATCTGTCTCGCCGTTGATGCACGTCACCCCGGACGATGCGCCGACACTGCTGGTGCATGGCGACAAGGACGAACTGGTCCCGGCGAACAACAGCGAACGCATCTTCGAGAGATTTGGTGAAGAGAACGTCGACGCAGAGTTGATCGTGATCGAGGGAGCGGCTCACGGCTTCAAAGGTGAGGACGCAGACCGGGCGACTCGCGCCATGGTCACATGGTTCAACAAGCACCTGTCCGCCCCGGCATCTCGTGAGTGACGTTTATCGGCCAACGTTAATGGGGGGCGTTCCCGGGCTCAGACGTGACTCCCATGTTTCCCGGACGCTGCTGAGATATTCGGCAAAGTCTTGCAGGTCACTGCATCTTGCCGCTTCTCTGGCGTTGACCTAGAATCAGGTTGCGAGTTTTCTCGACAGGTGACTTTCCCGAGGAAAGACCTTAAGCAGCTCGCGGAGGTTACTATTCGCTTGGCGATCGTCCCAGATGGGTTCATTGATTATCAGGAGAGTCCGGATGCCAGAGACTGCACAAAGGGTGGTTTGGGGAATGACGTTCGCCATGTTGCTCACCGCTTGTATCGCCCAGATCAGCCGAGCGGATGAACCGGCGGTAGCGGGCGATCAACCAGCAGCAGCCGTGCCAACGGACGACGACTACGCATTGATGCAGATATTCGTCGACACCTTTCAGGAAGTCGACCGGAACTACGTGAAGGACGTCGACCGCCGCAAGCTCATCGAAGCAGCCGTGCGGGGAATGCTCTCCGAACTTGATCCATACTCAAACTACATCGGTCCGGATGATCTGAATCGTTTCAACGAAGACGTGGAGCAGGAGTTTGGTGGCATCGGGATCCAGGTCCAGTTCGATGCTGACGCTCATCAATTGAAGGTCCTGTCCCCCCTCTCAGGCAGTCCGGCTCATGAGGCGGGGGTTCTAGCGGGCGACACGATCGTCGAGATCGAATCGCAAGCGGTTGCTGAGTTCCCCACGAATCAGGAATTGCAGACAGCCGTCAAGATGCTCAAAGGCCCGCCGGGAGAAGCGGTCACCATTGGAGTGCGGCACCCCGAGGCGACCGAAGTTGAGCAGATCACGATTACGCGAGAGATCATTCAACTGGATACCGTCACCGGCGATCACCATAACGCGGACGGTGCATGGGATTACTTCATCGATCCCGAAGAGCAAATCGCCTACATCCGTATCTCTCATTTCTCCCGGCGAACAACGGACGAACTTCGCGATGCGATGAAGGCAGTCAAGGAGCAAGACCTGCGCGGACTCGTCCTCGACCTGCGATTTAATCCCGGTGGACTTCTGACAGCCGCCGTCGAAGTCAGTGACATGTTCATTGAGAAAGGCGAGATCGTCAGTACCGAAGGGCGTAATAACCCTGGCCAAACGTGGTCTGCCAAACGTTATGGCACTTACAGCGGTTTTCCGATGGCGATCCTCGTCAACCGTTACAGTGCGTCCGCCAGTGAGATTGTCAGTGCGTGTCTGCAGGACCACAAACGTGCGGTTATTGTCGGAGAACGCACATGGGGGAAGGGGAGCGTGCAAAACGTCATCGAGTTGGAGGACGGTGAAAGTGCCCTCAAGCTGACGACGGCCAGTTATCACCGTCCCAGTGGTCAGAATATCCATCGATTTCCGGACTCCAAGGAAGAGGACGTCTGGGGAGTCACGCCGGACGAGGGTTTCGCGTTGAGATACGATAACGAGCAGATGCGCGGCCTGATGCAGAGCCAACGCGATCGAGAGTTCATTCATGCGGACACGGAGGAGTCTGAGGAACCTGCGTTCGAGGATGCTCAGTTGAACAAGGCCCTTGAGTACGTCCGGTCTCAACTCGCTCCGGTCGATACCAAGCCCGCAGATGATGATCCCCCACCACCAGCAATTCCCGAAAAAGACGAAGCGGCTTGGGCATTCCCCCGTATCCCGAACCTCCCCTCTGCCGCCGCATGACCTCCGTCAATCCGGATTGCGACGCACCACTGCTGTTGGCGATTGAATCTTCGTGCGACGAAACGGCTGCCGCTGTCGTCACACAGAATCGGACGGTCCTGTCGAACGTCGTCGCCTCCCAAACAGAACTGCATGAGCGGTTCGGGGGAGTCGTTCCCGAGATTGCATCACGGGCTCACGTCGAACGGATTCTTCCCGTCATCGACCAAGCGCTCGGTGAAGCGAACGCACAACTGTCCGATCTCGCCGGTATCTCGGTCGTCACGGAGCCGGGACTCGTCGGCTCATTGCTCGTCGGACTCACCGCTGCGAAGACGCTGGCGATGGTTCTCGACTTGCCGCTGGTGGCGGTTAATCACATGGAGGCGCATCTGTACGCGTGCCGCCTCGCTGAAGGACGAGACGTTTTTCCTGCGGTCGGCTTTGTCGTCAGCGGCGGGCACTCCAATCTGTACGATTGTCGATCTGCAGTCGAGTACGAACTCCTGGGGACGACGATCGACGACGCGGCGGGCGAAGCCTTCGATAAGGTTGCTGCCATTCTGGGATTGAGTTATCCCGGCGGCCCCTCAATCGCCAAGGCAGCAGAGCAGGGGGATGCGACGTCGTTTTCGTTTCCACGCACATTCCTGAAAGACAACCAATTGCGATTCAGCTTCAGCGGACTTAAGACGGCTGTGCTATATGAAGTCAATGGGACCCCCGGCTCTCATCGTGAGGTTCCGCCGCTCACGCCCCAACGTGTCGCAAACATCGCCGCAAGTTTTCAGGCAGCTGCGGTGGACGTCCTCGTCGGCAAATGCCAACAGGCGATCGAACAAATCGGTCGGGACCGCCTGTGCGTCGGGGGAGGAGTCGCTGCCAACCATTTATTGCGATCCGAACTTCAGCAGATGGCCGAAAGACAGGGAGTTGAACTCCTGATCGCCCCGCAGGAGTACTGCACCGACAACGCCGCGATGGCCGGACTCGGCTGGGAATTGCTGGAACGAGGCCAGACGGTTGCACTCGACTTCGATGTCACTCCGGGTCTCGTCCGCAAACGCTGATTCGGTTTCGAGTCGCCAGTATGAATACGGAACGCTCTCGGGTCGTGATCGCTGACACATTGCCTTTCCACGCGATACGATCTCTTACGGAACTGGCGGTCCGACGACTGCGGTACCTTGCGTCCCCACGTTGCCAACGTTGAGAAAGCTGAAGGTAAACACGTCCGTCAACGTGTTGAATTGAGCGTTGACTCCGATCCGCACGTAACGACGATCTGCCGAGACGATCGGCTGTGCGGTGAGCGTCACTCCGTCGTTCACGTTCGAGATGACAGACTGCACTCCAATCGCACCCACTCCGGTAACGGGTGCTGACTGACGGCGAGAATCCTGAAAGGACTCCAGTGCAGACCGTGCATGTTCGGTCAACTGGATTGCCCCCCGGCGATTTGCCTGCCTCGCGCGCTGAATTGCACTGACGGGATCGATATGGCTCTTCGCCACTCTCCTCGGCTGTTTGCGGCGACCGCCTTCGAGAGTGACCGGCACAACGGTCGGCTCGGCACCGATTGTGACAGACCTGCGAATGATCTCCTGCAGCGGAGTGCCTGCGTGTTTAATGATCGTCAACTGCGCCCGCCGACCGACAACATCACCCCAGGCCAGCTTAATCCGCAGGCGATAAGTCCCGGAAACACCTTCGGGGCAGACATACTCCTCGCGGCAGTTCTTGGCCAGCGGACCGAATCCGTCGAACAGGTGAATGCCTCCCCCGGGGGAGGCAGGAGCTTCAAACGAACAAACTGTTCCGCCGGGCTCGTCAACTGTCAGATCAAGATCGGCTGCACCATTCCATGAAAGCGTCACCCGGAGATCTCGTTGCTTTGCCTCCTCAACCGCAGCTTGCAGTGTGGCCAAGCCGTCCGCATCACCGGACTTGCGAAGTCGACGTGACTCCTCAAGGATGGCATCTTCGGCCTGCTGGTGAAACTGTTCGTGGTCCTTCGTCCATCCGTATTTGAGGATACCGGTCGCAGCCCACAGGACCGCATCGTCCTCGGGATGGTTGCGGGCGAGTTTGAGGCCGAGCAGATACGGCTCCGCTCGTTCGGGCGAATGCCGCGAGGCCTGGCGGTACAGCTTCAGCGCCGTTTTCTCGCGGTTGAATCGGAGCAGGTAAGCCGCCGAGTACATCATCGACTCGAAGTTCGCATCGCCAAAATCGGTGAGCGACAACAGGACCCGTTGAACATCCTCACGTGGTCGACCGGCGATCTCCATCGAAAGCGCCAGCACCTCATACATCCAAGGCTGCGACTGCCCATTCAGAAGGGCCGCCTGGATCGCGTGAATGACATGCTCATGCTCGCTCTGACCGTGAAGCTTCAGGATGACACGGCGAAAATCCCGGTCAGCAGGACGATGCTGACGAAAGAACGTTGCCCAGATTTCGTTGGCTGGACCACTTTTGATATCGGGAAACGGTGTCGAACCCGAAACCCTCGTCTCCTGCGAGTCTTCTTGTTCCTGATCAACAGAAAACGCAGGCACCTTGCTGGAAGTTGCCTGCGCAAGAAGGTTGTCACCTGACGAGAATGTGACCGCAGATTGACTAAACCGCCTATCTATTGGGTGATCACCGGTTTTTTTTTCAGCACGGGAGCAGCGTCATCGGCTACCGGGTCGGAGATGCTGAAGAA
Organism: Planctomycetaceae bacterium; assembly: GCA_020426505.1. Taxonomy (GTDB): domain Bacteria; phylum Planctomycetota; class Planctomycetia; order Planctomycetales; family Planctomycetaceae; genus JAHBXU01. The sequence goes on along the minus strand of JAGQPX010000046.1, from coordinate 40,097 downwards.
GCCACCGCCCGCACCGCCGCCACCTCCGAAACCACCACCGCCGCCGCCGCCGAATCCACCGCCACCACCACCGAATCCACCGCCACCGCCGCCGAAGCCCCCGCCACCACTGCTTCCGACATTGCCCTGCATCACGTCCGGCGGGAACACCATATCGCCCACAGGATACACACGGAGTTGATGATTTCGTGGATCTTCCAACTGGGTGATCGACGTGATCTGCATCACCTCATCCTTGAACAACCAGGTGAGATTCAGCGGCTCAAGCATCAGGTTCAATGCGCTTCCCAGCGTAATGTTGCTGACAACGAGATTGATGGGCTCGTCCACGGTCAGCTGTTCGTCGATGGAGAGTGATGTTTCGTCGATGAGAATCGTGATATTGTGAAGCTGACTGATATAGTCGATCGCTTCGGACAGTGGTGTGTCCACGAACTCCAGCTCGGTGTTTCGGTCCATCTCAGAGAAGATGCGTTGTTCGTTGGGACTATCGATGTAAAGGTCGACCGACTTCCATTTCTCGCGGCGAGCGGTCAAACGCGCCCAGACAGCCGGTGGCGGATAGACGACAGGAGGCTCATCCGGAAACGGCACGTGTGACAATTCCACCTGATGTAACACGGCGAGGAAGCGGTCGGCACGGAGACTCCGAAGGCGATACGCCTTGTCAATCTGACCGGCCGCCTCCGTCCAAAGCACAGTTTGCGTGCCGAGTGCCGCACCAGGAGCACGACTTTCCACCTGTCGAGCAACAGCTTCCCCTTCTTCGAACGCTTGCGGGTTCCCCTGCCAGCCCTCGTAGACCAAGGCACGAATCCGGTCGACCATCTGAGCGACTCGTCGCTTCTCCAACTCCTCGGCATCAATCAACGCCTGCTGAGCTTCGACCTCAGCACGCTTCTGTTGAGCGCGGATCTGATCCGCCTCCAACACTTCCAGACGACTCTGGGCGGACAACAAACCTTCATGCACACGTCGGAGAAGTTGTGCCTGCGTTTCAGGATCAATATCGATCGCGGATTTGACGGTTGCCAATGCGGCTTTCAGGTCCGCCTCGACTCCCGCCGGGTCATCAATGATTCGAATGTTTGATGTTTCGAGGATCCGATTGATCTCCGATGCCAGTTTTTGACTGAGAATCCGGCGGCGAACGTCTTCCTGCTCCAGGAGTGTTTGTGGCGACTGCAGCTCGCGCGGCTCCAACCCTCCAATCTCCGGTTGAAGCAGTCGGCTTTGCGGCGTAATTTCGACCGGCGGGGCTTGGTCAGCGGGCGGATCACTGGGAACCTCAAATGGATTCTCATCCTCGGCCTGAACCTGGGCCACCTGTGTGGCGGACAAGTCTCCACCCGCATCGATCAAGGCGGTCGCGTGCACGTTCATGGGATCGATCTGTTGGATCGCACGACCGAACCTCTCGGCCTGCTCGAATTTGCGCTCCGCGATGGCTCGCTCGCCAAGCGCCTCCAACTCATGGATTCGATCCTGATAAGAATCCCGTGCTGCCGAGAACATCGATATACCGGCAAGTGGATTCAGCCCTTCGCTATTGGCGGCCTGACGATAGACGCCGGACAGGAAGAGATTGCCTTCTTCGGACGTTGCCGATGACAACTCCCATGTCTCTGAGACATGGCGACCAGCAACTTCACCCTGAATGGAAACCCTGGCTCCGGCCGGAATCTCGCCATGTCCGAGATAGATCGTTTCGCGATCGGATCGCAGTGGCAGACTTTGTGCGCCGAGCAAACCGTCGATGTGCGGAGTGAATTGAATCTGTGTTGGATAGAAGACTGATCGATGAGTCGCAGCGACCAATTCCCTGGCATTGTCGACAGGACTTGCAGACTCATCGGAGCCTGCATCGAACATCATGACGCCACCGGTGTGATGACTCAATATGCCAAGCAGCTGTCGATCCTGATTCGATCCGACGGCATAAGTGTGAACCGGAACGTGTCGAGACTGCAACTGGCCGAGTAACTCCTGCATGTCTTCCTGCGGGATGAGATTGGCGGTACTCATCCCGTCGCCGATGTAAAGCACGGAACCGTTTCCGGACGTCCCAAATTGTTGCAGGGCGGATGACAGTCCTGTTGCCATGTCCGTTGAGCCGGCAGGGAATCGGTTCTTCAACGCATCAAGCCCCTTGGAAAGAGCAACCTCCGCGCTGACGCCTCCCTCGGTCATCGGAACCGCCTGCACGTCGAGGGCAAACAAAGCGACGCGATCACTTGAAGGCAGCGATTGGAGGAACACTTCGAGGACCGTCAGTGCATGGGTGCGATGCTCACCAATTTGACTGGCCGACGTGTCAAACAACACGACATGCTCAACAGGTGCCGAGGACGGTTGACTCAGACCTTCGGCTCGCACGGCGATGGCGTAGTACGTTTCGCCATCGGGTGCTGCAAAAGAATGAATCTCCCCAGTCGAACCGGCGAACGACAGTGATGCCGAAAGGGTGATGAGGAGTGTTGTGGAGAGTAAACCAAAGCGGGTAATTCGCGTCATCATGTGCCGTTACTCCCAGTCCGGGACTGGTCTTCGTCGAACAACGACCGTGTCCGTTGAAGAAAGTTTTGGGAATTGAGTCGGATCAGCCAGAATCTGATGGGCAATCTCACTCGCAGGTGAAATTCACCATCCTGATTTTCCGACCGAACGAGACCGTGGTCCGAGTGCGCATGATTCCATCCGCGCAAAGTGACCCTCCGATGGCGCTATTGTATAGAGTGTCTCGGACGTGTCCCAAGTGAAATCACGACAAATCGTTGCCAATCCGCGTGTTCTTTGGGAGGTCTTCGACGGAATGACGGCTCGCCCGACTGTGACGCCGCGCCGACCGTCAACAATGGATTACAATCCCTCGTCGGCAAAGCTCAGGCGATGTTCGTACAACTGTCGCAACCGGGAGACTGAGTACATCCGGACCACTTTGTTCTGATAGGTCAGCCGCCCCTGCTCGTCGTATCCCAGATGGTCGCCAATCTCCGGCAGTGCATATCCGGCGTGAAGAGCTGCGAACGTCTCCGGATCAACGCCCCGTCCGGACTCCAGATCCTCACGTGCGTTGCCTCCCCCACCAAGCAGGAGAAAACTGTTGAGACCAACCGTGACTGGCTCGTATTTGCCTTCCCCTTCCAAAGTGTCGGCGGCATTCCGCATGGCAATCCGCAACTCCTTGATCCGGTCCGACACTTCCGGGGAGACATCTAATGCGCCTGGCAGTTCGCCGCCCGGTTGAGCCATTGCCGATGAGGGCAGGCAGAATTCGCTTGTCCCCGCCAGATAGCCGAGACCAAAGATCACCACCACGCCCAACAATTGTCCGCTACGTCTCATGGATCTCTCCCGGCAGGTCTCGAATGGGGCCACAGGTTCGACGAGCAGTTATTTCTCCAGAACCGGCTCATCGTCTTTTGAGCGTAACCGAGTCGATCTGCCACTCGCAAGATCGAGTTCGACGAATGGGTCGAGACTCGTCAGATGCAGGCTCGTTTTTCAGGTCGGGCAAGTGTTCCCGCCTGTCAGGAAGATGACACATCGTTAGGGTTCGACGATTGACATCACCGACCGGCGAATCAGTACACACCGACTGTCGTCGTCTTCAGCAACTCGTGGAACGGACGCGTGCCGCTCACGCCGTCCCAGGGGAACTTCTCGATCGGCTGTTCACGTTCGCCCTCGTCCCGCTCCATGAAACCGGGGATGAACAACTCATCGGTCAGCGTGTACAGCTTAACTCGTCCCGTCTCGCCGTATTCGACGACCTGCGAATAATCGTCAAAGTTGACGACCTCCACGACCGCTCGCGGTTGGGGAGCGTAATACGTGATCTTGTACTCGTCAGCCGGATCGAAAGGTTTGCCGCAGGCGAGACCCATGAGTGTGTTGCCGTAGGTCGGCGTGATGTACACGTCAGGACCGAGCAACTCTTCCTTACAAAAACGATACCATTGCGGCGTGAACTCCGTCCCCCCCGCGAAGATCCCTTTGATGCCCGCTTCTGCGATCGATGAATCCTTATCGATCAACCGCAATGCGAGTGCTTCGAGAAGCTTCGGCGTGGCGAACATGCACTGAATGTGGTGATTTGCACTCAGCAGACTCGCCGCCTGGTCGACGACGTGGTCCGCATACGCCTTCGCACCTGCGACGTCACCTTTTTTGATCAGCTTCACAACCCAACGGGGATCGAGGTCCACACAAAAGCAAATCCCTCCCCGATAATGGGCCAGATGTTCAACCGCCAGTCGCAATCGACGCGGACCGGACGGCCCCAGCATCAGCCAGTTTGATCCCTTTGGAAACGACTCATCAGGCAGCGTGTCGGAGAACATCTCATAGTCGATCCAGTGATCCCGCACGCAACAGCGACTCTTGGGAAGCCCCGTCGTGCCCCCCGTCTCAAACACGTACTTCGGCTCGTTGTGCCACTTCTTGGGTAGAAACCGAGTCACCGGTCCGCCACGCAAATCATCATCCTCGAACAGCGGGAACTTCTTGAGGTCATCAAAGCACTTCACGTCCGTCAGTGGGTCAAAGCCGAGCGAGCCCGCCTTCTCCAGCCAGTAGGGAGCCCCGTCATCCGGATCAAAGTGCAGTCGAGTGATACGGACGGCTTGTTCGTCGAGTTGCTCGCGGGCGGCGGCGGAATCGAGGGGACTGCTCACAACAACAGGCTTTCGATAGAATACGGCTAACGGATTCGTGTGACACGGCGTATGCCATCATAGGTCGGTCGGAAGCGTTTGCAACGCACGCCCACGTGGGGCAGGTTTTCCAACCTGCCTCATGTGAAGAAGCGATGGCAGGTTGGAAAACCAGCCCCACTCGAGGAAATGCCAATGTTCAGTAAACGTGTCAAACTGAAACCGCTCGCGATTGTGTGTCGATCACTGTCGACCGCGCTCGGGGCAGGCGTGCCCATCATTCGTTCGTTCGACATGGCCAGTCGCAAAACGTCCGACCCGCGGCTGACCTCTGCTCTCGTTGACATCACGGCCCGCCTCAAGTCGGGTGAGGACACGGCGACCGCCATGCGGGCACAGGACGGCCGTTTTCCGGACCTCATGGTCGACATGATCCACGTCGCCGAGCAGACCGGAGCACTTCCCGAGGTCCTGCGGTCTCTCTCTGATCACTACGAGAACACTCTTCGGCTGCGAAAGGACTTCATCGGTCAGATCACAATGCCCGTGATCCAACTATTCGCAGCGATCTTCATCGTCGCCGGGTTGATCTGGCTGCTCGGGATCATCGCGTCGAGCAATGGGACCGAACCGCTCGACGTGCTCGGCTGGGGCATGACCGGCACCAGCGGAGCCGCCAAATGGCTGACAGGCTGGGCCCTCGGAATCGCGAGCGTCCTCCTGTTGTACAAGGTGCTGACCGCTTCCCTTTCCGGCAAGGCGACTGTCCACAAGATGCTGATGCGCATCCCGATCGTCGGCGGCTGCATGCAGTCGTTTGCAATCGCCCGCTTCTCCTGGGCGTTTCACCTTACTCAGGACGCAGGCATGCCGATCGAGGAAAGCCTCGACTCCAGTCTGCGAGCCACCTCCAACGGGGCCTTCATCGCGACGAGAGATCAAGTCATCAGCGATGTCATGGAAGGACACACCCTCACCGAAGCACTCGTCAACACGAACCTGTTTCCCGAAGAGTTCATCAGCATCGTCGACGTCGCCGAAAGCGCGGGCACCGTCCCGGAAGCACTCGACCGACTTAGCCCGCAGTTCGAGGATCAAGCCCGCCGCAGCATGAGCGCCCTCGCCAGCGCCCTCGGCTGGACCATCTGGCTCGGCGTCGCAGCCTTCATCGTTTTTATCATCTTCTCAGTCGTATTCTGGTACGTCGGCATGCTGAACGACGCGGTGAATCAAGCGATGTGACGTTATCTTCCGTGGGCTGATTCCCACGGCTATATGCTCTCGCCGCTTCGCGGCTATGCTTACTGCCGTGGGCCACTTGATATCTGCAACTTCGATTTCCTTGGACACAACTGATGACGAACGTCGATCGCCAACAATCCGAAACTCCTGCCTTTGATCTCGCGGCGGTTCAGGGTGTCCTGCGAGAGTTCGGCATTCACGGTTGGTTGTTGTACGACTTCCGGGGCAACAACCCGCTCGCCTGTCGACTGCTGGGGATTGCGGAGGACGAGGTGGGGACGCGGCGGTGGTTCTATGTCGTGCCGGCTGAGGGACAGCCGCACAAACTTGTGCACCGCATTGAAGACACAGCACTCGACCATCTGCCCGGCGAAAAAACCATTTATCTGCGATGGCAGGAACTCGAAGCGGGCGTCTCCACGCTCGTGAAAGGTCTCTCCACGGTCGCGATGGAGTATTCGTCCCGGGCGGGCAATCCGTATGTCGCACGTGTTGATGCAGGAACGGTCGAACTCGTGAAAGAGCAGGGCGTTGATGTTGTCTCCTCCGGCGATCTGATCCAGCGTTTCGAGGCGACGTGGGACGACGAGCAGTGGCGGATGCATCAAGAGGTGAGCGTCCACACGAACTCTGCGTTCGATCTCGCATGGCGAACGATCGCGGACGCCTGTCGGGATGGAGGCAGCATCGAAGAGTCAGCGGTCCGCGAGACCATTATGGCGCACTTCGCGGCTCACAACATGACGACGTATCACCCGCCCATCGTCGCACGCGGTCCCAACAGTGGACTGCCCCACTACGAGACGGGCGAGGGAGACGATACGGTCATTCGTCAGGATGAGTTTGTGCTCATCGACCTGTGGGCCAAGTTCGATCGACCGCGGGCTGTGTACAGCGACCTGACTCGCGTGGGTTACGTGGGCGAGAGTGTTCCGGACGAATACACGAAGATTTTCAACATCGTCGCGGCGGCTCGTGATGCGGGGATTCAGACAGTCCGAGTTGCCTTTGCATCCGGCCAACCATTGACCGGAGCCGAGGTCGATGACGCGACGAGGACGGTGATCGAAGCAACAGGTTACGGCGAGTATTTCACGCACCGCACCGGACACAGCATCGGTCAGGAGACGCACGGCAACGGGGCCAACATCGACAATCTGGAGACACGCGACCAGCGACGCATTCTCCCCGGCACGTGCTTCTCTATCGAGCCGGGTATCTACCTTCCCGAATTCGGCATTCGCAGCGAAGTCGATGTGTTCGTCGATTTCGACGGCAACGTGCATGTCACAGGCGGCGAAGTGCAGACGGAGGTCCTGCCAATTCTTGCGAAATACTGAGGAGTCGCATCGACTCGGGATACGTGCCGCGCTGCGATCGACAATCCCCGTTGTACCCTCTGCGGTCTGACGCTGCTATAATCTGGTTCAGTCAGGGGGACTTCACAAATCCCGATCCATTCGTTGAATGTGATCGTTTTCATACGGGCGGTGTTGTGATGAAGGTATTGGTAGTTGGTCAGGGAGGTCGTGAGCACGCGCTCGCATGGAAGCTGTCGCAGTCGCCACAGGTGACGGAGGTGTTCTGTGCACCGGGAAATGCAGGCACGGCGATCGATGCGACGAACGTCGACATCGGAGCAAGCGACATCGACCGACTCGTGAAGTTCGCTCAGTCCGAGGAAATCGCACTGACGGTCGTTGGACCGGAGGTGCCGCTGGTGGCGGGAATTGTGGACGCCTTCAAAGCGGCAAAACTGCGCATCTTCGGTCCGTCCAAAGCGGCCGCTCAACTCGAAGGGAGCAAAGTCTTCGCCAAGGACCTGATGCGGCACGCGAATGTGCCCACCGCTGACTACTGGGTCTTCACGGACTCGCAGGAAGCCGTCGAGTTCGTGCAGGAACGAGAGGCGAAGTCGTTCGTGGTCAAAGCGGACGGACTGGCAGCGGGCAAAGGGGTCACTGTCTGCAAGACGAAGGGAGAAGCCATTCATGCGATCCGCGAAGCGATGGTCGACAAAGCGTTCGGCGAAGCGGGACGTGAGCTGCTGATCGAAGAAGTGTTGGTCGGGCAGGAGGTCAGCATTCTGGCATTGGTCGATGGCCGCACGATCGTGACTCTCGAAGCCTCACAGGATCACAAGGCGGCCCATGATGGCGACACCGGCCCCAACACGGGCGGCATGGGGGCTTATACTCCCGCCCCGTTTGCTTCACCGGAAATCCTGGACGAGGTCATTCAGAAGATTCTCATCCCGACCGTCCACACGATGCGAAAACGAGGAACAGAGTTCACCGGGGTCCTCTACGCGGGCATCATGCTGACCGCACAGGGACCGAAGGTGCTGGAGTTCAACGTGCGCTTCGGCGATCCTGAAGCACAGCCCGTGTTAATGCGGCTGAAGACCGATCTGTTTGAACTCCTCTCCGCGGCCGCAGACGGACGACTGTCGGAGTTCGCAGACCTTGAGTGGGATGATCGCGCTGCCGTGTGCGTCGTCATGGCCTCGGAAGGATATCCGGGTTCCTACGAAAAGGGCCGATCGATTCGCGGTCTGGACGACGCCGCCAAACTCACTGACACGAAGGTCTTTCACGCGGGGACCGTTCAACACGGGGATCAGGTGGTGACGGACGGCGGACGTGTTCTCGGCGTGACGGCCCTCGGAAGTGACATCACCTCAGCGAAGAAGCGAGCCTACGAAGCAGTCAAGTGCATCCGCTGGGACGGAGCATGGTGCCGCAAGGACATCTCCGACAAGGCTCGCATTCTGCCACCGTCGTAAACATCGGCGGCATGGACTGAGCCAGACAATCGCCGCAACCTTTTTGAATCCCTTCCCTGAGTATCGGGATGCGGTACGATCTGTCGGATGGACGTCGATCTTCAAAAAACACGGCGAGTTGTCCTGCGGAACACCGAGCAACCGCAGTGGGTGGAACGCTTTCGTCGTATCGACTTCGTGGTGCTGACCGTCGGCATCGCCGCGGTGTTGCTGAGCCACAGCGTCCGGGAGTCTGCGGAGTATCACCGGCCATGGGAGTTCCCGGCGATGGTGGTCGGGGCCATGTTGTGGCTGACGCTCTCGCTGGGACTGCGATACCGCTGGAGTCTCGCCAAGCCGACATTCTTCACTCGGCATCGCGGGCGGGTTGGCGTCATTCTGCTTTGGGTCGCCAGCCTGATCATTGTCATCATTCTGGGGCCCGCTCTCCCGGAATGGACGTCATCGGAGTTCGGTCGTTGGGATGGAATTGTTGTCGTCTCGCAAATTGCACTGCTCCTGCGTGGCGTGACAGCCGTGCTGATCGGGTTACGAGGTGCGGCGGCCGGCAGCTTCAACCCGGCCCTGCTGCTCGTGGGATCGTTCGTTGGCTTGATCGCGTTTGGAACGATACTGTTAATGTTGCCACGCGCCCGAGCACGGCCCGAGTCCGGTCCGGCGGAGGGAGCGCCGTTTGTGACCGCCCTGTTCACATCTACGAGTGCCGCCTGTGTGACCGGGTTGATCGTAGAGGACACTCCGACGTACTGGAGCCGCGAAGGACAAGCGGTCATCCTCGTCCTGTTTCAGATTGGCGGATTGGGGATCATGACGTTCGGCGCGTTCTTTGGCCTGATTGCTGGCAGCAACGTCGGCCTCAAGGAACACGCCACGCTCAGCGACATGCTTGACTCAGAAGGGTTGGGGGACGTCCGCCGGCTATTGCTGGCCATCTTGACATTCACGTTCGCGATGGAGTTGCTGGGTGCCGTTGCTTTGTCGAGCCTCTGGAGCGACGAGCCGTTCGGCGAACGAGTGTTCATGAGCCTGTTCCACTCAGTCAGCAGTTTCTGTAACGCCGGCTTCGCCATCACGGAGAACAGCTTTGTCGGCATGGCTGACCACTGGCAGGTGGGAATTGTGCTGGCGTGGCTGATCATCGTGGGTGGACTCGGTTTCGCAGTGCTGTTCGACGTCGTGCGATACCTGAAGCGCACGGTCGAAAATCGCCGCCACGCCTTCGGCCTGCTCCGCGAACGACCTGTCGAACGGGTCGCACTTACGACCAAGATCGTGCTTACATCGACGATCACTCTTCTCCTCGCAGGCACGCTGGGCATTCTGCTCCTTGAACGCACGGCAACTCCACATGGCAGCGGTCCGATGTCGCTGGCTGATGCGTGGTTCCAGTCGGTGACTTTCCGCACGGCCGGTTTCAACACGGTTGACCTGGGACAGTTGATGCCGTCAACAAAGCTGTTGAGCATCATGCTGATGTTCATCGGTGCTTCACCCGGTTCAACCGGCGGCGGCGTGAAGACGGTCGCCTTTGCGTTGGCCTTCCTTGGACTCCTGTCGGTGCTTCGCGGACGCGGTCACATCGAATGTTTCGGCCGTCGGCTTCCGGATGCACTTATCCATCGGGCCTTGGCTGTGATGTTTCTGTCGCTCATGTTGATCATGGTGACGACGTTGCTGTTACTCCAATACGAGGATCACCCGGAGTTCTTTCTTGACTACATGTTTGAAGCGACCAGTGCAGTTGGTACCGTGGGCGTGTCGAGTACGATCCCCGTTGATGGTGGCGGCACCATCTCGGTGACGCAGTCACTCTCGACCCCCTCGCGTCTCGTGATTATCGCCGCCATGTTCCTCGGCCGTGTGGGACCGCTAACACTGTTACTCGCGATCGCCGGTCAGGCATCGTCGGCCCGTTATCAGTATCCCCAAGAAAAGGTGACCCTCGGTTAGCGCAATGGTCAAAACGGTCTCGCGGAGTTTGAACGTTCAATTGCTGACACACCTGCCTGAATTTTCCACTGAAAACGACACCGCAAAGCCCCACGCAGCAGGAGATTGATCGTGCAGAAGATTGCCGTCATTGGACTCGGACGATTCGGAATGGCGTTGGCCCGCAAGCTCGGAGAGAGCCGCGTGCAGGTCATTGCCATCGACCGCGTGCAGCAACTGGTGAACGAGATCAAGAATGACGTCGACATCGCCGTCCAACTCGACTCAACAGATCGTCAGGCACTGCTCAGTCAGGATGTCGACAAAGTCGATGTGTGCGTCGTGTCGATCGGAGAGAACTTCGAAGCGTCACTGCTGACGACCGTCCTCGTCAAGCAGTTGGGCGTCAAGCACATCGTCTGTCGCGCGCAGACCGCCCTGCACGCGGAAATCTTTCGACAGATCGGGGCCCATCAAGTCGTTCAGCCGGAACAGGAGGCGGGGAATCACATTGCACGACGACTGGCGAACCCCAAGCTGGCCGATGTGATCCCACTGTCCAGCGAATTCAGCCTTGTGGAACTGCATGCGCCCAAAGCATTCCACGGTCAATCGGTGCGAGACATTGGCCTACGGGAGAAATACAACGTCAACCTTGTGGTCGTCAAACGCATCTCAGACATCCAACCGACTGAGAATCCCACCAAAACGGATCCGACGATCATCGAAGTTCCTGGACCTGACCGGGTGATCGCTCCGGACGACATCCTGGTTCTGGTCGGCGCCAACGAGGCTTTGGCCCACCTCCCGAAAGCGTAAACGCAACCATATCGAGGGTTTCCGTCACCGCTTGCGCAGGAAACGGCTGGCCGACCTGTTTTTTCCTCAAAGCAATCGCAGTCCGCCACTTGCCTGATCGCGCAATACGCTGATGCTGTCAGCCAGTTGCACGCAAGAGATTGTCCACTATACTGTTGGGCTTAGTTGATCCACACCGGCTCGGGACCTCCCCAGCCGGCCCGCTGACCGTTCATTCAGAGGAGCGTCGCTTTGTCACTCTCGCAAACCGTGATGGAACCGGTAGATATCCAGTCGATGTTTGTGAATAACTCGAATCTCACTCCGGAGGATATTCAGACCATCCTCCGCGCCGCCTCGGGCCCGCAGGCGAGCGAGTTCGAGCAGATTGTCCGTGACCTGCACGCAGAGGCATCGCAGACCGGCGACGAGCGAAAGGCCGCAAGAGCGGGCATCGGACTGTTCTTTCTGGGCAAACCCCAAAGTGCTGTCGAAGTTTTGGAAGGGAATAGCGACCCGGCCGCGCGCTTCTACCGGGCACAGGCATTGTCGACGGTCGGACGACATGAGGAATCCGCAGCGGAATTCGAAGATGCCAGTAAGAAGGGATACGACGCAATCGCATGCACGCTTCGACGGGCTGGCGAACTTCGCCATCTGGGGAACTTCAGCGAAGCGGAAACGGTCGTGCGCAGCACCGGTGGTGAAGGGGCACGACGCGCGGAGTATTCCTATCAGATGGGTTGCATCCTCTCGGATCGTGGAGACGCCTTCGGGGCAATCGAGTATTTTGAACGTGCCGTGGACATGGACCCACATCACTCACGCGCTCTGTTCTGCCTCGCGGCACAAAACAGTCTGCACGGCAACGATGACGAAGCGATCCAGCTTTATGAGCGAGCCCTGTCAAAACCCCCTTACTACATCGGGGCGATGCTTAACTTGGGACTCCTTTATGAAGACCGAGAGAACTACCCCGCTGCCGAGTACTGTTTCCGTCAGGTTCTGCGATTCGATCCGTCCAACGAGCGAGCGCTGTTGTTCCTCAAGGACATCGAAGCGACCGGCGACATGTACTACGACGAGGAGACGCTCAAGAACCAGGCGAAGATGGATCAATTGCTCGCACGGCCGATGTCTGATTTCGAGTTGTCAGTCCGGAGTCGAAACTGCTTGGCAAGCATGGACATCAACACGCTCGGCGACATGACGACCGTTAGCGAGCAGGACTTGCTCGCGGGGAAGAACTTTGGCGAAACCTCCTTGACGGAGATTCGCGAGTTGATGTCCGCCCACGGGTTGTCCATCGGTCAGAACCTCCATCAGAAGTCGCATTCCGAGCCGGACTACTCTCCGCAGGACCTCTCGCCGGCCGAACAGGCCGCACTCAGTCGTCCGATTACAGACCTCAATCTCTCCGTCCGCTCTCGTAAGTGCATGACCCGATTGGCCATCACGCAGATTGGACAACTGACGAGTCGCACTCCGGACGAACTGCTCTCCGCCAAGAACTTCGGAGTGACGTCCCTCAATGAGATCCGTCAGAAACTCGCCGAGATGGGCCTCAAATTGAGGAACGACTGAATCGGTCGATGCGTCGCTCAGGAAACGTGGAAGTTGTCGAGGTCCGTCACCGGTTCCAACGGTTGACGTGATTGCAGTTGACGACGAACGTGGTCCAGCCACTCTGATTGGGGAGGCCCGTAGGGGCGGAACTTCGTGAGTGTGCCGGTTTCTTCTCGATACAACAGCCCACGATGAACGCCGAGGCGGGAAGCAAGGGGCGTGTCGAGGAAGTTACTCGAGTCGGTCGCGTTCATCGTGAAGGCGATGCGGAGTTCAAACTCTTTCATCGATTGACGGCTGAGCCAGCGATCAGCATTACTGTAGGTGTCGGCCCACAACAAGGTATGGATACCCAGGTCGGGACCTTTGCTGAGCAGGTCCGCGAACTGCTGACTCGGGTCGGCAGCAGTCTCTTCTCCCGACGAGCCGAAGCCGCTGAGCGAGAAGTCATCGTCCCCTTTCCGCAGGTCACGGAACTTGCTCACGCCGGCGACAAACACGAACAACGGCGGATAAGACGTGTTGGGGTCCGCTTCACGTCGCTGACGCTCGGCTGTGATCTCCACAAGTCCCTGCGAAGCTTGTGGGGGCCTGATGATAGAGGCCGAATCAGGGATGGTATCGACGACACGTTGCCACAAGTTTGACTCCGGAGAACCGACCGGATTGCCATCGAAGACGTAGAACAGCGGTGTGCCGGAGTCATCAGGGGACGAGGCTTTCCCATCGGGACGCCCCCCGTCGTCGTCAGGGCCATCCGCTTCGCTACTGACCTTGCCACCCTCATCGAGAGATGGTTGTTGAGCAACGAGTGCAATGAGGGAGGTTGTGAGGATACCCATCGCGGCATCGGGATCAGCGCCGACGAGGAGCAGATTGGTGCCCGCCTGCTGCGGAAACGTAACACTCGTGGGCGGGCCAATCTCAACCGCCTCGCCAAGCCAGACACGCGGCGCGTCTGTCCGTAGTTCGTCGTCCGTTGTCCGTTGTAATTCCTCTGAAGCCGCAAGCAACTCTGCGAACTCCTCGTTGCGCATGACATCGGACGGGACGTTGCCTTCGAACACAACCGGCGGTTCGAGTTTGAGGTGCCGTTCATTGGCAAAGTGCTGCATCACGCCGAGGTAGCCTTCGCGTTCGGCATCAGGCAACCATGCGATCTGGAACGGGTGATTGCCTTCGACCATGCCGTTGGCGTCATTGTAGATTGCCTCGCCGGGGCGGGTGAGGAGCCGGGCGGCTGTGTTGTCCTCGCTGAGGATGAGGTGAGCATCCGCCTCGCTGCACTGCAAGGCAACTCTCACCGCAACCTGACCGAGCGTACTTCGGGCGAGTGAGTAGGCCCCTCCGAGTGTCTGTGACCCGAGGATGACATGCACGCCAAACGCACGTCCCTGACGCACGAGCCGGTCCAACATCAACGCCGCCTGCTGCGAGTAGCGATCGTCCTCGACGAAAAACTCCTGAAACTCGTCGATCACAAGCAGAATGCGAGGCAAACAGTTGAGAGTTGAGTGTTGAGAGTTGAGAGTCGCTGATGGACCTTCGCTCTTAACTCTCAACTCTCCTCTCTCCACTAAATTGCGATATCCAGCAATGTCCTGCACGTTGTGCTTGCGGAACAGGTCGCCGCGTTCGTTCATGACGGCGTCCAGACGGTGAAGCACACTCACGCCGAACTCGCGATCGCTTTCGATGGCAATGACGCGGGCATGTGGCAGCTTCCCGCCCGCGTAGGCTTTGAACTCGACCCCCTTTTTGAAGTCGACGAGGTAGAACTCGACTTCCTCCGCTGAGTAGTACATGGCGACGTTGGTGATCAACGTATGGAAGAACGTGGATTTGCCAGAACCAGTCTTGCCCGCGACGAGCATGTGCTGACTGGTCCCCTTTCCCAGCCGCAGGTGTTGCAGTTTGGTTGCACCTGCCCGGCCGAGAGGAATGTCGATCCCCGATCGGCTGTCCTGGCTCCAGACTTCATCCGGTCGGGGTGCGATGCGGGTGAACGACACCTCGACACGACGGACGTCCTTGGAAGCCTCACCGACATTCTTGACGATCTTCGTGAACACGTCGGGCGGAGGCGGGGTGTCGATGATGACCGGCCAACGTGCGAGTTGCGGGTCGTCGGTCGCGAGGAAGAACGCTGGAGCCGACTCCTCCTGTCGATTGCGATCAAAGCCGGCCAGATCATCAATAGAATCCGGCTGCGCGAGGACGACTTCGTCCACGTCCAGTTGTCGCGAAGCGGTAGCTTCGCGGGGAGTGCGTTCCCAAGCCGGAGCATGGGAACGAGGTGTGTTGCGCCATTCAAACGTGTTGGCAGTGTCTTCGACCGTTTGCAGGTCAAAGGCATTTGGCATTTGAGCGGCGGTGTCGGTGCTCATCAGCAGATACACGCCGCACCTTGGGCCACTGGTCGCGATGCTGACCAGACGTTTGGCCGCCTGCTCGCTGAACTTGTGCGGGAAGTCTGCCACGACGAGCACGTGGTACGGCTCCGCGACTTCACCCGCAAAGTGGTTGTACTCCTCGATCGTCGCGAACTCGTTGCGGAGGTATTTCTGGAGCACGTTCTCCATGTGCTCCGTGAGTTCGGCAAGGCGACTCTCGATGTGTCCCATCTCGGTCCAGATGCGGCTGGTGATCAGCAGTTCGTCGAAGTCGCCGAGGTGCATCAGTCCAGCAAAGCTTTCGCCGAGCCCGACCGGGTCGAAGATTGTCAGTCGCAACTTGCCTGGTGGGATGCGGGTCAGCATGCGGAGCAATGCGACCTGCATCGCTTGTACGGCTTCGCGTCGTCCGTTCTGACCGCTCGTTTCCAACAGCAACGACGGCTTTTCGGGAAAGGGCAACCCAACGGGAATGCGGAACGTCGCAGGCTCCGCCGTCAGCCCGTCGAGCGCGGGCAAACCGTTCGCGATTTGCGCCAACTTCACCTCATATTCACCGATACGAATCTCGTCAGGAATCTCCTTCGGGTAGGTCCAATCATGATCGGCGAGTTCCCCCCAGGCGAGATTTCGCGTCTCGCTCTCATGTTGGACTCTCGACGTGTAGTTGTCGAATTGCTTGAGATTCGCATCCCAGGTTGAAGCAAGTTGCTCCCATGCGAGTTGCTGCTCTCGACGGCGGTTCCCGACGTGCAGGTCGAGATCCATCTGCCGTCGCTTTCGATCGTCCTCGAATGACTGCGTCAGTTCGGCGAGTTGCTCCTCCTCCTGTTCGTCCAGAGTGGCGAGACGCTCGTTTCGTTCGACATCAAACTTGCGTGTGAGGGTCGTGTATTCGGAGGACAGCCGATTGATCTCGTTCTGTCGTCGCTCTTCGACGCTGTCAAGTGTTTTCTGATGTGTCTCCTCGTACCGGGCGAGTTGCGTCTGGAGTTGTTCTTCCCGCTCCTGGCGCTGTTGCTCGTACTCACGTTCACGGCGTTTTCGTTCCTTCGCAGCGAGTTGCGACCAGCGCTCGTGGAAGAACTGCGATGCCGAGACCTGTTCGTGAAAGCGTGAAAAGGCATCCGACAGGCTCATCGAGGCGAGTGTGTAAAGCACGGTGACGAAAAGTCCGCTCGCCACCGCAGCGGAGATCGCCGTCACCATGATCCACGCCGGGTCCATCCGCTCTTTAGCGATATCGCCGATGGTTGGCGGTACGAACAGGAACACCGGCACGCCGATCATCACAGTCACGGCAACAAACAGCCAGAGCGATCTGAGGCCCACGAACATCTTCGGCAATTGCAGATTGCGAAACGACGTCAATCGATCGTCAGCTGCCTGTGTCGCGTTGAAGAACTCAATCGAATACGCGTCGAGATCGCGAGCATCCGTCTCGGGCGATTCGAGGGGGTCAACGGACCATCCTTTCGATGCCGCGATCTCGTTTAACTCTTTCTGCAATGCGGTGACGGCCGACCGCTGTTGCTCGAGCGAGTTGTCGAGCGACTGCCGCACACGCTCGAACTGACGCTTGGGACTCTCGTCCGCTGTCTCGTCAAGCACGGATGATGCGACCCACCGGCTGTCCTCGTGCTGCGCTGTGACTCGCTCGGTTTCCTGTTGAGCTTCCCTGCGGACGCGAGACATCGCTGCCTCGTGCTCAGTTTTTGCAGTCTCTCGCTGAGAGTGATACTCGGCTTCGACCTCCCGCCGCTGCGAAGCGAACTGCTCTTTGAATTCCGTCACCTGCACCGTCTGTCGATCGACGACCTCTTGCAGCTTCTGAACGAGCGACTCCTGCTCCGGATCAACTCCCGATTGAAACTCAGCTGCGTAGGCCTGCTCCGACTGCGCACGCATGGCAGCAGCCGTCTCCAGTTGTTGCAAATGTTGGGAAATGGAAGACGATGCGATGTCCGTCAATGTTGTTGAATCACTCAAATCGGTTCCACCGTTTCATTAGTCGTCGTTTACCGTTGATTGTCGCCGAGTTCCCGTTCAGCCTGCGCGATGACCTGCGACATGCGCGAGATCACCGGCAGGACGCGTTCCAATTCATCGGCGATTTTCTGTAGTTCCTCGTCCTCGAATCGCCGGGCGTTGGCGTCCTGCCAGTAGTCACGTGTCTGTCCCCAACGCGTAGCGAGGTCGTCCCACGCTTCCTTGAGACGTCCGACGCCTGATTGAATTCCTCCGGAATGCCGAGCCATAGAACAATTCCTCCTCTCTTACGTCTCCCGATCGTTGGCGTTGGAAGACGATTTAAGATGTTCGCTCGAAGAAGTCGGAGGCGTCGACTCTTCCAGCGGTGTGTTCGCGACCTCGGCGTAACGTTCGAGAGCGGCTGCGGTCCGTTCGATCAGGGCGATCATCCGCGGCAGATCCGTCTCAACCACACGGGCGAAGGCCGCAGTCCGTCCACGAAACTCGTCCGACTCTTCCGTCAGTTTGACCGACCACCGCTTCACGCGCGGGATCATCTCCTGACAATACTGCAATCGTTGTTTGGCCTTGGCGAGTGCCTGCTTCTCCTCGATGCACGCAGGTCGACGCCCAGCAACAGTGCGCATCTGGCACGTCGACAAAGCGGTCCGCGCCTGTGAGACCTTCTCGAAGCCGATCTGGATTTGCTTCGTCCAATAGGCCGGCTGCTCATGTTCGACCCACTCAACCAACCGATGCAGTTGCATCTGCATCATCTCGAGCGTCGACGAGGCTTCCTCCTCGAACTCGACAAGCGCGACCTTGAAGGCTCGCACGGCGGTGATGTCAGTGACACGGGCGTTGGACATGATTGGCTGATGGCTGATGGCTGATGGCTGATGGCCAACTCGATCGACCATCAACTCTCAACAATCAACGCTGCTGCAGGTACTCATCAATCCGCTCCGCCTTTCGCAGCAGATACGGGATGTGCGCGTTGTTGGCTTCGACGAACTGGCCGAGGAGTCGCATGTGTTGCTGGAACTCTTCGGTGAATTTCTTGTTCTCCTGATCCCGCCACGAGCCACTGAGCGCTTCGAGACGGGAAGCGAGCATCGCAGCCTGATCGGTCAGGGTGGTGTTGAACAGCTTGAGTTGCTGGGCGAATTGTCGCAGTTCGTCCGGATTGGCAATGGCTTGAGGCATAAGATTCTGCCGAAACACGGGCACAAAGGGTCTCACACCATATTACGCACGCGGCACGCCGTACTCCACAGCACTTGCGGGATTGTCGTCGGACAAATCCCATCCAGACTGGATTCCCGTCGAGTGAAGGTGGATTACCTGAGAAGCGTATGGACGACGGGAGACCCGTCGGCTTGGGATCGTGGCACGATCGGATCGGTCACGACTGCGGTGACGCGTCAACGAGAACCGAAGCGACATCGGCGGTGCGGCGCTGCATATAATCAATGCATTGGTTGATCTCAGCCGCGGCGGCGAGCACCGTGCAAACCGGGCTCCCGGCAGCGGCAAACGACCCCGTCGCGGGCACGTCCGCATAGGCAGGAATCGGGCCGAAGGGGCCGGTGAGTTGCCAGTTCGACATGTCGGGAATCGTGACGTCGCGATCCGCGTACAACAGCATTTTGCCGAGCACGGCTCCACGCGGAGCGACCAACACCCGGGCATTGCGGCCTTCCGGCATCTCGAAGCCTGTGGCCAGACAGTGATCGTGGATGAGATTCGTCTCGGCAAGAACTTCCAGCACTTCGACCGACGACGTGTAACGCGGGTTGACCTCCGTCAGCAGCGGCGTTGTGGCATTCTCCATGATGAAGTCACAGCCAAAGATTCCTCGCAGTCCGAATCGGTGTGCGAGCATCGCTCCGGTCCGACGGATGAGAATCTCACCACCCGGGTCCATGATGATTGGTCCGACTGAGCCGCACCAGTTGAACGGGCCTGCGTTCACCTCGGATCGCCCCATCAACTGGCGTGTCAGACCGACATATCGAAGACTCCCCGGGTCCTCCGTCCCGACATACACCGCAGAGATGCGCGTGCCTGAGGCCTTCTGTTGATAATAGTGCGGCTCCTTGAGCGTCGGCGATCCCGATGCCTCGTCATCCCAGATCACGATGCCGCGGCCTCCTGAACCGTTGCGCGGTTTCAGGAGCCATGCGCCGTCAGCTGGCGGTGGGTCCGACTCATCCCGCACCTCAAGGCACGGCATGTTGACACCACTGAGCACCTCATGGACTTGCAGCGGATCACGAACGGCCTGCACGATGTCTGCATTATTGCCAAGCAGTGGTTGCCGCGACTCAATGGCTCGCAACACCTGCGGATGATTCTCCATCGCCCCCGTGTAGATCACCGGAAGCGGAGGAAACTGTTTGAGCGCGGCAATGAGACCATCAGGGTAATCGTCAACGCGGACGACCGGAGCGACAGCCTGCAGGTCCACATCAGCGAACTGATCGATACAGAGTGGCCGCAGGCCCGCGCGAATCGCTGAAAAAGCGGCTGATCTTGCCGACGCTCCAACGATGATGACGTCAGCACTGTTTGCCTCGTCCGAAGCGCGACCGTTCGCCGCCGATGTGTCGTCGGAAGAGGGAACAGTCATATCGTCAGCGGGGGGCGAAGGGTGGAATTCGAGGCACAAACCTGTTAAGACACGACTTCGGAATGACGTCACCGAAGCTGGGGCCCACTTGGCTGACGACCAGCTCTATCATGAAAATGTTGTGAACAAATAACAAGGGAGCACTGCAATGGCGATGCATATTGGTGAAGCACTGGTTGGCGATGGAAATGAAGTCGCCCACATCGACCTCTTAATCGGCGACAAAGATGGACCGACCGGGGTCGCGTTCGCCAACGCCCTCGCCCAGCAAACACAGGGTCACAGCAACCTGCTGGCCGTCCTCGAGCCCAACCTCGCCGTCAAACCGTCGACCGTGATGATCACCAAGGTCACAATCAAAGGAGCCAAGCAGGCTGTCCAGATGTTCGGCCCGGCTCAGTACGCTGTCGCCAAGGCGGTCGCGGATTGTGTCGCAGACGGCACGATTCCAAAGGATCAGTGCGACAACTGGGTCATCGTCTGCGGCGTCTTCATCCACTGGGAAGCAGAAGATGACAAGAAGATCTTCGAGTACAACTACGAAGCCACCAAACTCTCGATTCAGCGCGCTCTCAAAGACGATCCGTCCGCCGACGAAGTCGTCTCCAAGAAGGACTCGGCCAAGCATCCCTTCTCAGGCGTCTGAGCGAGCAAGAGTTGCGACTTAGCGAATCCAGAAACATCCCGGATGCACAATGTGTCCGGGATGTTTTCATGTTTCCGCACCTTCGACACTCAACCCTCAACCATGAAAAACATCCTCATCCAACTCGACACCGATCCACTCCCCAGCACGTTCGATCGCGTTGTTGCTGTCGATGCGGGGGCGGATGAGCTGTTCGCCTACGGTGGCGTGACGCCGGACAACGTCACGCCGCTCGTGCATGGAGCCATGTTCACCCGGGGTCCAGACGAATTGAAGCACACAGCGATCTTCATCGGCGGCAGCGATGTCGCTGCGGGTGAAGCCCTGCTGGCCAAAGTGTCCGAGACGTTTTTCGGCCCGATGCGGGTCTCGGTCATGATGGACTCGAATGGGTCGAATACAACCGCCGCCGCCGCCGTGCAGGCCGCTGCTCGACACATGAGTCTCGACGGCATCACGGCCCTCGTCCTCGGCGGCACCGGACCAGTCGGACACCGAGCGGCTCAGATTCTTGCAATGAGGGGGGCCAATGTCCGCGTCGGCTCTCGATCGATTGATCGGGCCGCTGAGACATGCGACGCGATCAAACGTGTTGTCGAGAATGCAGCTGTCGAACCGGTCGCCTCCACAGGCAATGGACTCGCCGCAGCGACAAATGATGTCAAACTCCTGATCGCCGCCGGAGCCGCGGGCGTGCAATTTCTCGCTGAGAACGAATGGCAGAGTATCGACGGCCTCCAGGTCGCAATCGACCTCAACGCGGTCCCTCCCGTCGGTCTTGAAGGCATCGGCGTCGCGGACAAGGCGAAGGAGATCGCAGGGGTGACTTGCTACGGAGCCATCGGCGTCGGCGGCACCAAAATGAAGGTGCACAAAGCGGCCATCCGTCGTCTGTTTGAGTCCAACTCAGACATTCTCGACACAACCGCCATCGCGTCAATCGCCGGCGAAATCGGTTGATTCCTCGTTTCGTGCTATGCGTTGGATCGCAGATCGAACCCACGGGTTGACGGCGCTCGTAAAATGAAACTGCCTCGTTTCAGGAGTGTCGTCACATGTCGACTCAGATCTACAAAACGAATCTCAACTGCGGCAAGTGTCTTGCCAAGGTGTCTCCCTATCTCGACGGGGAGCCTGCAATCGAGAGTTGGTCAGTGGACACCGACGATCCTCGCAAGCCGCTGACGATCGAGGGGGACAACGTCTCAGATGAAACGGTCGAACGATTGGTTGCTGAGGCGGGGTTCGAAGTGCTGGGCAGAGTTGACACCAATGCACCGTCGCTGGCAAGTAAGGCCGAGCGATCATTTCTGGAGACTTATCACCCTCTGCTGCTCGTGCTCGCCTATCTGACCGGTGTTGTGGCGATTGTCGAAATTGTGGCAGGCAACTTCGATGGTGTTCGGGCGATGCGAATCTTCATGGGTGGGTTCTTCATCGCCTTCTCATTCTTCAAACTGCTCGACCTGCGCGGCTTCTCTGCCTCGTACCAGTCGTATGACATCCCTGCAAGAACCATTCCGGGTTACGGTCTCGTTTACCCGTTCATCGAATTGGCGCTCGGCATCGCCTACCTCGTCGGTTTCAATCCGATGGTGTCGAATGCGGTCACACTGGCTCTGATGACCATCGGACTGATCGGCGTCGCTCAAAGCCTGCTGGCCAAACGAGCAATTCAGTGTGCCTGCCTCGGGACAGTCTTCGACCTGCCCATGTCCAAGGTGACGCTCATCGAAGACGGCGTGATGGCCCTCATGGCCCTGGCGATGCTCATCCTGGAGCAAACCTGACGGTCGCCGGTCACTCCGTCAACAAAAGTAGCCATCTCGCTCCGCGAGATGAGCGGAACATCTTTGGGACTACGAAACGTCTCTAACGGAACCTCATGGAGCGAAAGTGACATCACGGAGGAGCGTGATGCCTACTTTGCCAGTCGCGTGTGTGGAGACCGGATGTACTGTTGCGGGCGAAACGGACCGACGAGAGCTGTCGGTTGCCAGGAAGAGTTACTCGTGCGATCACCAAAGGGGGACGTGTACGCGACGACCGGATCGTCAGCCTCTTCACCGGGGATGGTGAAGCGACTGGTCGTTTGCGGGATGGTCGTCTCCTGCGGCGACACCTGACTCGTCTGCACGGCTGTCTGCTGTGCGGCCATGTGCCCGTCCAGGTAACTCAGAAACTTTTCGCTGGGATTGTCGATGATCACAACTTTGCTCGGCGCATTCGGCGGATGCACGATCACGATGACCTCCGGCTTGGCATCCGCACCAACCGCAGGAACATCGAACGGGTCGAATGCGTTGGACGACTGTGTCGGGGTGACGGGTGTCATCGGCTGCGTGGCGTTCATGGCTGTCGGCTGACGCGAGCTTGTCGGTGGAGTCGACGTCGCTGCGATGTTGGCCGTCGGATTGACCGCCGTTGCCGGCATGGTCGACGGCGTCTCCTGATAAATGTCGGCCATGCCTGAGGCGGTTAGCAGGTCATGCACGGCGAGTAGTCCGGCGTATGCACCACGTTTTCGCTCAGCGTCGGCAGCAATGCACAGGCCGACGAGTTGTCCCTGACGATTGAACAGCCCGCCTCCGGAGCGTCCCTGCACTGGGACGCCAGTGCACTCGATGTTGTCCGGACCTTCAAAGTAGTTGAGAGCCGTGACCTGCACGCGCTCCTGAGTCGGCGTCGCTCCGCCACTGCAACCGATGCTGACCAACGGTTGATCGACCTGTGGGCGAGCCTCAGCGGGAGCAACCTCAGCCGTCGGCACGAGTGTGTCAGTCGGAATGGCGACAAGGCCGACGTCCGAGTTGACATCGTACTGGATCATGCGACCGACATAGTGTTGCATTTTCCCATTCAGGAACAGATCGACTTCGATCTTCGAACGCTCGTTCCAACCGTCGAACAGGTGTCCACAGGTCGCGACGATCGTTTGCCCGACGCGGCTGTCAATCGACGTGCCGGAGCCGACCTGTGTTTGACCGTTGATCGTCACATGCAGGCGGACACTCGCCTCGAATGGGTTACGCACTGGTAGTGCATCGTCTGCTTGAGCTTCTCCTGCATCGACATTGGCGCGAATGACGTCCGGGGGTTCCGGAGATTCCTGCTCTTCGCCACGACCAAACAACTTGCCAATAATGCCGCGGGCAGAGGGAGATTCTTCTCGGGAAGTCGTTGCGGTATCGGCCGAATTGTTCTGCGTGTCACTGGCGAGTGTCATCACCGGCTGTGTCGGTGTCGAGTCCTGCGTTTGTGGTCGTGGCTCTGACTGACGCTCCCGCGACCGGCGAGGTGCCTCACGCTCGGCTGTCATCACGGGCGGGTCACTGGGGATCTGGCCGAGCATGCTGATCAGCTGTTGCTCAGAGACCGCTCCCACAACACGGGTGACCTCTTTGCCATCAACGACAAGCACAAACGCCGGGATACTTGAGATGCCGTACTTTTGAGCGAGTGCCCGGTTTGAATCCACGTCCACTTTGCGAATCGGGTAGCCCTGTCGCTCCAGTTTGGAAACGATGGGGGCCATCTGCTGACAGGGGCCGCACCAGGTGGCACTGAAGTCCAGCACTTCGCCTCGAGGTTGTCCGGTTAGAGCGGCCATCGTGAGGATGGCTGCGGGGATGGCGGAAGTCATCATGGTCGACTCCATTCGGTCGGTCAGCGGACATCATCGCAAGACGATCCTGTCTGCGGGGCATCCTTGCCAAAAGTCTGTGTGGACAGTCTGAGAGCCTGCATCCTGAGGCCTTCAGGTGTCTCAAGTTGGAATTCTGATCGTGGGGAAGGGAAGAGAGTCAGCGAGACTGGAGCACGTGCAGTGATCGCCGGACGGCGAATAGAGGAGTGTCGAGAGATCGACGAAGAGCACGGCTCAGCATCAAGGCCTCCTTGCCTGAAGTTTGTCGTTTTTACAACCTGCCGAGGAGAAAGTTACAAATGGGCCACTCGACGGCGAATCCATGCTGACGAGTTGATGACCGATTTCTCCCTGACAAGTTGTGGTCGAGTCAATCTAAGGTGAGTTGAGAACTCGTTCGGACAAGGGTAATCGCCCGGATGTCGACCAGAGTTGCAGATCGCGTGCCAACACCAGCAGAACGTGCCGGTCATCTGGGCAACGTGTCATCCACGCTTCCCTCAACCGTGTGAAGCAGCCGCAAGGCTGATTGAGAACATGTGTCATCTGTGAAATCCGTGGTCGAGATGAAAACCAAGGATTTCACGGCTCACACGGATGAATGCGATGGGTTCAGTCGGGGCAGTGTACTTTTCCGCGTCAGCAGACCTATAATAAGATGTCGATGGTTCGTGATCGCATCCTGGCATGCGAGTGGATAACAAAGAGATGCGTAACCCATTGTGAAGACAGCAGCTTACGACCCGTCGACACCCTCCCGCCGCGATGCTCCGCCCTTGAGATTCTGATGCCTTCCCCGCCCTTGCCACTGCCGACTGCTCACATTCTCCGATTACGTCCCCTGGTGTTTCTGATCCTGCTCGCCTCACTCGTCGGCTGCGGCAGTCAGGAAGGGATCTCGCGTTACTCGGTGCCGAAGGAGGAGAACACGCCGGTTGCTCCCGCCCGGGATGACGTTTCAGCATTCGATGCTGTGAACGCGATGGCGTGGTTCTTCAAGCTGACCGGCTCGCAGGATGCTGTAGCGGACGTCGAGTCACAGTTCACATCGCTGATGGAATCGGTGGAAATGTCCTCCGGCGAACCAACGTGGACGTTACCGGAAGGCTGGTCATCGGAGCCCGCCTCCGGGATGCGATTCGCAACCCTCACCGTCGATGGAACCGACCCGCCGCTGGAGGTGAGTGTGATTAAGCTCCCGATGTCCGGCGACGACCGCAGTGAGTACATGAAACAGAACATCGACCGCTGGCGCAGACAACTCGGTCTGGCGCCGATGGAGGATGGCGACTGGTTAAGTGCTGCACAAGAACAGAACGAACTGCGAACACTCACAGCCAACGGTCAGGAGATCACGGTCGTCGACCTGAACGGCAAGACCGACGAGATCGACGACGCTCGCATGTTGGGCGCCATCATCCTGCCGAAGGCATTGTCAGCCGCACCGGCGACTCGGTCGACAGCGCGAGCCACACAGCCACCATCCTCCGGACCGACTTCCTCATCGGCACTCGCGTTCGAGACTCCCGAAGGATGGGAGACGGGCAAAGCATCGACGATGCGAGTCGCCTCTTTCGCGGTGACAGAGGGCGATCAATCCCTCGACATCAGCGCGATGATGGCAGGGGGCGATGAACTCTCCAACGTGAACCGTTGGCGCGGACAGGTCGGGCTCGACAACATCACGCAGGAACAGCTGGACGCGTCCGCGAAGCAACTCAACGTCGACGGTACGACCGGTCGACTGTTCAACCTTGTCGGCGAGGAACAGACAATCGTGGCCGTGATGGTGCCGCAGGGAGGGCAAAGCTGGTTCTTCAAGATGATGGGAGACCCGGCTCTGGCAGAACGCGAATTGGAAAACTTCGAGGCGTTCGTCACGTCGGTCAAACTGCCATAATCATCGACTGCGGGGCAGACGTTGGGTGCCACTGCTGGCTCGTCCAGCAGTGCGAGCGAATGATCGAAAAGTCAAACTCAGAGAAGTAGTCATTCAAACGACAGGTAGCCGCCATGGCAGCAGTGGAAAAGGACAGCCAGACGGACGCTTCGCCGTCACACGCGACGTCGGAGAACACCTCCTTCCTGTCCGCGGCTTCTCAGGTGCTCGCACCGTTTGCGTCCCTCAAACTCACCGTCGTATTGTTCGCCCTGTCGATCTTCATTGTCCTGGCAGGAACGCTCGCCCAAGTCGAAAAAGACATCTGGGCTGTCATCAACGAATACTTCCGCCTCGACGTTTCGCAGTTGTGGTCAACCTCTTACCCCTGGCTGCATCTGAATGAGTTCTTCACCTGGATCGACTTTCAGATCTTCGTCCCGCCCGCGTTTTGTCCCGGTCAGCCACCCGATCTGCCCTCGTGGTTCGGCATCTGGTTCCCCAAAGGCTGGACCATCGGCGCGGTGATGATGCTCAACCTGTTTGCGGCCCACGCAGTCCGCTTCAAGGTGCAGGCGAAAGGTGCCCGGTTATCCATCGGCTGGGCAACCATTCTGTTCGGCTGTCTCGTGACGGCACTGGTCATCAAGAGCGGCTCGAATCCGGACGGCCTGCAATCGGAGACATGGCTGAGCTATGACCTGCTGTGGAAGGTGATGCAGGTTTCGCTGCTGGCGTTGACGGGCCTCTCGATGGTGTACGCCTTCAACACGGCTGAAGAGCAGCGGAATGTTCGCTGGCTGCTTATCGGCATGTCGGCCGTTCTGGCTGGGGCTGAGGTATGCATGCTCTTTGTGGGCCAACTCGATGACTCATCCATGAGGATTTTGAACCAGGTCCTCAAGGCGACGCTGGCCTCGCTTGTGCTGCTGGCCGGCTGCATCCTTGTTTTCCGCAAGCGGGCCGGCATCGTCCTGCTGCACGGAGGCATCGGCTTAATCATGGTATTTGACGTGCTGGTCGGCACCGCTCATGTCGAGAGCCGCATGTTGATCGAGGAAGGCCGTACGGTTCAATTCAGTGAAGACATCCGCACTGTCGAACTCGCCGTTGTCGACAAGTCCGATGAGTCACAGGACTGGCACACTGTCATTCCGGCACGTCTGCTGAAGACGGGTGCCACGCTGTCCGATGAAAACCTGCCGTTCGACATCCGCGTCGTCGACTACTACCCCAACTCCGATCTCAAACGCCTTGACGGGGAGCGAGGCGTGCTGGCCGAGAATCCCGACTTTGAGAACCCGGCGACAGACGGCGTCGGCAAACGTTTTGCAGCCGTCAACCTCAAGCAATCCACCGGCACGGACATGGAAGCGACTGTCGATCATCCTTCGACATACCTTGAGTTCCTCGACAAGTCGACCGGCGCATCGCTGGGCACCTACGTTGCCAGTGTGTGGATGAAGCCTCCCTACTTCTTCGGCGAAGATCAGACGGTCGAGGTCGATGGGAACGACTACGAGGTGGCTCTCCGCTTCAAGCGACTCTACAAGCCTTATGAGGTCACGCTCGTTGATGTGCAGAAGAACGACTACGCCGGCACCAACAGTCCACGCGACTATCGGTCTATTCTCAAGATTGCTGACTCAGAACGGGGTTCGACATTCGAGTATCCGGTCTGGATGAACAACCCCTTGCGATACGGCGGTGAGACGTTTTATCAAAGCAGCTTCCATCCGGCGGGGTCACTCCCCAGCCCGGAGTCCAAGGAGGCAACGACCCTACAAGTCGTCAGCAACACCGGCTGGATGGTCCCCTACATCGCCTGCATGATTGTCGTGTTCGGCATGCTGGCCCAGTTCACGTTGACGTTGTTGCGGTTCCTCAATCGACGGCTGACCACCTTCGACCAGATGCGCAAGGTCGAATCGCCCGCTGGCGTTGCTCCGGAAATACTTCGACAAGCGGACATTCGCCGGTGGCTGGTGCCCGTGGTCGCGGTCGTGCTCACGGCAACCTTCATCGCCATGTTTGCGATACCTCGTGGACCGAAAACGGGCGAGCCGGATATCAAAGCGTTCGGTGAGTTGCCCGTGCTGAACCAGGGACGTCCTCAACCATTTGACTCCCTGGCACGAAATGCCCTGATTGCGCTCTCGGACCGGCAGACCTTCAAGCATGACCGCATGGACGATGACGAGAAGTCCAAGTCAGCCGTGCATTGGCTGCTCGATGTGATCGCCAAGCCAAAGGAGGCAGCGACGCATCACGTGTTCCGCATCGAATCTGTCGAGATGGTCGACCTGCTGGGCCTTGAACGTCGCCCCGGATCATGGACGTATGGACTGGCCGAGTTCGAGAAGAAGTGGGCCGAAATGCGGCCGCAACTCGAAGCAGCAGTCGAGGCGGATCAGGACTCGCTCACACTCATTCAACGCAAACAGTTGGAACTCCAGCGGAAGGTCAGCCTGTACGACAAACTGCAAACCGGCTTCCGTGATCTCGCAGAACTGACGCCCCCACTGCCGTCCCAGGAGGCCATGCAGGAAAACAAAACGGAAGCCGTCCAGCAATTGATGGCCGTCAAGAGCTTCATGGAGCAGGCGAAGGAAGGCATCCCTCGTCTGGGCTTCCCACTCTCGGTTCCCACGCATGTTGAACGCAGCGAGCAGTCATTCGCTGAGATTCAGGAAGCCGACTGGGTGTCGTACCCGCTGGCGAGCATCTATGCCGCGATGGACGAACAACTCGGCCGCGAGGCACCGCCGGCGTTTGTAATGCTGCGTGACACCTTCGCTGCCCATGCAAAGGGGGACGCGGTAGCGTTCAATGCAGCTGTCGCTGAGTATCGCACGCTGCTGGAGTCGGTCACGACGACGAAGCTCACCCCAACGGGCTCTGCGAAGATCGTCGATCTCAAGGCGGCCGACTTTGAAGCGTACTTCAACAGTGTCGCTCCGTTCAATCTGGCCTCGTGGATCTATGTGGTCGCGTTCGTACTCGTCGCCTTGAGCTGGCTTGTCTGGACACGCCCACTCAACAGCGCAGCGTTCTGGGTGATCGCCACGACGTTCATCCTGCACACGCTCGCGATTATTGGACGCATCTACATCTCCGGTCGTCCGCCTGTCACCAACCTGTACTCGTCAGCCGTGTTCATTGGCTGGGCGGGCGTGCTGTTCGGAATCGGGCTCGAAGCGGTCTATCGACTGGGCGTCGGCAACGTGATTGCCGCGGTCACCGGGTTCCTCACGCTCCGCATTGCTCACGGTCTGGCGATGGACGGCGACACGTTCGGTGTCCTCGAAGCGGTCCTCGACACCCAATTCTGGCTCGCCACGCACGTCGTCTGTGTGACGCTCGGATATGCTGCGACCTATGTCTCAGGCGTATTGGGACTCGTGACCATCGCGCGAGGTGTCTGCACGAAATCATTGTCTCTCGACGAGGAGCAGACACTCACCCGCATGAACTACGGCGTGCTCTGCTTTGCAATCTTCTTCAGCTTTTTTGGCACAGTCCTCGGCGGGCTGTGGGCAGATGACTCGTGGGGCCGATTCTGGGG
Source organism: Planctomycetaceae bacterium (assembly GCA_020426505.1). Classification (GTDB taxonomy): domain Bacteria; phylum Planctomycetota; class Planctomycetia; order Planctomycetales; family Planctomycetaceae; genus JAHBXU01. The sequence continues at coordinate 10,390 of JAGQPX010000046.1, read as the reverse complement.
TTGGGACCCGAAGGAGAACGGTGCCCTGATCATTGTGCTCTGGAATGCTCTCGTGCTTCATGCCCGCTGGGGGGGAATGGTCAAGTCGCGCGGTCTGGCGATCCTGACAGTCCTGGGGGGCGTCGTCGTGAGCTGGAGCTGGTTCGGCGTCAACGAGCTCAACGTCGGCCTGCACTCCTACGGCTTCACGGAGGGACGCCTGGCCAAACTGGGATTGTTCTGCCTGTCCCAAATGCTCATCGCAGGCATCGGGTGTTTGCCACGCGAATGGTGGCGAAGCCGAAAGGCGACGGTCTGAATTTTGCTCGACGAATCGATCGCTGAGTGACAAAGCAATCAATTCCTAGGTGGCATGGCGTCACGGCGATAGCCGGGTCACCATGTCCGAAAGCCGCTAAACGACATGCTCACCCGCCTATCAGCGTGAGAGCATGCCACCCAGAAATCTCAAACCTTCTTCAAACTGATCCACTCCACTCTGCTTCGATGGTTTGACAGTTGAGCCCCTCTGATCATCATGGGAGGCGAAACACACGTCGTGTGCCCTTCGACGTCAACCAAAACCCATCGAATGTGGGCCCAACATGAAGCGTTTTCTCCTCGGCCTGTTGACCGGCGTCGTCGTTACGCTGTCAATTGCGAGCGGGGCAGGGTATCTGCTGTTGCGGTCGACTGTCCCGGCGGGACAAGCCGAGCGACTGTTCGCAGACGTGATCCCGGCGAAGTCCCATCCGTCACTTGCCGAGCAGACGGCCATCTTCGAGAAGCGCATCGAGGAAGTCTCGCAGGGGGTCTACGTCGCGATCGGCTACGGCCTCGCAAATGTGATCATCGTCGATGCCCCTGACGGGCTGATCCTGATAGACGCGTTGGAAAGCATCGAAGCGGCTGAGGAACTGTTGCCGCGCATCACGGCGTTACGTGAAAAGTCCGGCAAGGAGATCACCGATGTGATCTATACGCATAACCACCCGGACCACGTCTTCGGCACGGGCGTGCTGTTGCGTGAGCAGGAAACGAAAGCCCGCATCTGGGCTCAGGAGCACACGGCCGATCACGTGCACGAGACGGTCAACGTGCTACGGCCGATCACCTTTCAGCGGGGGATGCGGCAATTCGGCGTGTACTTACCGGAAGAAACCTTCGAAAACTCGGGGATTGGTCCGAGACTGCACTTCGCTCACAACGCCGGCATGTTCTATCTCGAACCGACGAACACGATCGACGAACGGTTCGAGGGAACGATCGCCGGCGAGTCGTTCATCATCCAGCACGCCCCCGGCGAAACCGACGACCAGTTGTTCCTGTTCCTGCCGGACCGCGGCATCCTGTTGCCTGCCGACAATTACTATCACAGCTTCCCCAACCTTTACGCCATCCGGGGCACGTCGTACCGGGACGTTCGCCAGTGGGCCGCTTCGATCGATCTCATGATCGGCATGAATGCCAACATCCTGATCCCTCAGCACACGCAGCCGGTCTTCGGAGCGGACACCATCCGCGAGCAACTCACGAACTACCGGGACGCCATCCAGTACGTTCACGATCAGACGATCCGCATGATCAACCGAGGCATGACGCCGGACGAGATCGCAGCGACAATCGAACTGCCGCCGCATCTGGTCGACCTGCCGTACCTGCAGGAGTTCTACGGGCGGGTCGACTGGTCGGCCCGGGCCGTTTTCGCAGGGACGCTCGGCTGGTTCTCCGGCGACCCGGAGGACCTGCTCCCCGTCGCGAAGCACCGCGAGTCCGAGTTGATGGTCCGGCTGGCTGGCGATACGGACAGGCTGCGTGAGGAGTTCACGACTGCCATGCAGGAGGACGAACCCGCCTGGGCGCTTGTCCTTGCCACGCACCTCGACCGGCTGGGAGAAGCCGATGCCCCCTCACTGCGCGCGGCCGCGCTCACCGCACTCGGCGAACGCGAGATCTCCGCAACAGGGCGTAACTATTTCCTCACCTGTGCCGCTGAGGCGAACGGGTTCGTGATTCCCCCATCCAACTCGCACAGCACTCCCATCGAAGTGTTCGATCAGTTCCCAATCAAAACGTTTCTACCGTCACTGCAAGTCAGCTTGAGGGCGGAGGAAGTGCTCAATCTGGAGACTGCGTTCGGCTTCCGCTTCACCGACATCAAGGAAGACTACACACTCCGCATCCGCAGGGGCGTCGTCATCGTGACGGAGGGACTGGCGGAGGACCGGGCGGGCACACTCATCACCACCAGCCGCACGTTCAAGGAGATCGCCATGAACCGCCTCAAACCGGCGGCAGCCGTCGTGAACGGCACCATCGAAGTCGAGGGCGGCGCCGCTGCACTGTCACGCTTCATGGACTACTTCGATCCCCGGTGAAGAAAGCTGGCGCTCACAATGGGAAACGTTCGCCGAGCATGGTTGTGGTGCCTCGCCTGTGGGATCGCAGTCCTCATCGTATCGCAGGTGATGGGCCATGTCTTTCCGACTGAAGGAGCCGGTTACTCTCCCGGTTATGGGCCCCCGGTGCTGGCCTTTGAGTTTGCAACGACGGCCGACGATCTCGCCAAGGTCTTTGGCACCGAGGATGACCCGGCTCGTGATGCACGCGTTACTGCGATGGACCACGGTAACTGGTGGGACTACGCGTTCATGCTCGCGTACGGCTTGTACCTTTGGACGTTCTTTCGAGCCGTGCGGCTGACGAGTGGTCGCCGCGCCTGGCTGTTGTTCGGCTGGTTCGGCATCCTTGCCGCTGTGTGCGACGGCATCGAAAACGCGATCCTGCTCGGACTGACCGCTGACCTCGCCACCGCTCCGCATCTCGACTGGCTGCCGTATCCGGTCTGGACCAAGTTCTTCCTGCTGATGCTGACCAGCCTCGCAGCAGGCTACTATCTCGTCACTCACCGCCACTGGTTCTGGACCACGCTCGGGCTGCTCACGATCTGCGGCAGCCTGACCGTCCTCCTCGCCCGCTGGTCCCCCGCCGACCTCGCCCACCTCATCACCCCCGGCATCACCATCGCATGGGTGAGCCAACTGGCTTATGCAATCTATCGATCGTTGCAAGCCGAACGATCGTGAGCATCCATTCACGCAATGGGCCTCAAGCTAGGACGCGAGTCCTTCGCAAGTTTTTCTCGGTTGATTCACGATGCAGAACCGATAGCAACCGCGGCTTGACCCACAATGTAGCGACTCGTATTCTCAACCTAATCACCAAGAGAAACATGGGTTCATTGTCAGGATGCCCCCAAATGCCCAACACCAGAGAATGGGCTGCATCGCACGGTGTGTGCGTGGATGACGTCGTACCGCCGGGTGGCCCAGCCGGCCCCGGCTGGGTGCCGCAGGCACAAGACGAGCGCCACTGTGGGCACGAACGTTCAAGCACAAACGAATTCGGAGTGTGATTCGTCCTGTCGCTTCGCGACCCGACCGATGACGGTCGGGCCACACTGCGATGCGCAAGAGTGACGTAGGCTGGGATAGCCGATAGGCGTATCCCAGCACTGCGGCGATCTTCCTCGTGCTGGGTTACGCTTTGCTAACCCAGCCTACTTCGTCTCGGCCATCACTGGTGTCTCCATGGACAAAGATCAACTTCGACAGATGTGGGGCGTGACAACGATTGAGGTGACGGCGTTCTTTCAGCAGTTGGATGAGGCGGCGTTTGCGGCGGAGCGGGAGGGGCGATGGAGTTTTGCTCAAAATCTGGACCATCTGGTGCGGTCGGTCACGCCGGTGGCGAGGGCTCTGCGGTTGCCGAAGATGGCGCTGCGGTTCTTGTTCGGGAAGGCTGATGCGTCGGCGACGTATCAGGAGATTCATGATCGCTACAAGGCCGAACTCCGCGCGGGTGCGGAGGCTCCCAAGGCGTTTGTCACGACGCGGCTTGAATCGCAGAGTGTCTTGTTGAATCGCTGGGCATCAGCGGCGCGGTCGTTGGATACTGCGCTCGACAAATGGAATGAAGAACAACTCGATCGTCTCCGCCTGCCGCATCCGATTCTGGGCAAAATCAGCGTCCGCGAAATGCTGTACTTCACCGACCTGCACGCCCGACATCATCTGGACAATTGTCGTAAATCGTAGACATCAACGTGACCGGAACACCTCGACGATGATCTCGAATCGGGTGTGACACTCTCAAGTAACAGAAGCACTAGCTAGTGCTGCGGAGTGAGATGACCGATCGTTCCGTGTAGCGAACGACGTTATTGCGTCCGGATTTCTTGGCTGTGTAGAGACACTGGTCCGAGACACGGACGAGATCGTCTGTGGATTGCGAGCCGCCTGCGAACTCGGCCACACCGAAGCTCGCTGTCACCCGCATCTCGCGACCGTGTGAGAGGAAGGGGTGCTCCTCGATTGTTGAGCGGAGAATCTCGGCCAGTTCGGTTGCACGGTCTTCGTCACAGTTTGGCAGAGCAGCGATGAATTCCTCGCCGCCGTAGCGTGCGAGGATGGCACTGTTGGGCATGACCGCCTTCCATAACAGGGCCAGTTCACGAAGCACATCGTCGCCAGCCTGATGCCCGTAGTCGTCGTTGAAACTCTTGAATCGGTCTACGTCACTCATGACCAACGACAAAGGCGTGCCGTTGACGGTGGACTTCCGCACCAGACTGCGCAGCTCGCGCTGGAAGGTCGTGTGATTGAAGAGACCAGTCAGGCCGTCCCTGAGAGCCATCTCTTCGACACGCCGGAACAACTGTGCATTCTTAAGGCCCAATGCATAGATGTTGGTCAGTGTGTCGAGCATCCGCTCGAAATTGGATGACTGATGTTCCAGCTCGTCGATCACGATCAGTCCGAGCAGGTCGCCGCCAGCCATCAGAGGAGCAATCGCCTGCGGAACATAATCGTCATCGGAGAGTTCGGACTTGAGGAGGTGATCCTGCTCGACGCGTTCGGACGTCAGCAGTGTTCGCTCGCGAATCACCCACGCGCCGAGTCCACTCTCCACGCTGGGAGAAAAGCAATCGACATCCGCCTGTTCGTCGTGCACCCGACCGAGCGGGTTGACCAGCTCGGATCCCTGCTGGTCCCACAGAAAGACGCGACACTCTCCGCAGCGCAACGATGCTTTCGCTGTGCTGACGATGGCGGGCAGCAGCGTCTCGAGATCAAGGTTCATGGAGATGCGGCGACCGATGTCTTCGAGCGTGTGCAGCAGCACGGGGAATTCCGCAGAAACAACGCTTTCGGGGGGCATTGCTGTTTCGGTCCGCACCGGAACTGGCAGCTGCTCAAGTTCTCGCAAGTACCGCAACGATGTCCGTGGGTCTTCGATTGAGTTCCTGAGAAAGCGGACCGTGGTCGACACGAGCGCACCGAGTGCGGTGATAATCAGGACCAAGGCTGCGGCAAAGCGAAGTCCATTTCCATCATCCGGTCCTCCACTGTACGCAGCTTCAATGGCGATCGAAATTGAGACAAGACAACTCGCTGCCAGCGTCCACCGCAATCGACCGGAAAGCGCGACGAGTGTCACCGGAAGGATCAGACTCGCCAGCGAGACCGCTCCGCCTGTCCCTTCCCAGCGGATTCCACACACAATCGCCAGGGGGGCCAGCGTCCCGATCAGGACGACCAACCGCCAGGGTTTGGTATTCAGCAGTGCGCGGATCATCGGGCCCAGCTTTTCGGGCGGCGACCGCGACATCAACTCATCGAGTCGCAGACAGACCGCCCAGAGAACTTCACCCTGCCTCCATTCCGGGGTGGAAAAGATCATGCGGTCCCTGCATCATCATCATGCAATTCGGAGTGACGATTTGCAAATCATCCTCGAAACGTCGCAATGGGTCGGGTGGTGTGATCGACCAGTCAGGACGAATACACCTTCATGTTGCTGTAAAGAAACGTAGACAATCCGAATGACATGCAATTCCGGACCAGCGTGCTGATCCGGCCTCCCGTTCGATTCGTCACGCGACGCTCACACGCTCACAGGTTCGTACTGCCCTTGCAGATGCGTGATCGCGTCGTGCGGATTCATGTTGAAAAGAGCCCTGCCTCCGGTGCCCCAGCGGCCCTTCTGATAGTGGAATACGGCCGAAGCATCCCGGATGGTGCCAACTGCTTCGACGTCCTCCATCTCGCCCCCATCAATGGCCTCAAAATGGATCTCGACCGAGGCGAACGCTGTCAGCATCTGCGTTTGAACATCGCGGCCAAACGTGACGGTGTCCTGCCAGTCGCATTCCTTCCAGCGAAGGCCGCGCGGCTTGCCGACTTGAGCGGCGACATCGAGGAATTTCGCCTCCAGAGTTTCACGACGCAACTTGAACTCCGCGATCGCTCGCCGAGCCTCGCGCGCTTGCAACCATTTGAGGAGTGGTCGCAGCCCGAGCGCCAGCCCAATGATCAGGGCAATGACGAGAATCGTGATGATGGCTGTTGGTGGCATTTGATTGCGTGAACTCGAGTCATTGTGGGACGTCAGTCACTGACCGGCATGCAGACCCACGGCTGTCGCACGCAAGCGAGCTTGTTCAGTTCATCGGAAGCCGCGCGAATCTTTCCTTCGTGACTGCGGTGAGTCATGATCACCAACGGGACTATCGGTGCGCCAGAGGTATCCGTGTCGTCGACCTCCGGGGCTTCGTGTTGAATGACCGATGCAAGACTGATCGAATGGTTGCCGAGGATGCCTGTGATGTCTGCAATCACGTGCGGACGATCCTCGACCGGGAACCGGAAGTAGTAACGGCGATAGATGTCCTCCGCGGGTTGCACCGGCACGGCTGTCCGTTCGTCCCACAGGTCGAGGCGGTTGAACGTCGACTGAGCACGGCCAATGGCGACGTCGATCAGGTCCGAGAGCACGGCGGAAGCCGTCGGCATCTGACCGGCACCCTGACCCGACAGCCACATCGGCCCAACCGCATCCCCCGTCAGCGCGACCATGTTGTAAGCCCCGTCGACCTGAGCAAGTGGTCGATTGTGGCGGATGAGCGTTGGCTGGGTATGCATCTCTAACTTGCCGTCGATGAGCTTGGCTGTCGCCAGCAGTTTGACGGCATACCCCAACTCGTTGGCATACTGCAAATCGGCGAGGTCGAGTGTGTCGATCCCCTGCTGTGGAAACGCCTCCGGAGTCACACGGGTTCCAAACGCGAGTTGGGTCAGCAGGCACAGCTTCTGGGCCGCATCGGTCCCATCGACATCCATCGCCGGATCGGCCTCTGCGTACCCGAGTTCCTGAGCCTCGCGAACCGCCGAATCGTACGATTCGCCCCGCTGGAGCATCTCAGTCAAAATGAAGTTGCTGGTCCCGTTGAGAATGGCTTCGATGGCCGTCACTTGGTTACCCGCCATCGCCTGTCCGAGGACATGCACGATGGGAATGCCACCAGCAATCGCCGCCTCAAAAGCGATGCAGCGTCCCACCTCACGCGCTTTCGAAAACAGGCCGGCCCCCTCCGCACAGAGCAGAGCCTTGTTCGCCGTGACAACATCCTTGCCTGCCTCCAGAGCCGTGAGGACGACCTCCTTGGCTGGGGATTGGCCGCCGATCAACTCCAGCACAACGTCGACATCCGACGCGCCGGCAACCGCAAGGGGGTCGTCGGTCAACAAGTCACTTGGGAGCTTGACGTCCCTTCGCTTCTTGAGGTCGCGGACTGCGACACGGGTCAACTCGACGGGGCGACCGGCTCGATGGGTCATCCGCTGAGGGGATTCGGTGAGAACCTTCGCGACACCGCTGCCGACGGTCCCCAATCCAATCAATCCAACGCGAAGAGGCTGCATGTGCGGTTAATAATGAGTACTGGTTCCGGTTCAGAAAAGGGCATCGTAAACGGACGCCCCACCGATTGCACGCCTCGCCGGTTTGCGATGTGCCGCCGTTGCGCTATACTCTAGTTCCTGTCGAGATTCCCTTTCTGGATTCATGATTGACATCAGACGAGTGCCCCAAATGGACTTGGACGGCTACCCCATTCGCATTGGAGCGGTCAGCTATCTCAACTCGAAGCCCCTCATCGAGGGGTTGGACGAGTTGGTGCCCGATGCCGAGTTGATTCTCGACCTGCCGAGCCGACTGGCGGACGACTTGGCTCGCGGGGAATTGGACGTCGCACTCATCCCGTCCATCGAGGCATTCGCCGATCCGGATTATGAGATCGTCTCCAACGCCTGCGTGGCGACTCGGGGTCCCGTGCTGAGTGTCAAACTGTATACACGGGTTCATCCCGGGGAAGTGAAGACGCTCGCCCTGGATGAAGGCTCACGAACGAGTGCAGCGTTAGTGCAGATCATGTTGCACGACCGATACGGCGTCACTCCGAAGCTGAGCATGCTTCCGATGGGGAGCGGCGTCGAAGACAGCGAGGCTGACGCGATTCTGCTCATCGGCGACCGCGCTATGCATCCGCCTCAGGAAAAGTTCCATACCGTCTGGGACCTCGGTCAGGAATGGCTGACCTGGACCGGGCTGCCGTTCGTCTTCGCCATGTGGGTCACACGTGCTGGCACCGACCTGGGGCCAGTGGCTGATGCCTTGGCACGAGCACGCGACCGGGGGGTTCAGGAGATTCCGAACATCGCGCAGCGAGAAGCATCCGGTCTCGGGATCGCACGACAGAAAGCTGCCGACTATCTCACACGCAATCTGCATTTCCGGTTGGGGTCGGCCGAGCGAAACGGGTTGAAGCAGTTTCACCGATTGGCCTCCCGTCTCGGTCTCGCTCCGGAAGACGCAGTCCCGGAGTTTCGATCATCTGACTCGACGTCAACCATTAATGCGCCGCTGACGACTTTGACTCAGTCCTGAACTTTCCGGTGGAGACCGTCACTCATGCGACCCTCCGCTGAGAATGCACTCGCGACCGCAGCGATAGTGCTTGCTATCGTCATGCTGCTGCCCGCATTGTCAGCCGGGCCGTTGGTGCTCGATGAACACGCTGCGTACTGGCTGAGTGCTCCTGACGGCCCACTCTCCGTTACCGAACGCTCGCTGCGTTTCGCGGCGGCTCCGCCATTGGCGTGCTGGTGCCAGTCGATCTCGATGAAAGTCTTCGGCGAGACGGAGTTCGCCCTGCGTCTGCCTTCGATGCTGGGGTATCTGCTCGCGATCGGTGTGATGGCCATCGGCTCGCGACTTACACTGGGAGGCATCGCCGCGGCTCTCTCTGCGATTGCTCTGGCACTGCATCCGGATGTCGTGGACGAAGTCCGCATCGGTCGCACATACGGACTGGTCGTGCTCTGGACCACGTTGCTGGTCGTGCTCACACTTCGCTGGCAACAGCAGGATGTCCGCTGGAAACATACGTTTGTGTGGGCGATCACTGCGGCTGCCGCTGTCTGGACGCACATCCTCACAATTCCGGTCGTCGGCATGTCCGCAGCGACGCTGCTTGTTGGCGACGTGCGAGAGACACGGATGCTGCGTCACGAAACTCTCGCTGCATGGATTGCCTCGGTTCTGCTATGTCTCCCGTTGATTCCCATGATCGAACGCATCTGGGAGTGGCGACATGCACTGAACTATCAAACCGGCTCTGCCTCACTGACAAACGTGATCGGCCCATTTCTGTGCCTCGCACTTCCGTTGGGGATTGTGTTGTCAGTCGGTCTCGCACGTGCTATTGGCGCTCGCACGAGCGGCGCGGACTCGAATGCTTCTCAATCACAAACGCCCCTGCTCAAGTCGTTGTCCTGCATCGTTGTGCCCGTTGCCTTGGGGATCGTGCCACTCGTTGTGCTGGCGGTCATTGGACGCGAAGACCTGTCGAGTCTGGCGAACCCGCGTTACCGTGTCCCGCTCGCTGCTGCCAATGCCTGCCTGTTGGGTTGGCTGGTCTCGCGACCGAAGTGGACCACAGCGGGCGTCGCGACACTCGGCATCTCACTCGTCGCCGCATGGATTGCCGTCGGGCGACTCCCGACCGATCTCGTCCGTGTCGGCACGCCGCAGGCCGTCGTCTGGGAAGCGATGGGGCACACGCTCGAACGGACCGTTCGGGAAGAGGGATTGGAGAGGGCTCCTGTCTTCGTGCAGAGCGGCCTGATCGAAGGAACGCTCATCCCGGCATTCCCCGATGATGTGGAATTTCACGGGTACGTCTCCAGTCGGATGGGCCGCTTCTATGCCCGGACACCAAATCCGCGATACTCGCTGCCCATGTTCTGGGGGGGCGACAATCGGCGAATGCTCGAATTCTTCACACGCACCATCCGAGAGACTGCAGCGAATGAGCAGAGCGATCTGTTCGTCGCCGTCGCCACGGATACGGACATCAATCGGGCTTCCTACGAACAATTCCGGGAACTTCTTCGACAATTCGGTTACGAAGGCCCCCCCCTCACGGGTCAAGAACAGTGGGCCATGCTGTATCATTTCCAGCGACGGAACTCCCCGGCGAATTGAATCGCTCCCGTTGGTCGCGGCTAAA
>JAGQPX010000045.1 GCA_020426505.1 Planctomycetaceae bacterium | reverse complement strand
CACGCCGAAATACCACTGCCCCTTGAAGGAGTTTTTGCGATGATGTCCCCAGCTCAGTGGAAAGTGGTGGCGGTGGCTTGGGGGTGAGTTGATGTTCGCTGGCTTTCATGGCTTCGGCAAGTTGGTGGTCGTGTTTTGGTTCGTGGAGGGCCGCTTGGAGCATCAAGAGATTCTGGTGGCCCATGATACGACAGAACTGTGTTTTGCTAATGGCCGTCCATCTCGGAGCCATCGAACCAATACGCCAGTGCTTCACGTTGGCACTGAGCTGAGGCATGGAGCTGTGGCTGCTCTCGATGAGATTGGCCGTCCCTAGGCTGCAACAGAACTTGGAGGGCAGGCCGAGGAGGTTGATGGTGAACAGTGCGTCCAAGGCGAGGATGTCAATGTCGGGACCCTGCCCCTAGTCCCCTTGCTCCCCCGCCCACAATCGCAGAGAGGACCACTTTGGGACACAACGAGGCATTGTATCGACTTCCATGACCAATGATCCGTAGCTGGTAAGAAACACACCGAAAGTTGGGCGAAAATCGCCATCAGCGAACGACCAACGACTCCATGCAGATTCATAGCACTTCACGTGCAACCGTGAGGGAGCCGATGGCGGAAGATCATCCTCCCTGGATTCAACGGGGCGGGCCAATTCTGCAGTGCCTGCGGGATGCATTGGAGTCCCTACGGCTGCGGAATTCCCCCCGCACTCGCCCAAGACCGCCATCGACTCTCGCAACGACAGCACTCCCCGAATACCCCATGACGAAATGTTGCGTGCGACCAAGTAGGGTATTGTCATTTGCTCCCAAGCGGTTCGTCGATGGCCTTGAAGAAATGCCCACACGATCACGCAGATTGGAAACCGGGTGATCATACGGTTTCTGTTGACAACATGGTTCGGTCGCCGTGACCGCTGCGATCCCATGGGAAACGTATTCAGCAACGGGCAGCAATATCGTGCTGTCCTTCTGCTGAGGCACCGCTACACCGACGGCGTAATGACCAGCGAGTTGATGAGGGCGTTGTTGTAGGTTCCACCGAGGGCGGTGAGGCCGACGGTGAGTTGGCCGTCAGTCACGGTGACCTGATAGGTCATCAGGTGATAGTTTCCTGCTGAGGTGGTGACGGTGTCCACGATGGTTCCCTCCAGGCTCAGTTGCATATTATCCTGCAACGCTGCTTCGTCTCCCATCAGGACGGCGACGTCATACAGTCCGTTGGTGACATCCACCCGGAAGTCCATCGAGCTACGGGTGTAGACGAAGTCGCGCTGTTCGTCGTCGCCGGTGCCGCGGTCAATCTCACCGAATACGGAGCCGGTGAATCCGAAGCCGTCGGCGGCGTTGTAGAGGCTGGTCTTGGTGATCTGCGTGAAGCCGCTGGCCAGCGGGGAGGACTTCTTGCCGAAGTCGAACCGCAGCGCCGGATCAGTCTCATCATCCGTGGTGGTGACCTGCGCCGTCGCGTCTGCGACCGAGTCGTACTCGTCGGCCGAACTGCCGTCGATCACACTGACGATCACCGTACTCAGCTGGTCGAAATCAATGTCGCCGTCATCGACGCCCGTCACCATCACCGGCTGCGGCGTGCTCCAGTTCATGGGGGTGAAGGTGAGCATGGCCGGGGAGACGGTCGCTTCGCCCGTGTCGCTGCTGCTCACCATGAGCACCACATCCGATGTGGGTTGTACGGAGAGTGAGACGAGCAGTGTGTCGGTTGTGCCGCTCTCGTCGACGCTGGTCGCCCCGTCGGTCGATGCGATGAGGATGCCCGGACTGGCGAGTGAAGCGGGAGTGATGGTCAGCGCGTTGATCAGCGCATTGTCGTACTGGCCCCCCAGTGCTTCGAGGTCGACGGTGAGCTGCCCGTCAGCAACCGTCACACGATAGGTCTGCTCGTGATAGTTGCCGGCGGTCGTCGTGACGATGTCGGCAACGACCCCTTCCAGACTCAGCTGCATGTTGTCCTGAGTAAAGGACGCATCCCCCATGAGGATCGTGACGTCATAAATGTCGTTGGGCAGGTTGACGAGGAAGCTGGCCGTGCTCTTGGTGTAGACGAAGTCCCGCTGCTGATCGTCACCGGTGCCCCGATCGAGGTTGCCGGTGACAGAGCCGGTCCAGCCGAAGCCATCGGTCGCATTGAAGGCATCGTCCTGTGTCACGCGGGTGAAGCCCGTTGCCAGCGGTGAAGTGGGTTGGCCGAAGTCGTATTTCAGCGGCACCGAGACATCGTCGTCGAAGGTCGTCACGCTCAGTGTGGTGTCGGCGACCGTGTCATACTCATCGGCTGAGCTGCCGTCGATCACGCTGATCACAATGCTTGTCAGCTGGTCGCCATCGAGACTCAGATCATCTTCACCCGTGACCGTGACCAGTTGCGGAGTCGCATAGTTGCCCGGCGTGAATGTGAGCATGGTGGGGGCGACGCTCGCCTCGCCCGTGTCACCGCTGCTGACCATCAGGACGACGTCGGACGTGGGCATGGTCGTGAGCCGGATCATCAGCGTGTCCGTCGTGCCGCTTTCGTCAACGACCGTGTCACCATCGCTCTCGACCACCACAAGGCCCGGCTGCAAGTCGCCCGTCGGTGTGATCACCAGTGAGTTGATGAGTGCATTGTCCTGCAGACCGCCCAGGGCTTCGAGTCCCAGTGTCAACTGCCCATCCACCAGAATGACCGGATAGGTCATCTGATGGAACGTGTTCTTGGCCGTGCTGACGACGTCGACGATGGCGCCTTCAAGGCTGAGCTGCATGTTGTCCTGCAGTGCCTTGTCACCCATCAGCACGGTGACGTCATACGTGCCATTCGGCAGGTCAACCAGAAACTCCGCCGTGCTCTTGGTGTAGACGAAATCCCGCTGCAGATCATCGCCGACTCCCCGGTCAATGTCCCCAAACACCGACCCGCTCCAGCCAAAGCCGCTGCTCACATCATACGCATCAATAGCGATGACCGGAGTGAACCCGCTCGCCACCGGCGAAGCGGAAGTGCCGAAGTCGTAATGCAAAGGTGGAGTAACCACGATGCTCAATGCTGCGGCGTCGTTGGGATTCGGCGGGATGCCGAAGTCATTCACCCGCACGACCACATCCAACACGGGGTTTGATCCGTAACTTAACGATGCGCCAGCCTTGAGGAACAACTCGGTCCCATCAATCTCAAATAACCCCGCATCCGCCCCCGCGAGCGACAACACATTCACCCCCGCAGCGTCATCGGTGATCACAATGTCCGCCACCTTAAACCGAGCGGTGAGATCCACATCCTCCCCAATCACACTCGTAGCATTCGTCAACGCAACCGTCGGCGCAAAGTTCGACACCCCCGCCAGACTGAGAATGTACATCGCCCCACGGTTGGCGTTCAGGGTGCTTCCTCCATCATCATCCTGAAACGCTGCCACAGCCAGTTCAATCTTTCCGTCTCCGTCGAGATCGCCAACATTCGCCAAGGCACTGCCGAAGGTGTCGAATGTTTCCAAGACGCTGTTGAAGTTCCCTTGAGTGTCACTGATTTTCTGGTGAGACTTCACGGTGCCGTCTGAATTCATGAACAACACATACACGGCACCATGACCATTGCCGCCATCGTCATCGCCGATGGCTCCCACAGCCAAATCGGTGACACCATCACCATCGAGATCACCAAGATTTGTCATGGACCAGCCGAAGCGATCGTTTCCACTGAGATTCGCAGTGAAGTTTCCGACTGCATCGTCGACTCGTTGATGCGACTTCACTGTGCCGTCTGAGTTCAAAAATGTCACCAGCAGTGCGCCCGGGCCTGCCCCCCCGTAACCATCATCGGTGCGTATACCCATCGCAAGATCCTGAATGCCGTCACCGTCCAAGTCGCCGATGCCGGCGAGTGCGCCACCAAGAGAATCTCCGGCCACAAGAGCCGGTCCCAGGTTCCCCTGGGTTGAGCTGAGTTCCTGATGAGACTTAACAGTTCCATCCGAGTTAAGAAACAGAACGATCGTCGCCCCCGGACCAAGACCACCTCCGTAGGGATCAAGTTGATTCACCCCAACGGCCAGATCATTGACCCCATCACCATCAAGGTCCCCCAAGTTGGTGACAGCGGTCCCGAAACTGTCATAGGCACCGAAGGCGTGCGTAAGATTGCCAGCCGTATCACTGATTTTCTGATGCGACTTGACCGTCCCGTCGGCGTTCAAGAACAACATGTAGACGGCGCCGCGATTTCCTGCTCCGTCATCATCACCTCTGGTTCCCACAGCCAGATCCGTGATTCCATCGCCGTCCAAGTCACCAAGACTTGCGATTGACGTGCCGAAGTAGTCGAAGTTTCCGAGCGCAGCTGTCAGATGACCTTGAGTGTCACTGATCTTTTGATGCGCTTTTACCGTTCCGTCTGGATTCAGGAACAGGACGTAGACAGCTCCTCGCCGCGACCCACCGTCATTGTCGTTGCGGACTCCGATTGCAACGTCAGGCACTCCATCTCCGTCAAGGTCACCAAGTTCAGCGGCTGATTGCCCAAAGAAGTCGTTATCTGCGAGTCCTCCGGTGAATCCACCTTCCGTGTCGCTGATCTTTTGCTCTGCGATGACCACGCCCGGGGGAGTGACCTGTTCGATGCTGAGGATGTAGACGGCACCTCGGTTGATGCCTCCGTCGTCGTCGAAGCGGGCGCCGACGACTAATTCGTTGAGACCGTCACCGTCGAGGTCTCCCAAGGTCGTCAGTGATTCACCAAAGAAATCGCTATCATCCAATGTCGCAGTGAGGTTGCCTGTCGAGTCACTGACCTTGCGGCTCCCCTTCACTGTGCCGTCTGGATTGAGAAATAGAATGTGAACCGCGCCGCGTCCCGATCCCCCGTCGTCATCAGACCCGGCACCGACGGCCATGTCCTGAGTTCCATCGCCGTCAAGGTCACCGAGATTCGCCACCCCACCCCCAAAATTATCTCCAATATCGAGCTTGCCGGTTAAGGCTCCGTTTGTTTCGTCAATCTTTTGATGTGCTTTGACAGTGCCGTTCGAGTTCATGAACAACACGTAAACTGCGCCTTTGCTATAACTGCCTGAGTATTTCGCTCCCACGGTCAGATCGTTCACACCATCGCCGTCGAGATCGCCCATGTTGGCCAGCGAACTTCCGAAGAAATCAAAATCTTCAAGTGTGGCGGTGAAGTTACCGGCGGTGTCGCTGATTTTTTGATGGGCCTGAACAGTGCCATTTGTATTCATGAACAACACATACACCGCCCCACGAGCGCCTCCACCGTCATCGTCACGTCGCACTCCGACGGCGAGATCATTGATACCGTCGCCGTTCAGATCGCCCAGATTTGCCAGCGAGTTTCCGACCTCGTCAAAGTCGTCGAGCGTTCCAGAGAACCCTCCTGTCGTGTTGCTGATCTTTTGGTGAGCCTTGACGGTGCCGTCTGCATTCAGAAAGAGCACGTACACGGCACCACGATCTGAGCCTCCATCGTCGTCGCGGTAGGCACCAACAGCCAGATCGGCAACTCCGTCGCCGTCCAGGTCACCAAGTCCTGCAACCGAAGTTCCAAACAAATCCGTGTTATCGAGCGTTGCCGTGAAGTTTCCATCGGTATCGCTGATCTTCTGATGGAACCTGACGGTTCCATCCGCATTCATGAACAACACATTGACGGCACCTCGGTTGCCGCCGCCGTCATCGTCCCAAGGTGCACCAACAGCCAGGTCATGAATTCCGTCCCCATCCAAATCTCCCAGGTCAGCGACTGATTGACCAAATCGATCACCGTCATCAAGCAGCGCATCGAAGTCTCCCGCCGTGTCACTGATCTTTCGTTCCGCGATCACCGAGCCAATCGGCGGGGATGCGACGCTCTTGAGACTGAGGATGTACATGGCTCCACGATTGGTACCGCCGTCGTCGTCCCAAGGTGCACCAACAGCTAATTCGGAAGTACCGTCGCCGTCCAAATCGCCGATGTTCGCCAGTGAAGAACCAAATGTGTCCGCAACATTCAGAGTTCCGAAGAAATTGCCAGCGGTGTCACTGATCTTCTGGTGCGATTTGACCGTCCCAGCCTCGTTCAGGAAGAGTACGTACACAGCACCTTGCTCAGCTCCTCCGTCATCATCGAACTGCGTGCCAACAGCAATATCAACGATGCCATCACCATCCAAGTCTCCGAGTGATGTGATTGACTTCCCAAAACGGTCGGCATCGTCGATTCTCGCAGTGAAGTTCCCTTCTGCGTCATTGATCTTTTGATGTTCCTTGACCGTACCATCACTATTGAGAAACAGCACGTAGACCGCTCCCCGATTAACGCCGTTGCCATCATCATTGATCGCTCCTACTCCAATGTCGGTCACGCCATCCTTGTCGAGATCTCCCAGACTGGATATGGAGCTTCCGAAGCGGTCATTGTCATTCAGGTCACCTAAGAAGTTGCCCTGGGTATCGCTGATCTTCTGGTGAGACTTGACGGTACCATCTGTGTTGAGGAATAGCACATAGACAGCGCCTCGTGTGTTGCCGCCATCATCATCATCGATCGATCCCACAACGAGATCTGGAACATCATCGCCGTCCAGATCACCAATCGATGCGACAGAACTTCCAAAGCGGTCAATGACACCCAGCATTCCGGAAAAGTTGCCTTCTGTGTCGCTAATCTTCTGATGAGATTTGACAGTTCCATCCGCGTTCAGAAAGAGCACGTAAACGGCTCCGATATCCACGTCGCCGTCATCATCATTCGGAGCCCCAACAGCAAGATCGGGCACGCCATCTCCGTCCATGTCTCCCAGGTTCGTCAGCGAGTTGCCGAACAGGTCAAAATCATCCAGCGTAGCCGTGAAGTTGCCCTGTGTGTCGCTGATCTTCTGATGGGACTTGACTGTTCCATCCGCATTCAAGAACAGTACATAGACTGCTCCGCGATAGTTTCCACCGTCATCGTCGCGTTCGGCTCCGACAACAAGATCGATCACACCATCTCCGTCCAAATCGCCAATTTCTGAGACAGCATTGCCGAGTTGGTCGAAGTCATCCAACGTGGCGGAGAAGTTGCCCAACGTATCGCTAATCTTCCGTTCGGCGGTGACCACACCAAACGGGAGTGGTGGAGCGACTCCTTCGAGGCTGAGGATGTAGACGGCGCCGCGGTTGGTGCCGCCATCGTCGTCGCGGCGGGTGCCGACGGCCAGTTCGATCAGACCGTCGCCATCCAAGTCGCCCATGTTGGCAATTGCAGTTCCGAACAGATCCCCCGTGTCAATTCCACCACCAAAGTTCCCCTGAGTGTCGCTGATCTTCTGATGAGATTTGAGCGTGCCGTCTGCGTTGAGGAACAAGACGTAAATAGCCCCACGGGCTGAGCCGCCGTCATCATCACCGTGTGCCCCGACCGCGACGTCGACCACGCCGTCACCATCGAGGTCGCCCAGCGTGGTCATGGAGACGCTGAACGAATCCGAATCATCCAGCCACGACGAGAGCAGTGGCGTGGCATCGCTGATCTTCTGATGCAACTTGACCGTACCGTCGGGGTTCATGAACAGCACATAGACGGCTCCCTCGACGTCCCCTTGAGCGCCGACCATCAAATCGATGACGCCGTCGCCATCGAGGTCACCCAGTCCGGTGATGGAACTGCTGAATGCATCACTATCTGCAAGCACGCCCGTAAAGCCACCTTGCGTATCGCTGATTTTCTGATGTGACTTGACCGTGCCGTCCGTGTTCATGAAGAGCACGTAGACCGCACCTCGGTTGGTCCCGCCGTCATCGTCTGTGTGTGCAGCGACCGCGAGGTCGGTGACTCCGTCCCCATCCAGGTCGCCAATGGTTGCCAGCTCGTCACCGAACGAGTCCCCGTCGTCCAGCGTGCCGGTGAAGCCGCCGACCGTATCACTGATCTTCTGGAAAGACTTGACGCTGCCGTTGGTGTTCATGAACAACACATAGACGGCCCCCCGGTCAGCCCCGCCGTCATCGTCGAGCCGAGCGCCGACAGCGATGTCTGTCACACCATCCCCATCAAGGTCACCCAGGTTGGTGACCGAAGCACCGAAGTGGTCGGTGTCGTTCAGTAATGCGGTGAAACTGCCTGATGTATCGCTGATCTTCTGAAACGACTTGACGGTCCCATCAACATTCATGAAGAGCACATAGACAGCACCCCGTTCCGGCCCGCTGTCATCGTCAAGGCTCGCTCCAACCACCAGGTCGACGATGCCATCACCATCCAGGTCGCCGAGCTCAGCGACTGACTGGCCGAAGAAATCGCCATCATCGAGTACGGCCGTGAAGTTTCCCACGGTGTCACTGATCTTGCGCTCGGCTGTGACGACGCCGTAGGGTGTGACCTGTTCGAGGCTGAGGATGTAGACGGCTCCGCGAAAGTCGTCGTTGTCGTCCCGGGCACCAATGGCCAATTCGGCCAATCCGTCTCCGTCGATGTCACCGAGGTTGGCCAAGGAACTGCCGAAATAATCATAGTTCCCCAGCGGAGCCGTAAAGGCTCCTTGCGTATCGCTGATCTTCTGATGAAACTTCACAGTACCATCAGAATTGAGGAACAGCACATAGGCAGCTCCTCGGCGGTTTCCTCCGTCATCATCACGACCTGCGCCGACAATCAGGTCGTTGATGCCGTCGCCGTTGAGGTCTCCCGCGTTCGCCAGAGAATGGCCGAACAGATTGTCATCGTGAAGTGAAGCAGTCAGGAGTCCTTGAGTGTCGCTGATTTTCTGGTGGGCTTTCACTCCAAAGCCCGCATTCAGGAAGAGTACGTAAACGGCTCCATGTTCGGTTCCGCCATCGTCATCCCGATAAGCACCTACGGCCAGGTCGACAATACCGTCGCCATCCAGATCTCCGAGACTGGTAACGGCACTACCAAAATTTACGCCATTTTGCAGTGTGGGCGTCGAACCGCCGGATGTTTCACTGATCTTCAGATGCGTCTTGACGGTGCCGTCAGATCTTAAGAACAGCAAATAGACCGCTCCTCGGTCGTTTCCGCCATCATCATCGTAATGCGCCCCCACGGCCAGATCGGTGATGCCGTCGCCGTCCAGATCACCGACGCTGGCTAGAGAAATTCCGAACTGGTCCTGATTGCCAAGGACGTTCGGCAGGCTTCCTTGTGTCGAACTGATTTTCTGATGTGACTTGACGGTTCCATTGGTGTTGAGAAACAGGACATAGACGGCACCACGATTATCTCCGCCGTCGTCATCCCGAATCGCTCCCACGGCGAGGTCAACCACTCCATCACCATCGATGTCTCCGATGGCCGCAACCGAACGGCCGAACTCATCAAAATCATCCAGGGTGGCGGTGAAGTTCCCTTCCGTATCACTGATTGTCTGGTGTGACTTGACCGTCCCGTTTGAATTCATGAACAGGATGTGGACCGCTCCCCATGCAGGATCATTCGTAATTCCCGTCCGAGAGGCTCCGACTGCCAGATCATTGACCCCATCTCCGTTGAGATCTCCGAGATTTGTAACCGACGAACCGAACTCGTCTCCCGACTCGAGCATTGCTGTGAAGCCACCGGCCGTGTCGCTGATTTTGGTGAAGGAGGTGACTTCGCCGATGGCGCCGGCGAGCATGACGCGGTGTTCGAGGGCTTCGGTGGCCTGGAAGCCGGTGCCTCTGGTGCCGCGGCGGATGCGGAGTGAGGTTTGGGGAGACCAGCCGGCATAGTCACGCAGCGGTCGCAGGCCGACTCGCAAGGCGTTCAGGTATCGCTGCCAGCGTGACCGAAGAAAACCCAATCCCAACATCATATCGCTCCCCTCACAGCCCCGGCCTCCCGAGACTGCGGCACTCACGAATCGACTTATCCGCTTGAATGAAAGGACCGGGATTGGCCCGCCGCAAAGCCCCTCAGCTTCGCCTCCCGGTCATACGGAAACTGTGCATCCCCCATCGGGAAGACAAAGCCCCGTGACAGAAGGACGGATTCTCTGCGACGAAAAACCATGGATTTCCAGGATCTGTGAGCTTTTCATCACGCTCGCACACGGTCGTGACCTAAACAATGCTCCTTGTGGAAGTTACGTGCCAGGCGCTATGCGGCCAACGAGGCAGTTGCTTTCGCTGGGTGGCATCGAGTCAAATGTCAACATGAGCATGACGGGATCGAAAACCAGCCAACTCATTGAGAATGCTCGAGCCGGGTCTGACTCGTCGCTCGGTCTACTGCTGGACGGCTACCGCGAGTACCTGCTACGGATCGCCAACGACCGGCTCGACTCCGACCTGCGTCCGAAAATGGCAGCGTCGGACATCGTCCAAGGGTCGATGCTGATCGCCTCGAAGGAGTTTGCCCGCTTTCGAGGACAATCTGAGGCTGAGTTTCGGAACTGGCTGGTCCGCATCATGACGAACCATCTGGTCGACGGCTTACGGAGGTTTCTGACCACGGAGAAGCGGAGAGCGGATCGGGAATTCAAGTCGACAGACAGCGTGCTCACACTCGTTGAGGGCGCGGAGGAGACACCCAGCCGACTCGTCAGTTTGAACGAGGAAGCAGAGCGTCTGCTGAGCGCGATGCAATCACTTCCTGAGCCGCTCAAGGTTGTCGTCCGTGGCCGTTACCTTGAAGGGAAAACCTTTCCAGAACTGGCCGCGCATTTGGAGATTCCTGTCACCACCTGTCGACGACGTTGGCTGGAGGCGATCGCAATCATTGGTCGAGAGATGGACCCGGGCTTGTGATCCAAAAATCCGATCCTCATGACGACGCACTCGAACAGGCAGCCGAAGCCTACGAGCAAAGCTTGCTATCCGGCGAGGAGGACGACTCCGGGTTTGCTTCCGATCATCCGGAACTCGCCAAGTCACTAAGGATGCTGCACGCCGTGTTCTTGTCCGCCCCACCTGCGGTGGCCGACGAATCTCCTCCCACGTCTCACGTCGGACGCTTTCAACTGGTCCGACGTCTGGGGAGCGGCAGCTTTGGTACCGTTTGGCTGGCCAATGATCCGGTGATGCACCGTGACGTTGCTCTCAAGATTGCCCATGTTGGTACGCATGCTGCCCCTGAGCTCAGAGAACGGTTCCAGCGCGAAGCTCAACTCGCTGCACGTCTTCATCACCCTCACATTGTTCCAGTGTTCGAGACCGGGGAAGACGATGGTCATCTCTATATTGTTTCGGAATACTGTGAGGGCTCAAACCTCGCAGAGTGGTTGAAGAGCCGCCAGGAGACTGTCGACCCCGATTTGGCTGCCCGGATCGTGCGAGACTTGGCCGATGCGGCCGAGCACGCCCATCGTCAGGGGCTCATCCATCGTGACATCAAGCCGGAGAATGTTCTGCTCGACGAAAGTGGGACGTCTTCCAGTGATCTGTCGTTTACTCCCCGATTGACGGATTTCGGACTGGCCCGCGATCTTGCCACGGAAGCCTCGATGACCCGAACCGGCATGGTGATGGGCACGGCGGAGTATATGTCTCCCGAACAAGCGACAGCCAATCGCGAACAGCTTGGGCCCGCATCGGACGTGTATTCGCTGGGCGTCCTGCTTTATCGATTGCTCACGGGCCACGTGCCATTCGCAGGACCCTCCGAGTTCGAGGTCATTCAACAGATCGTCCAATCGCAACCGACCGGGCCATCGCGACACGTCCCACAGGTTTCCCGGGATTTAAACTCGATCTGCCTAAAATGCCTGGAGAAACTTCCCGAGAAGCGTTACCACGACGGAGGGGAGTTACGCGATGATCTCAACTGCTATCTGCGGGGGGAACCGACAACTGCACGTCCAATCCCTCAGCTGGAGCGACTCATCCGTTGGACGAAACGGTCCCCTGCGGTCGCAGGGTTCGTCGCCTTTGCCATGCTCACTGTTAGTGGATTGGTCTTCGGACTGAGCTACCACCTGCAACAGGCAGAACAACACGCGGAGGAGTTGGAGGTTGCTCTCCATACCGTTGGACAGGAGCGAGAGGCTGCCCGCTCCGCGCAGATTGATGCGAACAATGCACGGGCGATCGCCGAACAGGAGCGAGAGACCGCACGGGAAATCGGCTATCGGGCGGACATGCGACTCGCTTTTCAACTCTGGGATCAGGGGCGGTTGTATCAGGTCCGAGAGATCCTCGAACGTCAACACCCGGGGATGAAACGTGATCTTCGGGGAGCCGAGTGGTGCATCCTCAACGCCGAGTTGAACGCCAGACAAAGGATTCTCGGTCGACATGACGGCATCGCCACCGAGTGCGTGCTGAGTGCCGATCAGAAGACCGCGTACACAGCAGGCGTTGACGGCGTTATCCGCATCTGGAATCTGAAAGTCGGAACCCAGGAACGTCATCTACAGCCTGAGATCGGGGCGATTCATGCGCTCGCACTTGCTCCCGATGGCCAAACCCTCGCGATCGGCGGCAGACCCGAAGCAGAAGAGCCGATCCATGTCCATCTGGTCGATGCCCAGACCGGTGAGCACGTCTCCTCTGTGCAGAACCATCTTACAACGATCGAGTCATTGACATTCTCTCCCGATGGCCGCTGGCTCGCCGGAGGGAGTCGCTACCAACCCATCCAATTGTCCCGACTCAAAGACGGAGAGACATTCTCGCTTGAATCGGATCGCCGTCATCGACTCATTGGATTCTCTCCCGATAGCCGGTTGCTTGCGATCGAAGGAAGCAAGCAGCATGTTTCGATCTGGCGTGTCGATTCAGATGCCCCCAAAGACGAGCAGCGAGTTCCAGGCTACAACGGTGGAACCCCGTATCTTGTACAGTTTGATCCACAAAGTCAGTCGTTAGTCACTGCCTACACCAATCGAGACTACGTGATTGCGTTTGATGAGACAGGAACACGGCTGCGAACGTTGTTCGGCACACTAACTTTCCATAGCCCCAGTGCTAACTTTCAATCCATGGACTTTAGCCGTGATAGTCGTTGGTTTGCCGCCGGTGACGAAGCAGGACGGGTTCTGTTGTGGGAGCCTCGTCTTTCGTCGCCTGGAAGTAACCAGAAGCTAAATCCCACTGTGGCTTTTGATGCACATGAATCCCGTGTGAACGCTGTCCGGGTAACAAACGCCTCGCAAGTGTTCACCAGCGGCGACGACGGACGAGTCTGCCAGTTCAGTCCATTTGCAGGCGGTGCGATTCATCTACGTTGGGACGGAATCCGGGTGCTGACTGCGGATGTCTACGGAGACGAATTGTTCCTCGGATGCGACGATGGTTCCGTACGACGGCAGTCGCTCTCCGAACTCCAAGCGATCTCCGTTTCTCCGCTTGATCATACCAATGACTTCGTACGAAACGAAGCTCCACCAGAAGTGATACTTCAAACAGGCACTGGCGTCAGAGCCATTTCGGTTTCTCACAAAGGCGACCTGATCGCCGTGGGGACGACCACCGGCGGAGTCGGCCTTTACGATCGCCTGGACGGACAACTCATGCGGCAGGTCAGCGGCGATGATCAACAGGCCGACCCGATGGAGGTTGCCATTTACGCAGTCGAGTTCTCGCGGAACGACCAACTCCTGGCATGCACGGGACGAAACAGACAGGTCGCACTTTTCGACGTGACCACCGGTGCGACACGTTGGACGTGCGAGGTCGGTCACGGCTTCTCACTGTCATTTCTCCAGAATGATCAACTACTGGCCTGTGGAAACAGTCAAGAACAACTTCTGTTTCTCGACGTTACTCACGGTCGATCGACGGGTTTCGTGGAAACTCTCGATTCCTTTGCACTCGCACTCAATTCATCAGCCGACACGCTGGCTGTGACGCATGGAAACGGGCGAGTCAGCATCTTCGACGCACTCAGTCTGAAGGAAAGCCGCAGTTTTACGAATCGTTTGAGTGCGTCGTCGGTCGTATTCGCGGCTCAGGACCGCACGCTCCTCAGCATCGACCAACAAGGGCACATCGATTTTGCATCCGCCGAAGGAACAACCAAATACGGAAGAATGCGTCTCTCCAATCGATTCGCGAACCACTTCGGGTATGCCCAACTCCTAGTGACCAATGACTCACTTCTTGTGACCACGTCCACTCCGGCCGACGACCCCAATGCACCTTTTGTTTCCGACCTTTATATTTGGTCAACAGCTGCGACTCTCAAATGACACAACGGAAACTTGCAATAACGATCAATAATGGATGAATTCCCCTGAGCCTGTCGCAATCACTTCACAACTGCCATGGCAAATGTCAACAAATCTCTGTCGCAATCGGCCTTGCCGATATCCACAACATGCGTGACCAACACTCTCTCCGAGAAGTTGGATTGCAATCCGAACTGTGTGAGCGATGATCCACGTTCACGATCTGTAAGTGCCCCTTCAACACTCCTGAATGGGACCCCGCTCTCTTGAAGCATCTGAGAATGATCGTACTGTACAGTCGGTTATCGCGGACTCGATCATCCTTGACGGACCGAGAGGGTTTCGGCGATACTTCGGCCCATTGGGGATGTCGTAGAACTGGAGCGGCTGCTTGGGCTTCTGTTCGTGCCTGCGACAGCAACACCTTTTTCCGTATCGATGGAGTCGGTGACCCCAGACTTGGATTGAGATTGTTGCGGAGATGAGATCGGGTGAATCGGTTCGGTGATTGATTCGAAACATCAATCACCCCCTCAGAGATCACGGGATTGACACCTTTCCTGAGCGTCGATCGGCGATTCGGATGCGGGCCAGCGGACATGGATTCCGGGCGCTCAGCCCTTCCTTTTTGCACGTGGACAGGAAGACCTCATGGCAAGATCTCGCTGGCTGCAATCGTTGAGAATCGGTGCTCGACGTCGACACGTACGGACGGCTCTCAGATCTCGAATCCAGCAAGCATCAAATGTCGCGATGGTGCAATTTCTGGAAGACCGAGTCCTTCTCGCCGGTAACTTTGTCGTCGACACGACGAGCGATACGGTTGATGCCAACGTCGGAGACGGCCTTGCGGAGGATGCAAACGGCGACACGTCCCTGCGTGCTGCGATCATGGAGGCCAACGCGCTGGCGGGAGTGAATACGATCGAGATCGGGGCCGGAATCTACACGTTGAGCCTGGCCGGAACGGGCGAGGACGCGGCTGCGACTGGTGACCTGGACATCACAGATGACCTGATTCTGATTGGTGTGGGCTCGGCGGATGTGACGATTGATGCAAGTGGGCTGGATCGTGTGTTCCAGGTTCATGCGGGCGTGAGTGCTGATCTTTCGGGTGTCACCGTCACCGGCGGCAGCGAAGAACACGGCGGCGGAATCCTCAACGCCAATGACGCCAGTTTGACTTTGGAAGGGCTCGCGATTCAATCAAACACTGCGACGGAATACGGCGGCGGGATCGCCAATCTGGGAGTCGTTCAGTTGTTTGGCGGGTCACTGTCGGGGAACTCTGCGAGTGAAGGGGGCGGACTGGCCAATCTCGAAGGAGCCAACGCGACATTGACCGCCGTGACGGTTTCGTTGAACAGCGTCAGCAAGGAAGGCGGAGGCCTGACCAACGAACAGTCGACGCTCGAAGTGATCGACGGTCAGATCATTGACAATCATTCGGACAGCGACGGAGGCGGGATTTTCAATTGGGCCGGTACGGTCACGGTCTCCGGGACTCACTTCACCGACAACACGGCTAACCGCTCGGGTGGCGGGATCGAAAACACCGGGAACACGATCGGCGATCCGGGTGCCTACCCGGGCGGGATCGCGAATGTTTCGACCAGTACGTTCTCCGGCAACAGTGCGGGGGATGTCGGCGGGGCGATCACCAATCGACGCAACAGCACGCTCGATGTGCAGGGCAGTGACTTTGATTCCAACTCCGCTGCACACGGTGGAGCAATTGCCAATCACGGCGACACTGCGTTCGACGCGGGGCACACGACCATTAGCACGTCGACCTTTGAGAACAACACGGCTGACGGATACGGCGGCGGAATCTTCGGCCTCCTCAATGATACTGATGTCCTCGCGAGCACGTTCACCGGCAACTCCGCAGCGGCAGGAGGCGGTCTGGCCAATCTGGAGGTCGGTGAGATGACAGTTACCGGCAGCACAGTCAGTGGAAACACGGGCAGCAGCGAAGGAGGTGGACTGGCGAACGAGTTGGGAACGCTCCATGTCATCGACACCGACATTATCGACAACCATACGGACAACGACGGGGGCGGGATCTTCAACTGGGCCGGCACGTTGAGTGTCACCGGCGGCCTGTTCACGGGCAACTCCGCGCTCAGCAACGGCGGCGGCATCGAGAACACGGGCGACACCATCTACGACCCCGGAGCTTATCCGGCAGGCATGGCGAGCGTCGTCGGCACCACGTTTTCCGGCAACACATCCAGCGAGAATGGCGGCGGCATCAGCAACATTCGTAACAGCATGCTCATCGTGCAGGACAGCACCTTCACCAGCAACTCTGCCTACATGGGCGGCGGCATCGGCAGTCAGGGGAGTGAAACCTTCGGCCCGGCACACGCGATCATCTCGGGAAGCACCTTCACCGGCAACTCGGCTTGGGAGGGAGGAGGCGTCGCCAACTGGGACGGCAGCGAAATGACCCTCACCTCCAGCACCCTCACAGGAAACACCGCTGGTAACGAAGGGGGCGGGGTGACGAATGAACTCGGCACGCTTGGCGTCACCGGCACAAACTTCATCGACAATCACTCGGACAACGATGGCGGGGGACTCTTCAATTGGGCGGGAACGGTTGAGATTCTCGGCAGCCAGTTCAATGTGAACTCGGCTCTCAGGAATGGAGGGGGTATCGAGAATACGGGGAACACGATTGGCGATCCGGGTGCTTATCCCGGCGGCACCATGACCATTGTGGACAGCAGCTTCACAAGCAACACCGCAGGCGACACGGGGGGCGGAATCAGCAACAATCGCAACAGCGTGTTGAACGTGCATGAGGGCACCTTCACGACGAACGCTGCGAATCACGGCGGCGGGATCGCGAGTCAGGGCAGTGAGACGCTCGGTGCTGCTGATGTGACGATCTTCCTCAGCACGTTTACGGGCAACACGGCTGTCGAGTACGCCGGCGGATTCGGGAACATCCGGGGCACAGCCGAGATCTCCGAGAGCACCTTCACCGGAAACTCAAGCCACGCGGGGGGCGGGATCGCCGGTCTGGAAGAGGGTGAGATCACGGTGATCAACAGTACGATCTCCGGGAACACAGCACAAAGCGAGGGAGGTGGGCTCACCAACGAATTGGGCACACTGAACCTCGTCGATAGCGAGGTCCTCGACAATCACTCATCAGGAGACGGTGGCGGACTATTCAACTGGGCCGGAACGCTCAATGTGTCCAGCAGTCTGATCTCCGCCAACACGGCGACTCGTGGCGGCGGCGGCATCGAGAACACCGGACGAACGGCCGCTAATCCGGCTGCGTATCCAAAGGGATTCGCGTCCATCACCACGACCACGATCACGGACAATGACGCCGAGCAAGGCGGCGGTGTGCGGAACAATCGTGATAGCGAGATGCATATCACGCACAGCACGATCGCCTACAATTCGGCAGTCAATGGCGGCGGGATCGCCAACACGGGCACGGAGACACTCAACGGCGGCGAATTGTCGATCTCGAACAGCACCATCTCCAGCAATACCGCGAGCGCCGGAGGTGGTGGACTCTATAACACGAAGAACGTCGTCACCTCGATCAACGTGACGTCTGCGTTCAACGAAGCAGCAAACGGTGGCGGCGCGATGAACGAAGCCGACGGAACCGTCTTTGCGGCTAACACCATCGTGGCAGGGAACACCGCCACAACGAATAACGATCTGACCGGGTTCTACAATTCGCTGGGGAATAATCTGGTCGGCGATGTGGGAGACGCGGACGGATGCGACGCAGAGACTGATCAGCTCGACGTCGATCACACAACAGTGCTCTCACCTGTGCTTGCTGACAACGGCGGTCCCACGCACACCCATGCACTGGTGGAGGCCGGTCCGGCGGTCGATACGGGAAGCAATTCCTTGGCGAATTCCCCGACCGACCAACGAGGTTTTGACCGAATCGTCGACGGGAATGGTGACAGCAATGCGATCGTCGACATCGGCGCTTTCGAGAGCGTAGGACTGACGCTGGTGGTCATTGACGACGGCGCGGCTGAGGTCGTGGGCGGAACGTGGGGCACCGGGAACTCGGGCGCCAACGGGACGAATCGAAACGCTTCAATCAACGGCGGTGAGAAAGTGATCCGTTGGACATTCTCCGGGCTGGTCCCCGGTCAGTATCGCGTCTCCACAACTTGGACTCCGCATCCGGTCCGAGCCTCTGACGCCCCGTATACGATCATCGACGGCACGACTTCTCTCGAAACGGTTGATGTGAATCAGCAACTGGCGCCGAGCGGCAGTCCTGATTTGACCGAATTCGGGGTGAGTTGGCAGGACCTGGGGGGAGACTTCGACATCACCGGCACCTCGATGATCGTCGAACTCTCGAACGATGCGAACGGATACGTGATGGCGGATGCGATCCGCGTCGAGCGGATCGGCGATCTCCCGCAGATCATTGATGACGGCGACGCAGGATTCGAGATTGTCAATGGAGTATGGGGAACGGGCAATGCAGGAGCCGAAGGCGATAACCGCAATGCGTCCATCTTCGGCGGCAGCAAGGTCGCCCGTTGGACATTCTCCGATCTGGAAGCGGGCGAGTACCGCGTATCCGCGACTTGGGTGGCAAATCCCTTGCGTGCCTCCGATGCTCCCTACACGATCTACGACGGGGCGAACCCGCTGTTGACGGTCGATGCCGATCAACAGCAGTCGCCGAATAACTTCAACGATCAGGACTTCAACTGGGAAGACCTGTCAAACGTGATCATCACAGGCGACACCTTGGTCGTGGAGCTGTCAAACGATGCCAATGGTTATGTCATGGCCGACGCCATCCGCATCGAACGCATCGAGGATCTTCCTCCATTGTGACCGTATCGCCGATCGCCGAAGGTCATTGACAAGACGTGAGTGATTGCTATCGTGGTCCTGTCACTCAGGTTCTCGTCGTTCGAGTGTGATCGATGAGTGAAAAGGGAAAACGGTGTAAATCCGTTGCGGTCCCGCCGCTGTGACCGGGGACGATTGGCGATCGCTGCCACTGTCGAACATTCGATGGGAAGGCTTTGTCAGTCGGACGATCCGGGAGCCAGAAGACCTGCCTGTGTGTCGAAGTTGATCGCCCGGCGAGGACCGGAGTTGTCGACACTGGCAGACATCGCACGCGCCCCCTCGCGCTGGTCGTTCACGTGATCCATGATGTTGTCGCGTCGCTACTCTCTCATGGCCGGGGTCCTGTTCCGCGAGAGGCCATACCGATGAGATCAAACCGCTGTCGTGCCCAAAAGGGCTTTACGCTCCTCGAACTGCTCGTGGTGATTGCCATCATTGCGATCCTGATTGCGTTGCTTCTCCCAGCAGTCCAGCAGGCGAGAGCCGCAGCACGTCGCACGCAGTGCAGGAATCGCCTCAAGCAACTCGCGCTGGCCATGCACAACTATGCGGACGTCTACAACGAGACGCTGCCTCCTTATGTGATCGAGGATCAGCAGCGACTGAGTTTTCTGTCCACATTCAGCGGGGCCCAAGGGACGTCTCGTTTCTGGTTCGGCACGGTCGACTACGATCAGGCGAATCCCGACCAACAACTCGACTTCACTACCGGGCCACTTGCGCCGTTCATGGAGACGAACTACACCGCGTTTCAATGTCCGGAGTTCGGCGCAGCTCAGATGGACACGGTGCGGTTCGGCAAGCCTGCAACAGGCTTTGCTTACAATGGGTATTACCTCTCACGGGCAGCCGGCATCGAGTACCCGCCACCAACGTTTATTGCGACGCCATCGAGTGAGCCATTGAGTCGCCGGTTCCGTGATGTCAGGTCCATGACGCAAACTGTCGTCTTTGCAGATGCGGCTCAGGTGAAGCTCGCGACCTTCATGCCAGCGACATACAGCTTCGAGGAGACATGGCTGCTTGAGCCACCGAGTAACAATTTTCCAAATGTCCACTTTCGACATTCGGATGCTGCCAATGTCGCCTTTCTGGATGGACACGTCGAAATCCGCCAGCGACAGTTTCGCATCGAGGTGCCGGGTGCTAACTTCATCAGTCAGGATCAGGCGGACCTGATGGAAGAGCATCGCCTCGGCTATGTGAGCGATGGCAACCTGGACGACCTCAATCGGCAGGACGAACTTTACGATCGTCAATAGACTCATGGAGATGTTATGAATACGACAGTGGCTCCACGGAAACACACGTCACTCTGGCTCATCGCCTGCATGATCCTCGCTGCGGCGATCACGCGGGTTTTGCCTCACCCGCCGAACTTCACGCCGTTGGGAGCGATGGCACTATTCGCAGGGGCGACCTACCGCGATCGAAGACTCGCTCTGCTGGTGCCTCTCGCTGCACTATTGCTCAGTGATTACCTGATCGGACAAGTGATGGGCACCGGTTTTGGTTTCTACAGCTCGCAGATATTCGTGTACGCCGCGTTTGTGATGATCACGCTGCTGGGCCGAGTTCTGACGAATCATCGTCGCAGTCCGCTTCGTATCGTCGGCATGTCACTCGCAGTCTCGACTCTGTTCTTCGTGGTGACGAACCTCGGCGTCTGGATCGCGAGCGGCATGTATCCCCGCACGGTTGCAGGATTCTCGCAATGCTTCGTGCAGGCGATCCCTTTCTTCGGCAACACAGTCGCAGGCGATCTCGTGTACGTGACGGTCCTGTTCGGCGGATTGGCATTCGTTGAATCGCTGACGACGGAAACGGAAAACGTGACGTCCGTCAATGAGGAGGCGTGAACGTCTTCGTGGCGTCAGGCCCAATCATGACGCAGCGTCAGCTGCGGGCATCGACTTCTCCACGATGGCGGCACCGCAGGCGTCGCCGAAGACGTTGACCGTCGTGCGGAAGCGGTCGAGGAGCCAGTCGACCGAGAGAATGATTGTGATGTACTCGACCGGCAGGCCGACTGCGGTGAGTACGATGACCATCGTCACCAGCCCCGCCTCGGGGATACCCGCCGCTCCGATCGCTGCGAGTGTGGCGGTCAGTGCGACCGTCACCTGTTGTGCGAAGGAAAGGTCAGCACCGACGACTTGCGCGATGAAGATGGCGGCCACCGCTTCGTAGAGAGCCGTGCCGTCCATGTTGATTGTCGCACCGAGCGGCAGCACGAAGTCGACCGACTGCTTGGAGATGCCGGCTTCATCGACGGCTGCTTCCATCGTGAGCGGAAGTGTCGCGGACGAGCTGGCCGTCGAAAAGGCCGTGAGCAGCGCCTGACCCATCTGCACCATGAAGCGATACGGATTCCGCTTGGTGAACACGTACAGCAGGATCGGCAGGGTGACGAATGAATGAATGCCCAATCCGATCACCACGCTCGCCGAGTACCAGCCGGTCTTGGACAGCTCTGCGAAGAACTCTCCATTGGCGTTCGCCTCACCAAATCGTCCCGCGACGAGACAGAAGATGCCGATCGGCGCAACACGCATGATCAGCAGAATGAAAACCATCAGGGCGTTATTCATTTCGTAGATGAACGACTTAAGCGTGCTGACCTGTTCCCCCATGGTCGTGAGCATGCCGGCGAATGCGATCGAGAACACGATCAATGGCAGCAGCTGCGTTCCCACCGCTGACTCGAACAGATTGTCAGTGAACAGCATCAGCACCAGATTGCGAAAGATCCGGCCCATCGACCGGTCCTTGCGTTCGACGTAATCCGAGTCGCCGAACAGTTTGGCGATCTGGTCATCCGACAGCTTCGTCTCTTTGCCAAGATGCTCATAGAGTGTTTGATTGGGGCGTTTGGCCTCAGAGACCTCCTGCTGATTTCCTTCCCCAAACGCCACTCCCGGACGGACGATGTTGACCACGATCAGTCCGACGACGACGGCAAGAAACGTCGTCGAGAGGTAGTACAGCACTGTGTACAGACCGGGCTTGCCGAGCTTGCGGACATCGCCCATGCCGAGAATGCCCGTCATGACCGACGCCACCACCAGCGGCACGACGATCATCTTGAGCACGCGCAGAAAGATGTCACCGCCCAACTTCAACGGCTCTATCAAGTAGGCAGCTCGTTGAGCGATATATTCGCTCGTCGCCTCTTCTAATCGCCCAGCCTCAAGATGTGCCGCGATACTTGCGTTGGACTCAGCAGCCGCCTCGATATCCGCTTGTGAGACTCCCATTGCTGCAATGATCGGGAGGGCCATTGCCAAGACGATCGCCAACACGATGGCGAGGATGATCCACTTCGTCAGATGCGGCTGATGATGGGCTTCGCTCATTTCGACGTGTTTCAGTGAGAGCCTGTATGGGACGATTCAATCTGTGCAGATTCCCCGATCGTGATCCCACCCACACCAAGTTCCAAGCTCTCTTGACGCAACGAGTTCGCAACATCGACCGATGCGACAGAGACACGAGCCCGATTCTCTGCCAAAAGTCGGTCAACGATTTGCTTGGCGTCCGCGAGTGACATCCCAGTCCGCTCACGCAACAACCGGTTGAAAGCCACTTTCTGGAAACCACTCTGCCAGTCGCGAAACTCGACACTGACCATGTTCGTCCTCCCTCATTTCACAATGATGACGATTTCGCGCGGGATGTGTCCGGGATGGGCACCTGTCGTGCGACGTCCACCACGAATGATAACACGGTCGGCCTCCCATTGTCGTCCGAATTCTCGTGCGGCTTCTCGCAGCAACTTTGGCGACAGAGTGCCCGGTCCCGGTCCATCGATATGGACTCCGGACAGAATCAGTTCGGAGCCCTCAAGCCAGACGTCGGAAATCACTTCGATCGTGACATCCCCAATGACACATTGAATATCGAACGTTGTCCCATCCTGCTCAAGAATCTTGATATCGATGGAGGGACGATCGGACACGCACGTCACCTGAGGTGAAAGGGTTGATTGACATACTCAATCTCGTCACCGGCGGGCGGCGTCGCATTTCATGTCGAGCCATTCGCCGCCCGCGGCGCTGGAGGCGACGCATTGTTGGATGAAATACATCCCTTCGACGCCGTCATACACGTTGGGGTAGACGGTGTCCTTACGTTCGACCGAGTTGCCAGCAGCACGTTCAGCCATCGCATCGAACGCGGCACGGTAGACGTTGCCGAATGCTTCGAGATAGCCCTCCGGATGGCCAGCCGGGATGCGGCAGGCGGCTGCGTGCAGTTTATTTGCAAACGGAGCATTCGGGTCGCGGAAGTAGATCTGGTGCGGCTTGCCGTTTTGACGGAACGTCATCGCGTTGGGCGTCTCCTGACGCCATTGGATGGCCCCCTTCGTGCCGTCGATCTCGATGAACAGGTCGTTCTCACGGCCGTGGGAGATCTGGCTGGCGGTTACGGTTCCGAGGGCGCCGTTCTCAAACTTGACGATGGCATGTCCGTAGTCGTCGAGTTGCCGGCCGTCCTCGAAGATCTTGAGGTGACACGAAATCTGCTCAGGGAGCAGACCCGTCATGTAGCGAGCGAGATTGTAGGCGTGCGTGCCGATGTCGCCGAAGCAACCGGCAGCTCCCGACTTGGATGGGTCCGTTCGCCAAGCGGACTGTTTCTGCCCTTCGGCTTCGAGACGCGTGCGAAGCCAGCCCTGGATGTAGTTCGAGCGGATGGCGTTGATCTCGCCCAACTCACCGTCCTGAATCATCTGCCGAGCCTGACGGACGAGGGGGTTGCCCGTGTAGTTGTGTGACACCGCGAACACGACATCGCTCGCCTCGACCGCCTTTTGCAGGTCGAGAGCCTGCTGATAGTCGAACGTCATTGGCTTGTCGCAGACGACGTTGAAACCTTTCTCGACGGCGGCCTTCGCGATCTCGAAGTGTGTGAAGTTGGGCGTCGCGACCGAGACGAAGTCGATTCGCTGGTCATCGGGGAGGGAGGCTTCCGTGTCGAGCATCTCCTGCCATGACCCATAGGCTCGCTCGTCCTTGATGTCATAGGACGGAGCGGATGCTTTGGCCTTCTCGGGATTGGATGAGAGAGCCCCGGCGACGAGTTCGGCCCGGTTGTCCATGACGGCTGCGGTGGCGTGAACACGGCCGATGAACGCGCCCTGTCCGCCGCCGACGAGGCCCATGCGGAGTTTGCGATTGATTGGTCCGTTGGTCGTCTCCATGAGTGACTCCTGAGTGCGATCTCGATTGTTTGAGGGATGACCGACGGCGATCGAACGATGCCGCAGCGGAGTTCAGGATAGTGTCGTCGATTCACGAACACAACGACCGGGCGGGAACGACCGGAGAGTCTGTTTTCACCATGCAACGACTCGCATGCGGTGGGGTTGCTCGGTACGATGAAGTGTCCTGCCTGTCACGTTTTTGTGTGACTTGAACTGCCTCATTGACCATCCCCGTGGAGACTCCGATTGTGAATCGCTTTCTGCTGATGCTCGCCTGCTTCTCTTGTCTCTGTTTGTGCAATGTTTCCCGCACGTTTGCGGAGGTCACCGCTCCCGATGGATTTGTGGCGTTGTTCAATGGTGAGGACCTGGCGGGGTGGCATGGGATGCCTCACTTTGATCCGCAGAAACTGGCAGCCATGCCGGAGGAGGACCAACAGAAGCAGTTGGCCGAATGGTGGAAGGAGACGCTCGAGCACTGGACGATCGAGAATGGCGAACTCGTCAACGACGGCATGGGGCCGTACCTCACGACTGATCGGGAGTATGGCGATATTGAGCTGCTGATCGAGTATCGCACGGTCGCGTTGGCGGACAGTGGCATCTATCTGCGGGGCACGCCTCAGGTGCAGATTTGGGACTGGACCGAAGCGGGCGGAAAATGGGATCGCGGTGCGGACAAGGGGTCGGGAGGACTGTTCAACAATCCGGATGGGGCTCCGGGCCGTGACCCACTCGTACTGGCTGACAGACCATTCGGTGAGTGGAATCAGTTCCGCATCGTTCAAGTGGGCGAGCGGACGAGTGTCTGGTTCAATGATCATCTCGTCGTCGATCACGCGATCATGGACAACTACTGGAACCGTGAGATCCCGCTGTTCCGCAAAGGACGTATCCAGTTGCAAACACATGGCGGGGAGATCCGCTGGCGGAATCTGCTCATCCGTGAGATCGGCTCCGATGAAGCGAACCAGATTCTCGCATCGCATGGTGAAGACGGTTACGAGTCCATCTTCAACGGGGAAGACCTCACCGGCTGGGCCGGAGCGACGGACAATTACGAGGTCGTCAACGGGGCGATAAAATGTCAGCCTGGACACGGCGGCGTGCTGTTCACGGAGAAAGAGTACGTCGATTTTCAGGTGCGACTCGAGTTTCGTCTTCCCCCGGGCGGCAATAACGGACTCGCGATTCGCTACCCCGGCAACGGAGGAGCCGCGTACGACGGCATGACCGAGTTGCAGGTCCTTGACACCGAACACCCGATGTACGCCGGTTGGCTCGACCCGCGACAGGCACATGGTTCTGTGTACGGCATGGTCCCCGCCGCGAGGGGATATCTGCGGCCCACGGGCGAATGGAATTTCCAGGAGGTCACCGTCGTCGGATCAACCATCAAGGTCGAGTTGAACGGTACGGTCATTCTTGATGCCGATGTGAGTGGGGTCACCGAATTCATGGGCGACTCTCCTCATCCGGGGAAAGATTTGACATCGGGACACTTTGGCTTCGCGGGGCACAATGACCCCGTGCGATTCCGGAAGATCCGCATCAAGACCGTCGCAGCCGAGTGACGTTTTTTCAGCATGGTGGAGACATCGCGCGCTCCCTTTGGTCGCGGCTAAACCGTGTTGACACAATCGTTTAGCCGCGACTAGCGGGAGCGTTTTGCGTGGAATTCCAGAAAACGTGAAGAATCTCGCACGGATTCGCACGCGGGGCTGCACTCATATCATAGGGACGGTTTTTCCTCCTGCATGACACTGAGACCCGACAGCCCTGAGGCGACCGATGCGACTGACTCTGCGAACACTGCTGGCATATCTCGACGACATTCTTGAGCCGGCGCAGGCGAAGGAAATCGGTGAGAAGATTCAGGAAAGTCCTCTTGCCACTTCGCTGGTGAGCAAAATTCAGGACGTCGTCCGCAGGCGTCGCATCTCGGCTCCCGAGTTGAGCGGCCCCGGTTCGGCTCCCGATCCCAACATTGTCGCTGAGTATCTCGACAACACGCTGGCGCCGGATGGTGTTGCCGATCTCGAAAAAATATGTCTTGAGTCAGACCCGCATCTGGCGGAGGTGGCCGCGTGTCATCAAATTCTGACGTTGGTCCTTGGCAAGCCGGTCGAGATCGACACCAAATTACGCGAGCACATGTATGCTCACGGAGCGGTGGCACCTCCGCAGGAATTCGCATCGGAGAAGGAACAACCGCATACTCCCAAGGTCGCCGGGGTGGGATCGGGCCATTTCGTGTTGGGGACGACGCCTCAAGCGGAAATGAAAAAGATCGAAGACCGACTTCCATCTGAATTGGCCCATCGCCCCATGTGGCGCAGGACGGCGTTGTACCTTGCGCTCGCGGCCATTCTCGGTTTGTGGGCGTATTCGTTCTTTACCGAGCCGACATTGACCGAGCCGCTCCGATCCGGATCAAATCGCGCGGTTGGGAAAACGGATGAACCGACATCGTCCGAGGGGGAGGCGCTGGTCGATGATGCCCTGCAAACGAGTGTGGAAGACTCCGTTTCGGATGATGCGGGTGAGACGGTCGAGGAGGAGTCACAGCCAATCGAGATTGCGGCTGTTGATCCATCAGTGGCTATTGGCGACGGTCGCGAAGGGTTGGACGAGTTCACGGAGCCGTCATACGAACCGGAAACACTGCCTGCACAGCAAACGGAACCAGCGGACTCTGCTGAGACGCCCCTCGAGTCTTCGTTGCCGGAGACTGACCCGCCGTCGCCGAATGAGCTGGCCGCGGTGGATGGTGGGACCGTCGATGTCACGCCGGACCCGGAAGCCTTTACTCCACCGGTGCCGTCCGCTGTTCCTGCGCCCGTGATGCTGGCCCCCTATGACCTTCAATACGTCAGCAACTCGGGAGTCCTCTTGCGACACGATGCAGCGACGGATCAATGGAACGCTCTGCCATACCGATCCATGTTGTACGCAGGTGAGGAAGTCGCCAGTCCGGAGCCGTTCGAGTCGCGGATCACGGTCGGAGATGGTGCGGAGTTGGCAGCTGAGGTCTCCCTGCTGGGCGGCACGCGTCTGCAGGCGATGGCGGCATCGGAGAAGACGCGGTTCGGTCTGTCGATCGATCAGGGGCGCGTGATTCTCGTGAATCGAATCAAAGGGGACGAGGAGTCATTGGTTTCGTTCAGCTTGAAGATCCGTAATGACGAGTGGCAGGTTGATCTGCTCACACCGGATACGATTGTCGGCATCGAGGTGGTTCCGCACACTCCAACGGGCGTGCGCGACATGACCGGAGCCACCAAGTATGCGGGGGGGATTCAGGTTCAGACGGGTAGTATTCGTTTGATCGAGTTGCTCAGCGAACGGGTGACGGAACTTCAGCCGGGAGATGGACAAAAGAGCTTCTCCGGAGAAGGAAACGAAGGCCAAGCGGATGGAGATGGCGAGAGCCTTGTCCAGTCTCCGGAATGGTTGACCTCCGGCGGTGTCCTGTCGTCCATCGCTCAACGGATGGCAGACCGATACAGACAGGAGTTCATCGCTGAGCAACCGATCTCACAGAGCATTCGTCCTGTGGTGAAGGATCGGCGTCCGCAGAATTCGGAACTGGCGGCGAAGACCCTTGCGGTGACTGATCGGCTGGATGGTCTGCTCGATGCGCTGAGCGTGTCGCACGAAGAGACGCGGATTGCTGCCATTGAAGGCCTCCGCAACTGGCTTCCTCGAAACGAGCAAAACGGAGCGAAGCTCAATCTGGAACTCCAGAACCGTTTCCGGGCGGACACCGCTGAGGCACTGAATCGTCTGTTGTGGGGGTACTCAGAATCCGATGCGAAGGATGAGTTCACATCGAAGGAACTGGTCGACTGGCTGGACCATGATGAAGTCGCTGTTCGGGAACTCGCGGCTTACCACATTCACCGATTGACAGGCGGCGCTTTTGGACGAAGCTATCGCGCCGGCTTGAGTCCCAAGGATCGCGAACCGAGTGTCCGTCGCTGGCGGGAGCACGTTGAACGCTACGGAGCACTCGTGGCGGAGTGAGTGAAAGGGGAAGCAAGGTCTCCCGGTTGAAGTCGGCTGACCGGCAGACCCGGCTCCGGTCGATCGAAATCTTTGCGCACGTGGCGGTAACGGCTCGTCTCGATATGCCAGAATCGGTGAGATTTCGTTAACATTCGACCCGCGGCCACACGTAGGAACGATGCCTCATTCTCAATTGCAGAGAAGGAACTCATTTGATGCCGACGCTACGACAGAACCATGTTTTATTGGGACGCATCTGTTTTGGTGTGATGCTCGCCGGTGTGCTGACGTTGGTTGCGGGCTGTCCGTCCGATCGCTCGACCGACTCGGCTGGTCCAACAACAGCCGCGGAAGAGGGCAATGCGAACGACTCCGACTCGCCTGCGAGCGATTCGCCCGACGAGGAACCCAAGCCGAAGCCCTTGTTGGCCGACTGGGAGGCGCCCGCTGTGGCAATCGTCCTGACGGGGGAGCAGCACGGCCATCTCGAACCGTGTGGTTGTTCCGAGCGCCAATCGGGAGGACTTTCGCGGCGAGCCGACTTCGTCAGACAACTGCGAGACCGAGGCTGGCCCGTCACCGGATTTGACCTGGGAGGTCTGCTCAAGAGGACACGACGGCAAAGCGAGATGAAGTTCGAGGTCACCCGCGATGCACTGAACACCATCGGTTACCAGGGCCTCGGATTGGGGCCGGAGGACCTGAGGCTCGGTGCCGAATTCCTGTTCACGTCATTCTCAAACACGAGTAACGAGTCTGGTTTCGATCTGCCGTTCATTGCATCCAATGTGACCATTTTCCAGACAAGGGAAATCGGCACACCGCTGACGCATCGCGTTGTCGAGGTTGATGGGGTGAAGATTGGTGTGACCGCGGTTCTCAGTGAAACCTACCGGACCGAACTCTTCCCCGACGGCGAGAGTCCCGATTCGTCGCTGCTGCAGATCGACGATCCTGCGGACGTGTTGCCGGGTGTGATCACTCAGCTGAAGGATGAAGGATCGGACGTGATGTTGCTGCTGGCATACGCCAAGCCGGACGAAAGTCGGTCGCTTGCTGAGGCGTACCCCGACTTCGATCTCGTGGTCACCGCGGGAGGTCCAGAGGATCCGGTGGGGGATACCGAGCCGGTCGGCGACTCGCTCCTGCTTCGTGTGGGGACGAATGGAAAGAACGTTGCGGTCGTCGGGTATTACCCGGACGCAACTGAGGGGGATAAATACCGGTTCGAAGTCGTCGAACTGGACCGCTTTCGTTTCGGTCATTCGACGGAAATTGATGATCGTATGCGGGCCTATCAGCAATTGCTGGAGAGTGAGAATCTCGTGGCGAATGAGCCAGCGATCACTCCTGACCGGGGGGCAGAGTATTCATTCATCGGGTCAGAGAAATGTGCCGACTGCCATGACAGCGAGTATGAGGTTTGGGAAGAATCACACCATCATCAATACGGGTTCAAGAGTTTGACGGTGGCGTTCGCTCAGACGAGTGACGATCCATCGCTTGTGGAACGTGTCCGCATGGATCGGATCTTCGATCCGGAATGCATCTGTTGTCACACTGCCGGTTGGGACCCTCAGGAGGTCGTGCGGTTCGAGAGCGGGTTCGTCGGTGCTGAAGAGTCGGCTCACCTCACGGGAGTCCACTGCGAAAACTGTCACGGACCGGCAAGCAAGCATGTCGAACTGGAGGAGAGCGGCGATACCGACGAAGTGGCTCTCCAGGCGGAGCGAGAGAAGATGCACGTCTCAGTTGAAACAGCAGAGGTCCAAGTCTGCCACAAGTGTCACGACCACGAGAACAGCCCGGACTTTGAGTTCGACAAATACTGGGAGCAGATCGCGCACTGAGTCGATCATTGATAGTGTCAGGGCTCCGCTAAAACGGTGCGACACTGAACAAACTTCGCCGAATCGACTGCCTTCATGCAATCGGCTGTTGCCGATTTCAGGTGACGAGTCCCTGTTCAACTCATATACTTTGCATGGACTCGTCGGCTTGTCAGTTCTTGTCGTCGCATGGAGATGCGAATCATGGCCCTGCGGAACAATCATTACGATGTTGCGTTTGAGGAGTTGTTGCGAGGTCAACAGATCCCCTACGTGTCGGTGGATGAAACGAAACGGGCGCTGCTGAACGATGCGTCATTGAAGTCGATGGACTTCATCGTTTACTCGAATCAGGACCATAACCTGCTGGTGGATGTGAAGGGCCGCAGGTTTCCGTCCGGCGAGCGGGGCCATCGCTGGGAGAACTGGGCCACGGAGGATGACATCTCCTGTCTGATGCAGTGGCAGCAGGTTTTCGGAGACGGTTTTCGCTCATTGCTCGTGTTCGCTTACCACGTGACGCAGCCGAACGTCGAGAGCGAGCACGACAGTCTTCACACGATTCGGGACCGGACCTATGCGTTCTACGGCGTGTGGGCCGATGAGTACGGCACGGCGATGAAGCAGCGGTCCCCCCGCTGGGAAACGGTCTGGTTGCCGGCCGAGGAGTTTCGAAAGCTTCGCTCACCCATCTCGCGGTTTCTCTGAATGTAAACAATGCCGCCATCTCAGAGGGGACACGGCAGTCGTCGGGCGGTTAGAATCGGAGTTCGACAGACCCTCAGCCTGTTGTCATGTCAGAAGTTGAGTTACCGATCACTGATTCGTCGACGATTGAAGAGCAGCCCATGCAATCCTTTCGGAATCTCTGGAAACAATGTGTCTCCTGTCTGACGTTGCTGACCGTCGGAGCGACTCTCGCGTGGGCACAGAATACGCCACCACCTCCCCCGGCGGAAGGTCCCACGATATCGTCCGGTCGCACCTGGTATTTCGAGGGGCTGATCGTGATCGTGATGTTCGGGCTGGCGTTGTTCGTTGTTTGTCGATCAAGCCGGCGGAACTGACGACATTGTACTGACTTTGACCGGCGGACCGGTCCTTGAGGTGGTATCATCGATCAGGGTGCGGTCAAAGGTTGGCCGTTGTGCTGTGGGCCGAGACCGAGGAGGAACGGGACCGCCCGAGTCGCCCACTGCTGAGCGGTCGGGTAATGGGCGGCCCCGTCAGCGAAGCAGGATTGCAACATCTCCGTGTTGATGATGCCGGGATTGAGTGGGATCGCGGCCATCCCTGGGGGCAGTTCGGAGGCGAGCGCCCGTGTGAGTCCTTCGATGGCCCATTTGGTCGCGCAGTAGGGGGCAACGTCCGGTGAAGTCGAACGTCCCCAGCCGGAACTGAAGTTCACGATAACACCGCTGCCCCGTTCGATCATCGCAGGGACGATCTGTCGGATCACATGATGTGTCCCCAACACGTTGACATCGAGCAGAGAGGCCATTTTCTCAGAGGAAACTTCCCACAGCGGAGCATTCTCGTTGATAAGGGCGGCATTGTTGATCAGCAGGTCGGGGACGAGTCCCTCGCGGAGCAGGCGCTTCGCCCACTCCGCCACATCCGGCTCACTGGCGACATCGACCACGGCAAAGCGATGCGGGTCGCCGAACTCATCCCGCAATTCGGCGATGCCCGCCGTCGAGCGACTGCAACCGAGCACCGTGCAGCCGGCGTCACGAAAGCCGTCCGCCATAGCTCGCCCCAAACCACGCGATACCCCAGTGACCAAGACGATTCGCTTTATTGCGTCAGCCATGAAGCCGCCTCAGGATGCACAAGCAATCGGTTGCCGTAATGATGTCGATCGGCGTCACGAGCGGAACGTTATTCTCGCACAGTGACATCCGCATAGACCTCGAACTGGTCCATGTTGTTGCGGTTTGTCTTCACGACGATCGTTCCTGCGTTGTCACCGACCCAGCTTCCGAGCTCCGCATCCGGAGGGACGGAAAAGATGATCCAGTATTTCTCGCGTGCCGGGACGTCGAATGATTCGTCTTTTTCGACGGTGAAATCGATGAA
Source organism: Planctomycetaceae bacterium (assembly GCA_020426505.1). Lineage (GTDB taxonomy): Bacteria > Planctomycetota > Planctomycetia > Planctomycetales > Planctomycetaceae > JAHBXU01. The sequence continues at coordinate 13,506 of JAGQPX010000045.1, read as the reverse complement.
CGGCGGGTCGCTGGAAATCACCTCACACTCAAGCGGCTCATCCTCACGGGAAACGAACATGGAAAGTTTGATCGTCTTCCCTTGAGCCTGCTTGACGTCACCCATGGCGACAAGCATCTTCGAACCAATCCAGTTCTCACCGATGATCGAGAATGGACCGGGGCGAACTCCCTCCAGTTGAATATCAAAGTCCTGCCCGCCTTTCATGTCCGTGTTGATCGTCAGCGATGCCGTGAAGCGACCGACGGGCATGCCTCCCTTCACTTTACAGTTCACGGCGTAACCGGATTTGACATCCTTCCGGTCTTTCACCTGACCGGAGATCGGCTCGAATTCACATGTGACCAGTTCGCTGGACGCTTCGTAACCCACGACTTCGAAAGTGTCGAGATGCCGGGACATGATGTACCCCGTGAACTCGACCGTTTCGTTTTCCTCGATCCGGTCCAGCATCCAAACGCCCTGAGGACTCAACAAGGCCAGCTGCTCGACCGACCCTTTCACATGCAGTTCGACCTCCTTGTTCTCCGGATCATTCGTGTGGATGATCGCCTTCTGGTGGAACTCGCCGAGACTCTTGGGTTCCCATGTCAACTCGATCTCAACAGACTCGCCCGGCTCAACCAGATCATTCTTCAACTCGGGAATCGTACACTTGCATTGCACCAGTCCCTTCTTGAGCTTCAGCGGGGCATCGCCTTCGTTCTTGATCGTATATGTGTGCCTTTTGACTTCGCCAAGCTCCATGGTGCCGAATTCATGGGTGCCGTTTTCGAGCACCGCCTTGGGATACGGCCCCGTGGGGGGGAACTCAAACGGATTCACATTGACATCTTCTGCGGCGACATCGGGAGCAGCCTTCGCCTCAGATTCATCTTCGACAGGACCCCGTTTGGTCACCCAGGCGACCGCACTCAAAGCCACGCCGAGCGTGACGATTGCAAGCAGAACTGAAAATGGTTTCATGACAACTCCGGGTGGCGCAAATAACTGGGCGTATGCAGGACGATGAATTCCATTCTAAACAGAGTGCCACAGGCGTCAAATTGCACGGCGGATAGACTGCAATGTGGTCCCGGGATTTCTGGGAGAGGCACTGTCTACTCCGATTCCACAGAATCTGCCCCGTTCACAATCTTACGCAATTTGACCGATAATTCGGGGGGAAGAATCTTGTCCGCGTGGCCGAATTCCCGGTTCAATGCGTCCTGATCGAGTGAACGTTTGGCCCATTCGAGGGCTACGTCGGGTTGTCCAGCTGCATCAGCCGCCCGTGCAACATTCGCCTGCAGGATCGCGTGGTGTGGGTACCGATCCACCGCCTCCAGGGATGCCGAGAGTGACTGTACTGCGTCGTTTGTTTCTCCCGATCTCTCAAATCGCTCCCACCACAGGTCACTCAGGGCTCTCCACCCGCCAAAGCTCATCGGGTCAAGGGCGATTGCCTGCTCGATTGATTCTACTGTCGATGCAAACGCTGAGTCTGTTGGCCTTTGCCGCCACTGAATTGCTCGGACGATCGCCAACTCATGCCACGGTGCCGGGGACAGCCGGTCGATCTCGCCAGCCAACAAGCACGCACGTTCCGCGACCAGAGGATTGTGAGAGACATTGAGCGCAGCGTCGGCCTCCAACAGAGCCATGTTCGACTTCGTGACCGGCAATGCCGCCGTGACACCACAAGCCACGATCGCTGCCAGTCCGACAACAATCGCTGCCAGTTGAATCGACCGGCAGCGACGGATCTGAAACCCTGAATCAAACGTATCTGAACGGCTCACGGGCTCACGACTCTGTGCTTCAGCGGCAAAGACCAACACCAGGACGACTTGCAGGATGGCGGGCATTGCGATGCCCCCTGCTCCTGTGAGATGGATCAATATGCCCACCAGGGCTAAGACGGCGAATCGCCCCTGAGTGAGGGACGGGGTCATAAGCGTAATCACGACGACTATGCTCCACCACGCGGCTGCCAGCGACAGCCAATCGCTGCGAATGTCGGTCCCCTGAAACAACTCGACCAAAGCAGCGAGGATCATCGCGAGGGAGCCAATCGCCACACGAAGCATGATCTCGTTGATCGCACTGCCTTGCTCGTCAGTCGGGACAGTGACTGCCGATTGATTCATCACATTGAGACCGATCCGGGCGGACATCAACAGCAGGCACACCAGCCCCGTCAATGCAATCAATCCCCCGTTCGCCCAGACATCGAGCACGAAGTTATGCGGGTCAAGGATCTCTTCACTCGACTCCGGCAACTTGTGTTTGAGATAACTCTGACGAAAGTTGCCCGGTCCCACGCCGAGCAACGGATGTTCTCGAATCACATCACCCGTCGCGGTCCAGTACTCGAAACGATACCGCAGCGACTTGGGCGTCTCCGAAATGACCTCGCGATCCAGCCCGCCGCTCAGCGCGGCGATCAACACTAATGCGACGATGCCGAGGCCGACCCCCGAGGCCGACCAGCGTCCCCAGCGGCTCAACAGCCATGTGCGACCGAGAATAACTAATCCCAGAAACAGACCGCACATCAGGCCCACCATCGCGGTGCGACTCTTCGTCAATATCAGGCAGTAGCCCAGCGCACAGACGATGAGCACGATCACCGCGATCCGGAGCGGGGAGACCTGCGGAGTGAACGTCGCTGGCACGCACGCCAATGCGAGGAGTAACGCAACGATCAGCAGACCGGCCAACGTATTCGCCAACGCAAAGCGACCAATCGGTTCGGTGCTCGCCTGAATTCGATCACGCAGACTCCGTTGGGAAGAGTCAGCCCCGTCACCGGACACGCCCAGTTCCTGCTGCAGTCTTGTGAGACGTTGGTGCTCCTCAACTGTGAGCGGCTGCTCCTCAGACCGACTCGACTGCTCAAGTCGATCGAGTTCAGCGAACTGACCAGCGATGCTCGGGTACCAGACGTAGTGTTGCCAGATTCCCAGCCCGGACAGCACCACACCGCTCGCCAGCAGACAACTCAACAGACGCTCACGGCTCGCGTGCTCTCGCATGACGGCTCGAATCAACAGCCCGGCGACTCCGATGCCGACCCACTCCCAAAGCATGTTCAGTGCTGATCGCTTGTCACCTGCGGAGACCAGCACCCCGATCGCGGAGACGACGTGTCCACCGACCAGCAACAGCAGTCCCGAATCCAGCCAGTCGGGACGTCGCAGCGATTCCCCCCGGCGGAAGGCGTCGACGAGCCACAGGACCCCGCAAACAAGCCAAAGCAGAGTGATCCACAACGTCTCACCATGCGCTGCGGACTCCGCCGGAAGAAAGAACCTCGCAGTGAACAGGACGGCGACCGCAGACGACAGCCACGGAAACCCTTGCCAGTCGACGTCTTCCTCTGGGCGCCTGTTCCCGTCGGTCGACGTCGACGTGCGAGTTGGCTCAGGACGTTTGCGAGGCATCGAGTTCTCACCGACGAGCGACGTGTGATCGTCTGAGTTGAGGGCGTTGAGAGAGACGGACGCGACGACTCGTGAACTCAGTCACCGTTCTTCCGTCTCCCGGCCTTTTCCAGAATGGTAATGATCGCCAGCACACAAATCACGAGTGCAATAACCAGCCAGGCACCGGGCCAACCCGGCAGTCGGTACAGCAACAGTGCCCCTAATCCGGTTGTCAGCGTCGTGAGATGCACGGTCTGCACCGCGTGCTTGCGACTCAGACCGAGTGCGACCAGCCGATGTGAAAAGTGGTTCTTGTCCGGGTGAAACGGGCTGTGTCCCTGACTCAGCCGGATCAGAATCACCGTCGTCAAATCGTACAAAGGCACCGCAAGGACGCACAGCGGCGCGAGCATCACATGCGGACTTGTCATCTCTGCGTCGTAGAATGTTCCCAGAACGGTCAGACTGGCCAGCATCAGACCGATAAACATGCTACCGGAGTCTCCCATGAAGATGCTCGCCGGATGCCAGTTGTGACAGAGAAAGCCGGCGAGCGATCCCGCCAGCACCACCAGCGCTCCGCCGACCAGCCAACGCGGTTCCGACACCAATATCAGCATGACGATGGCGAACAGAACCGAGGCGATCAGTCCGATCCCGGCAGACAACCCATCCATGTTGTCGAGAAAGTTCAGAGAATTTGTCAGCAAAACAATCCACAGCACAGTGAGCGCGATGCCGACCCACGGCTGGTTGACGAACACGGTCGCTCTCACATCTGCCGAGACGAGCGCGCCAGCCACCAGAAACTGAACCAGCAACCGGGGCAGCCAGGGCAACGAGGTGAGGTCATCCATCAGTCCCATGATCACGAACACAGTCCCGCCCACAATGATCGCCCACATCGTTCGGGACCGAGTCGCGACGCCTGCCAGATGGGCAGCGAATCCGTCCGGCAACCAATTCAGTAATTCGGGTTGAGTTGCCACAAGCGATGCGGCAACCTGAGCCGCGATGACCGGAAGCAGGAACCCCAGATAGATCCCCAGTCCGCCCCCCAGCGGAGTGACTTTGGTGTGGGTCGAATGCGCTTTCACACCAGCCGGTTGATCAATGAGACCGACCCGCGGTGCGATCCGTTTCATCAGTGCTGTCGCACCGAAGGAAACGAGAAACGCAGGAACCGCACAGGCAATCAGAAACCAAAGCATACCGGCCAAACGACGAACAGAGTCAGATGTGTGAGGAATTCAGGAAAGACGAATCTGCTCGTCGGGGAGTTTGTCGCGGATGGCCTGATTGAGGAGTAGGAAGCCGCGAAACGTGTATTCAACCCCACTGTAAATCGTGAACGCCACCGTTGCCCACAGGAAAGCATCCCGAAACGTGTCGAGCGAACTTGGTGCAAGGAACCCGCTGATGCCTTCGCGAAACTCCGGACTCAACGACAGCAGGGAAAGCGGCACCGCGACACATTGCAGCCCCATCTTGATCTTGCCACTCCACTTCGCTGAGAAGTCCGTTCCGTGTCGTTCCAAGATGGCTCGGAGACTCGTCACGAACATCTCGCGGCCAATGATGATGAAGGCCATCCAGGGCGTCACGCCCGAATGAGGATGTCGAAGCAGGAAAATAAACGACCCTCCGATGATGATCTTGTCCACAAACGGATCAAGGACCCGTCCCAGCACGGTCACCTGCCCATACTTCCGGGCGTAGTAGCCATCGAGAAAGTCGGTCGACGCCGCAACGATGAACAGCACCGCAGACACTCGCCACCAACCGTCGTAGTCGATCAGGGCAAACAACACCAACGCCAGAAAGAACCGACTCAACGTCAGAATGTTCGGCACGTTGAGCGAGCGCCGGTCGATTGGCAGCGGAGGGGAACCGATCGACTGCGCACTGTCAGATTCGCGTTTCTCTTCAACCGCGCTCATGGGCTTCTCCCTGCCATAAGCCCTCATTCGGTCATTAAATCGACACCGGACGGGACCCCCGTCCAGTCGTACTCATCCCGTCCCACAATCTCCACGGGGATTAGATCCCCGACGTTGAACCCTGTATCCTCAACGTAAACGCAGCCGTCGATTTCCGGGGCGTCTGCAAACGTCCGGCCGACGGCGACGCCGTCTTCCAGCTTCTCGTCGATCAGACAATCCAACTCGTACCCAATCAGTGAATCGCCGAAGTCGAAGGCGAGTTGTTGTTGTGTTTCCATCAAAGCATCACGGCGGGCACTCTTTACCTCCTCAGGAAGATGGCCGTCTAGTTTGACCGCAGGCGTGTCCGGCTCGACGGAGTACGTGAACACTCCCATGCGCTCAAAGCGAGTGTCCTCCACGAAGTCCTGCAATTCCTGAAACTGTTCGTCCGTCTCGCCCGGGAACCCGACGATGAACGTCGTCCGAAACACCAGATTCGGCACACGTTCACGCAGTTTTTCGACCAGTGTCAGCGTCTTGTCACGGTCGACACGCCGTTGCATTCGTTTGAGTACCTGCGAGTTGATGTGCTGCAACGGCATGTCGAGGTACGGCAGAATTTTCTCTGAACCGGCAATCGTGTCGATCAGCTCATCGGTGAAGTTGACCGGGTACAGATACATCAGCCGCAGCCAGTTGATGCCGTCGACCTGCTCCAGTTCCTTCAGCAAATCAACCAGCCGCACCTCGCCGTAGTAATCCATCCCGTAGTACGTGGTGTCCTGTGCGACGAGGATCAACTCCTTCACGCCGTCGGCTGCCAGTTCCTGGGCCTCAGTCACCACCTTCTCGATCGGCTTGGTGACATGCTTGCCTCGCATCTTGGGGATCGAGCAAAACGTGCACGTGCGATCGCAGCCGTCCGAGATTTTGAGATAGGCGAAATGTTGAGGCGTGATCCGGAGACGCGCGCGATCATCAAGGGCACGAATCGGCGCCGGTCGGAAGAGTTCACGTTGCTCTCGAATGCCCCCGACAAGATGGTCCGCGACACGGTTGATCTCGTCACGCCCCCACAGTCCGACAACGTGATCGATCTCGGGCATCTCCTGCAGCAGCCCGCCGCCCAGTCGCTCGGGCAGACAGCCGGCGACGATCACTCCCTTCGTTCGTCCCGCCTCCTTCAAGTCCAGCATCTCGCGGATGACAGCCTTCGACTCCTGCCGCGACTCCTCAATGAACCCGCACGTGTTCACAATCACAAAATCTGCCCCATCCGGATCAGACACCAGCGAGTATCCATCGAGCGCCAACGTGCCGAGCATGCTCTCGCTGTCGACCAGATTCTTGGGACAACCGAGCGAAACGAACGCGTACGTCCCCTTGGAGTGTGCCCCCGACGCCTGAAGCTCCGATGGAGCATCGATGATGGGAAGAGAAATCGTCATTGAAAGCGGTGAAATGTGGAAACAAGTGAAACACCAGCCTGCATCCTAACGGACACGGCGTGCGTCGAACAGGACGTTCATTCGAGGCGAGCTTTCGTGTTCAGCCAGAATGAGTCGGCTCTCGCCTGAATCTCAGCCGTTCCCTTCAGGACCACTGCCTCTCGCTCTCCCGTCCAGCGGTCCGGTGACGAATGAATGACCAACCGCATCGCGTCGATGTGACACTCATTCGATAAGGCCAGTGCGACCGCCACCCGGTATCGCTCCTGTGGATACATCGGGCACCGCAGCATCTCGAACGACCACGCATCAAGGTTGACCCGGCACTGATCGCTTAACGGCTCGGGCGAACTCACCAGCGTCTGCAATGATGTGGGCAATCGCTCGATGTGTCCCTCCGGGACGTACACCTCGACGATCGAGGGTCGCGACGAATACACGGCCCAACTCGGCCAATGATCCCACAACCCCCACCAGTTGAGGCAGGGGAGAAAGACGAAGAACATCGTTCCCGCCCAAGCGGCAGGGATTCCCACTCTCCGGGATACGCCCGCCGAACACATGTTGAATTCTCGGTCCGGCAACTCGGTCATTGCATTTTCTTCGGGAGTCGTCTGTCGAAAGATCAGCAGGTCCAGCAGAATGAAGTACACGTTCCAGATGAGCACGCCCGCATGATGTCCATGTCCCCACGGTCCCAACGTGAGCAACAACATGACGTGCATCAGGATCGCGAGTATCAATCCGAGTCGACGTGACCGGGGCCATGTCAGACAGAGTGCTGCCAGCAACTCTCCGACCGGGAACATCGCCGTCAGCGCTCGTCGCGCAGTCTCACTCCACAACTCGGTCGAGAGTCCCAGCGCAGTTGTCAGACCGTCCAGCAGGAACTGTCCATGCGAGTCTAGGAACGCGACGTCAACCTTTGACAAGGCTGAATGAACATAGATGCTGACGACCAGCAGCCGAGCGCACCGGACCCCGGTTCGCGCGCTTGAGAATGCGAGGAGCGTAGTCAGGATAAGCATCTGAACGACCCACGGTTGGAGTCGATGCTGATCGAAGAGCAGGTAGATCAATCCTGTTACTGCGAAATATGCATTCAAACTCCGACGAAGCCATGTTCGTTTGATCTCAAGCAATTGCAGAAGCAGGAACACCGGGAGGTTTCCCGCAATTGAAACATCCCATGCGGTGCGTGGGTATCGCACCCAATGCTCCATCCAGGGAATCTCTGGGAATGGACTGATCGGCTTCCACAACGGCCAAGTGGCAGCAACCAACACTCCAGCAAAGATGCAGGTTAGCCATCGCAATCGTCTCACGATGACCTCGTCTGCAGACGACGGCGGAGCAGGCTTATTCATTGCTCCACTATTTCCTCGATTGTGCACTAAGCTGACAGATCGTCACGCACCTGTTCGAGGAGTTTCTTCGTCAGCCGGATGCCCTCGTATTCATCGGGAGTGCTGCCTTCCCATTCGATGCCGACGTAGCCGTGGTAGCCGGCGTCGATCACGATCTTCATCATACGATGGAAGTCGGTCTGCACCTCGACACCGTCTTTGAACTCGTGGGACTTGGCGCTGACTGCTTTCGCGTAAGGCATGAGTTCCTTCACGCCCTTGTAGCGGTCGTAGTCTTCTCCCTCCTTGATCCGGAAGTTGCCGAAGTCCGGGAGCGTGCCGCAGTTGGGGTGATCGACCTTCTGCATCACTCCCGCGAGCCACTCACCGTTGGAGGACAAGCCGCCGTGGTTCTCGACGATGACGGCAATCTGCAACGGCTCTGCGAACTCGGTCAATTGACGCAGACCGTGTGCGGCCCGTTCCTGTTGCTCCTCGTAGGTGCCCGAGCTCGCCGCATTCACTCGCACCGCGTGACACCCCAGGATCTTCGCGGCCTCGACCCATTGGTGATGGTTCTCGACGGCCTGCTTTCGCTTCACCTTGTCTGCGTCGCCGAGTTGGCCCTCGCCGTCGACCATGATCAGCAGGCTCTTGACCCCGTGATCCTCAGCACGTTGCTTCATCTCGCTGAGGTACGTCTGGTCACGCCCCTTGTCCTTGAAGAACTGATTGACGTACTCGACCGCATCAATGCCGAATTCCTCTTTCGTCACCTTGGCGAAGTCGAGGTTGTCCAACTCATTGGCGAAGAGTGCGCGATGCAATGACCATTGAGCGAGCGAGATCTTGTAGAGTGGCTGTGCGTCCGCCGCACTCACACTACTTTCCGTCAGTCCGGTCATGGTCAATCCCGCTGCCAGCATGCCTGTCGACTTCAGGAATTCACGGCGGGTCGTCGGGGTCATCATCAATGCTGCTCCACTGGTGTGTCGAACGTGACTGGTATACAGGTCGGATGCGTGAGAAACGTGTCATTCACGATGGCGGAATGGGGGGGCTTCGTCAATCGTTTCGACGAGGAATTACAGCAGTGGGGGTATTTCGACGTCCTGTGTTTCAACACGTTGGCGTGCCACCCCGGTGGGATTCGATGACCTCAATAACACAATTGCCCGGCCTCCGCGATCACATGGCACGGATGGTCATGCCACCGTCAATTTTGAGCACCTGTCCGGTCGCGTAGGGGATGTCCCCGCGGACCAGCGTGGCGACGGCTCGTCCGACGTCATAAGGGGTGCCCCAACGTCGGTCGTGCGTCAGTCCATCTGCGATCAGCTGGTCATATTTTTCCGTGACGCCTGCGGTCATGTCACTCTTGATGACGCCCGGCTGTACCTCGTACACATCGATGCCGAATTCGGCCAGCCGCACGGCCCACAGTTTGGTTGCCATCGCGGTTGCTGCCTTGGTGAGACAGTAATCGCCCCGGTTGACGGAGACGATTTCGCCAGAGACCGATGAAACATTGATGACACAGCGACGGGACGTGTCGTCCTGCGACTGCTCGATCATCCAGTTGGCCGCGAGTTGAGTGAGGAAGAAGGGCCCTTTGAGATTGACGCCCATCACACGGTCAAACGCGGATTCCTCGGCTTCAAGAATGTCCTTCCGGCCCGGCGAAGTGATGCCGGCGTTGTTGACCAGCACATCCAGTCGACCGAACGCCGAACGCGTCTCGTCGATCATCCGCTTGCGGTCAGCCGCGAGGCTCACGTCCCCTTGCGAGTAGACGACCTCAGCCGACTTGTTGTTTCGCAGCTGTTCCAACACCTCACGTAGTGATGATTCCTCACGCACTCCATTGAGCACGAGACGATAGCCCTCTGCTGCCAGACATTCCGCGATCCCCAACCCGATGCCACGGGTGCCACCGGTGATGAGTGCGACAGGTGCCTCAGCAAGCGACATGGACGTGTTCAATCGTGGCTCGGGCCAAAGAAGGTGTAGTACGGTTGTTCGTTCGCGAGACGTTGCACCGTCAGCGCTGCCTCCAGCAGGTGATAGTCCCCCCAGAGACATGATTCACCGCAGGGAATGTCTCGTCCGCTCGGCACATGATCCCATCCGCGCGGACGATGATAGACAGCATGCAGCAGGAGTCCCTGATGATCGGGAGACGTGTTGAGGTAGGGTTCGTCGAGCAGCGTTCGCAAGACCGTCAGTCCTGCCTGGAAGTAGTACGTTCCGTTTTTCGAATCGCCATGTTGTTCGAGATGTCGCCCCAGTCGCAGAAGTCCCTGACACGCGATCGCTGCTGCGGAGCTGTCGACTGGCTCGTGTTCGTTGAACGGGTCCGCAGGTCGGTCGGTGTACTCGCCCAGCAGGACGAGACGGGGTGCCCCTGTGTCCCAGTAGGGGATGCCGTCGGTTGGAGTGTTTTCGATGTAGAAGTCACACGAGGCGACCGCAGCTCGCAGCATCGACTCTCCGATGGCGTCTCGACCACCGAAGTCTTCCAACTCGTCATCGGAGAGCGTCGTCAGGAACTCCAGCAACTCTGGATAGCCGAGCATGATCCAGCCGAGACCGCGCGTCCATGTGCTGAAGGGGCTGTATCCCTGTTGAGTGCTCGGGCAGCGATACTGGCCGTCGTTCGTGTTGAACACCGACTCATGAGCCACACGCCCTGCGATGTCATACGCATCACGTCCATCGCCGTAATAGACGTTGTACGTTGCTGTTGCCTCCGCGTGTTGCAGAAATCTTTCCAGCAGGCTGATCGCTTGGTCATTCTCGCCCATCAGGCGATGACCGAGACGATGTGCGACCGCGAGTGAACGGAGCGAGCGGATCGTGTCGCAGAACAACGAATGGGGGCCGTTGAAGGAGTGAATGAACCCGCCGCCATCGGCGATCGTTGTCCACCGCGAAGCCTGCACGGCCCCGCTGACCTTGAGGGCCAACTCGTAAAGTCCAAGCTCATTGGCATCATGCGGGATGCGGCCCTCCAGCATCAACCGTCGGAGATTGCCATAGGTGCTGATGTTGTTGAAACCATGATCGTGGACCCCGATGTGCGTGAGATGCGGAGCCATCCGTGCGAGGGTGTTGCCACGACCGAGTTCCAGAAACCTCTCATCACCAGTCGCATCGAACTGGAGCAGTGCAGCACCGAACTGAAACCCCTGCGTCCATTCGGTCCAGCCCTGAGCCGTGTACCGCCCTTCAATCGTGAACACGGGAGATCCCTCCGCGGGGTCCCATGACGATTCGATCGACTCGATGCACCGTGCAGACACTTCCCACATCCGCTTGATGGCGTGCAATAGGTCACTCGGTGTGAGGTCATGATCGATGTCAATCATGGTTGGGCTATTCTTCTCAGATGCGAAGTCTCGTCGAATTCCCAGTATAGTCCGGGTGAAATCCTGCGTCACGCTGTGGAAAACGATGTTCTGAGAGCAGTAGTCATGCTCGTGGCCGGTTCCTACAATTCAGCCTCATTCGGTTGTTGGTCTGGTTCGACACAAAGAGGGGCGATTGAGCATGAGGCGATTTGCAGGATGTGCACTTGTGTGGATGTTGGCCGTCAATGTCAGTCCGGCTGGCGACTGGCCGCAATGGCGGGGCGAACTGCGGGACGGAGTCGCCGCAGAGGAAACGATCCGCGACAACTGGTCGAAACAGTCGCCCGAACTGTTGTGGATGGTCGAGGGCATGGGTGAAGGATATGCCAGCGTCGCGATAGCCGACGGTGTGCTTTACACGACCGGGAACGACACGGAAAGCCAGTTCGCCGTCGCAGTCGATGCATCGAATGGCGAGCGAATCTGGGCCACGCCACTCACAGACAAACCCCCGAAACACAGTTATCCCGGTTCGCGATGTACGCCAACGGTCGATGGCGACCGTGTGTTTGTCACCACGTCTGATGGCTCGATTGCGAGTCTGTCAAGAGCGGACGGCCAGGTCATCTGGCAGAAGTCCTTTGCCCTAGAGTGGCAGGGGCGGTTGATGTCCGGCTGGGGCTTCTCAGAGTCGCCCCTCGTGGACGAGGGAGCCGTGCTCTGCACGCCCGGCGGGTCTGAAGCCTTGATCGTCAAGCTCGACAAGTTGACCGGCGAGGAAATCTGGCGGGCGCCCGTGCCCAAGGATGCCTTTGACGGGCAGGCGACGTCAGCCGGTTATTCATCCATCGTCATCTCACATGGCGGAGGCGTGAAACAGTACGTGCAGGTAACCGGCCGCGGGGTTGTGGGTGTCCGGGCCGACGATGGAGAGGTCCTCTGGTCCTATGTTCGCATCGCTAACGGGACGGCGAATATCCCGACTCCCATTGTGATCGACGACTATGTCTTCGCTGCGACTGGTTATGGGGCGGGGGCGGCGCTCCTGCATCTGACGGCCAGCGGCACCGATGACGTCGACGCCGAAGAGGTCTACTTCCTCGATGGCAAGACGTTTCAGAATCATCATGGAGGCATGGTCCGCTATGGCAATTACATCTATGCAGGCAACGGCAACAACAACGGCTTCCCCACGTGCGTCGCATGGAAGACCGGTAACATTGCCTGGGGCGGCAAGCTTCGGGGCGAAGGCAAAGGCTCAGCGGCGATCACCGGAACGGCTGAGAACATCCTGTTCCGTTATCAGGACGGGGTCGTCGCGCTCGTCGCCGCAACGCCGGAAGAATACGTCCTCAAGGGGAGCTTCAAACCGGAACACCAGGAACGCGAGTCCTGGTCACACCCGGTCGTGGTCAACGGACACCTGTATCTCCGCGAGCAGGACAAACTGATGTGCTACGATGTCAGTCCGAACACAGGCAACTGACATCGGACCTTCCCTCAGCCCTTAACTCTCAACCCTCAACCCCAATGACCGACACCGACGTCACACAGGAATCCATTGACAAGCTCAGCCGCGCCTACGCTGATCTTCGTGAGCAGATGTCGCAGGTGATCGTCGGTCAGGGCGACGTGATCGATCAGTTGCTGATCGCCCTGTTCAGCCGTGGTCATTGCATGCTGGAAGGCGTGCCTGGACTGGCGAAGACGTTGATGATCAGCACGCTGTCCCGCTGCCTCTCGATGACCTTCAGCCGCATTCAGTTCACCCCCGACCTGATGCCGGCTGACATCACGGGAACCGATGTGTTGCAACAGGATCAGGAGACGGGCGAGCGAGCGTTCCACTTCCTGCACGGACCGTTGTTCCACAACGTGGTGTTGGCCGACGAGATCAACCGCACACCGCCGAAGACGCAAGCCGCCCTCCTCGAAGCGATGCAGGAGCGGCAGGTCACCGTCGGTCAGAACCGTCACACACTTCCGGACCCGTTCTTCGTGCTGGCCACGCAGAACCCCATCGAACAGGA
>JAGQPX010000044.1 GCA_020426505.1 Planctomycetaceae bacterium | reverse complement strand
CGTCGAATTCGCCGTAGAAGATTTGCTCCCAAGGCCCGAAGTCGAGCTTGCCGTTTGTGATTGCGACGACGACTTCGCGGCCCATGACCTGCCGTTTCATGTGGGCGTCGGCGTTGTCCTCGCCCGTGCGGTTGTGGACGTATCGCTGGGGTGAGGCGTCAAACGGGGCGAGGCCTTCCAGCCACTTCTTGTAGTCTGCATGCAGGCCGGACTCGTCGTCGTTGATGAACACGCTCGCTGTGATGTGCATCGCGTTGACGAGGCAGAGACCTTCCTGAACGCCGCTGTCACGGACGATGCGCGCGACGTCCGGGGTGATATTCAGGAAGTCCATCCGTGCGGGGATGTTGAACGTCAGGTACTCAGTTTGTGATTTCACGGGAGACCCCAGTGGGATTGATGCGCCTTGCTTAAAGTCGTCCATTGGCGGTGAGCCAGTTGTAGCTGTCCTGGACCATCTGACGGAGGGGGACCTCTTTGTAGCCGAGGTCTGTCTTTGCGGGCGTACAGTCGCAGGAGAAGTTGGTGATGCAGAGGTGCACGATCTCGGGGGTGACGTCCGGCTCGGTGCGAGTGACCAGACTCTTCCAATGCAACAACCGGGCATACGCTTGCAGCAACGGAGCGGGCACCGGCTTCGTCGGAGCGCTGCCGCCGGTCAGGTCGGCGATCAGATGGATCGCGTCCGCGTAGCTCGCCGTCTCGTCGCCGATGAGATAGTTCTCACCGGTCTTGCCGGAGTCAACAGCCGCGATATGGGCGGCGACAACGTTGTCGACATGCGTCCACGGACCGCTGCCGGGGAAGACGCCGGGGAGTTTGCCGTCTTTGACCAGCCGAAACGCACGAGCCCAGCTGTGCGTGTCGTATGGGCCCATGATGTTGCCGGGATTGATGAACGTTGCGTCCAGTCCCTGCTCAATTCCCTTTCTCACCTCTTGTTCGGCCAGCCATTTGGTCCGGTAGTAGTTGATCCAATGTCGCTTCGCGCGATCGCTCGGTTGTCCCTGTAACACATCACCATCCGCAGGGGCATAGGCGGACACGGTGGAGGTGTGCACCAGCTTTTTGGCCTTCCGCTCAATCGCAGCTCGCACAACGTTGCGTGCGCCTTCGACGTTGATGCGGGTCTGTTCGTCGTTGTTGACCGCCCACATGTTCGTGCTCGCTGCGACATGGAAGACGGCGTCAACGACCTCGGGCATCGACCGCAGCACACTCTCCGCATCGACCACATCGCCGACCGCGAGTTTGGGCTCGAACTGTTTGAGCAGCGTCAGGTCTGACGACTCTCGATGAAGGGCTGTCACTTCCCATCCGTCGGCCTTGAGTTGCCTGACCAGATTCAGTCCCACAAATCCGGTCGCACCGGTGACAAACGCGCTTCTCATGATTGTTGACTCTCCCATGTCACATCTGCAGAGATTGCAAAATAACAGAACGTCAAGTCGCATGCGAAGACAGATGGCACGTCCGCAGACAAGAATGGACAGTGGTGACAACCGCGAATAATTCGAATGTTCCGAATAGTTAGAGTTGGTTGCGCTTTGTGAAATTCGTCGTATTCGTGTCATTCGTGGTTGTTTCCTCTTCGTCGCGATTCCGATCATGGTTGCCCCTTTTCATGGGACGCTGGATTGATTCTGATGTGACACCAAAATCAACGTCTCATTTCGTCTATTCACATGACGGCCATTCTCGGCATCTCGGCGTTCTATCACGACTCGGCGGCGGCGCTGGTTGTCGACGGGGAGATTGTCGCTGCGGCTCAGGAGGAACGGTTCACTCGCAAGAAGCACGATGACCGCTTCCCGCAGCACGCCGTCGACTTCTGTCTGGAGCAGGCCGGGCTGACGTCTGATAAATTGGACTACGTCGGCTTTTACGAGAAGCCGCTCGTGAAGTTCGAGCGTCTGTTGCAGACGTATCTCGCTTACGTGCCTGCGGGGTATCTCTCGTTCCGTCAGGCGCTGCCGGTCTGGATGAAGCAGAAGTTGCACCTGCCGAAAGAGATCCGCAAGGGACTCAAGGGTGAGTACAAGCGACGTCTCGTCTACAACGACCATCACGAGTCACATGCGGCCAGTGCGTTCTTTCCGTCACCATTTGACGAAGCAGCCATTCTCACGTTGGATGGCGTTGGCGAATGGTCGACCAGTTGCCTTGGGATCGGACGTGGCAATCAAATTGAACTGCTGGACGAGATCCGCTTCCCCCATTCGCTCGGCCTGCTGTACTCCGCCTTCACGTATTACTGCGGCTTCCGGGTAAACAGTGGTGAGTACAAGCTAATGGGCCTCGCGCCGTATGGTCAGCCGGTGTACAAGGACCAAATTCTCGATCACCTGCTCGACCTCAAGGATGACGGGTCGTTCTGGATGGACATGCGGTACTTCAACTTCTGTCAGGGACTGACGATGACGTCGGCTGCATTCGATGAGCTGTTCGACGGACCACCGCGGCAGCCGGAGAGTGAACTCACCCAGCGTGAGATGGACCTCGCTGCCTCGGTGCAGGCGGTGACGGAAGAGGTCATGCTGCGGATGGCACGACACGCTCACGAGAAGACGGGGGTGCCGAATCTCGTCCTCGCCGGCGGCGTTGCCCTGAACTGCGTGGCGAACGGCCGTATCCTGCGTGAGGGGCCGTTTGAGCACATCTGGATTCAACCCGCAGCCGGGGATGCAGGGGGAGCGTTGGGAACAGCGTTGTTTATCTGGCACCAACTGCTCGGCAAACCCCGCACGGCAGCGACACCCGATCATCAGCGAGGTTCGCTTCTCGGTCCGGCGTTTGAGACGGACCAGATCAAGTCGGTGCTCGATCAACGCGAAGCGGTCTACGAAACGTGTGCCTCCGATGCAGAGTTGTGTGAACGAGTCGCTGATCTGATCGCCGATGAAAAAGTCATTGGCTGGTATCAGGGAGCGATGGAGTTCGGCCCACGGGCGCTCGGCTGTCGCAGCATCCTCGGCGATGCCCGCAGTCAGAACATGCAGTCGGTGATGAACCTCAAGATCAAGTTCCGGGAGTCGTTCCGCCCGTTTGCTCCGATCGTGCTGAAGGAACAGGTCAGCGACTACTTCGACATGCGTCCGCAGGAGGAGAGCCCGTACATGCTGCTCGTCGCGTCCGTCGCAGCCGACAAGCTCAACGAGCTTGACGAGGAGTATGAGCAAGCGACGGGAATCGACAAGCTGCACTATGCCCGGTCATGCATTCCGGCTGTCACGCACGTCGACAACTCGGCTCGTGTGCAAACGGTCGACGAGCATCGCAATCCACTGTTGCATCAGTTGATGACCTGCTTCTCTGAGAAGACGGGCTGTCCCGTGCTGATCAATACGAGCTTCAACGTCCGTAGCGAGCCGATCGTCTGCACGCCGGAAGATGCGTATCGCTGTTTCCTCAACACGGACATGGACGTGCTGGTGCTGGGACGTCACGTGCTGCTCAAGGAGCAACAGTCAGAACAGCTGTCCGAGGCGGACCGGCAAGCCTATCTCGCAGACTTTCAACTCGACTGAAGCAGCAACGCATGGCCCTCATTGACATCAACCGCGATCCGACCAATCGGCAGCTCCGGCAGTTTGGCGTGATCAGCCTGTTCGTGCTGCCGTTGATCGCTTGGCTGTGGGGAGCGGATCGCACAACAATCGGCTGGCTGGCGGTGATCGGCGCTGTCATTGCGATTGTCGGTTGGGTTTGGCCCAAGGTGATCAAGCCCTTGTTCGTTGGTCTGACACTGCTGACCGCTCCGATCGGGATCGTGGTCGGCGAGATTGCGTTGGTCCTGATTTACTTCGGAGTCTTCCTTCCCATTGGAATTGTCTTTCGACTTCTGCGGAGAGACGCCTTACAATTGAAGAGAGATCCGAACACGACTACGTACTGGCGCCCCAAGTCAGCCCCGAAAGATGCAGCCAGCTATTACCGACAATCGTGAGCGGAACTTGTACGAACCATCGATGCGACCTGGAGTCAGTGATGCCCGAGAATCAGACGACGAGTGAGCCGTCCGGCAATTCCGCGACCAACTTCGAGCAACTCGCCGATGAGCAGCAGCTGTCGCTCGGTCGCGAATTTTGGTTGTTCATCGTGGAGAACAAAGCCTGGTGGATGATCCCGATCCTGATCGTGCTGGCTTTGATCGGTATTCTGATCGCACTGAGCGCGACCGGCGCAACACCGTTCATCTACTCGATCTTCTGATCGTCGCCGTCACGCTCTGCGTGACGAGCGGATGAAGTGTGAGCTTGTGACAGTGGAGCCGCGTGCGAGCGTCTCTGTCATCACGGCGGAGCGTGACGACTACTTAGGAGGGATGCGGAGCACGATGCCGGCTCGAAGCGAGTTGGGGTTCGCGAGCACGTCCCGGTTGGCCTCGAAGACTTCGTGATAGCGAACGGTGCTGCCCAGGAATTGCAGCGCGATCCCGCTGAGCGTATCACCGGGCCGGACGGTATACTCCGTCATGGCGACGACACTCGATGCAACGGGCTTTTCGAGGTCGTCGGGGGTGACGAGAGTGGGTTCTTCGCTGTCTGCGACTGTCGTTGACTCAGGCATAACTTCCGTGAACGATTCGAACGTCAGCGGTGAAGACGGAGGCGAATTGGCAGCGAACTCACGGCGTCTGACGACGGGCGGTGGAGGTGCGGTCACGCGGAGAGGTTCGGGCGGACCTGCGAACAAGTCAATGACGTCCCCGGACTCGTCCGCGATGGGAAATGGAGCCACCATCACGTCGGAAAGTGGTCCGTCTGCTTCGATGGAACTTGAGTTGTTGCGCGATTTTCCGGGAACACGCACGCCTTCCCGTTCTGTGTAGGCCCGGATGGGGAGATGTTCGATCCGCAGGTCGAGTTCTTCACCGTTATGGAGAGCGAGCGATTCAGAGCGGTGGACCGGCTCATGACGGAAGCAGAAAGCGCCTGCGAAGCCGATCAACAGCACCGCGAGCGACAATCCGATTTTCTGGTCCCGATGCACGGACGAGAACTCCCGCATTCAACCGCATGCGGACATCCGTCCCAGTGAAGAAAGATCCTCCCGGTATCTGCATCGACGTGAGACCCGCACCGGCGACAGTCGATCCGCCGGAAATGGACGCGCAATCCCGATGACTTGAGGATGATGTCGAAATGACCGACTGTGATGACGGATTCGGGTCGGGTTGTGACGACCGTAGGAATTGGCCCGTCTTTGTTCAGCCTCGATCAATGGGAGCGCTCCCATTGGTCGCGGCTAAACGT
>JAGQPX010000267.1 GCA_020426505.1 Planctomycetaceae bacterium | reverse complement strand
TGCCCGAGAACTTCACCCACGGCACCTCCAAGCAACGCATGCGCTGGTTCTACGAAGGCCTCAAATCGGGCGACGCCGGCGAGCTGATGGTGCTGTTTGAAATTCCTTACAGCCAGTTATAGCGCACCGCTCGCTCGTCTGATTGGTTGGGTTACTGACCTTGGTCCTGCCCCTGTCCGCCACCCGCATAGGAACGAAAGCTGCCACGTTCGTTCTCAATCCGTGCAATCTCGTATTCCCTCTGTTGTTCTGATAGTGCGGGATTGGTTTCGACTTTTTCGATCAAGCGGTCGTACTGATTGTTGGTGTCTTCCACGAATTTTTCGTCTGAATAGTCATGTCCTCCACATCCGGACAGACAAGGTGCTGAGAGACAGAGGAGAACGGTCACGAGAAGTCGGTTCATGTTCATGGCGAAGTTGATTCCCGAATCAATCTGTATTGTGAAAGTGAACGAAACCCGCTGCACGTTCGTTGCCGAGAACAAGACAGCGGGTTCGTGCGCATGTTGGGTGTCGATCAGAAGGTGACGACTTCACCACCGCTGCGTGAGCCAAGCGCCCACCAGACAGTTGTGTCGACATTCTCGGAGAAGAATTTGACGGAGCCGTCACCCAATGTGACGTGGACTCCGCCCGTGTGCTGACTGGAGGCGGCGATCGACTGCCCCCCGTAGTTCCATTGGCCATCGTGATAGCAACTGACCTCGTTGGGCAACATCAGGTGGACGTAGTAATTGCCGAGGTCACCCCAACCGCTGATCCAGCCGCCACCGGTTCGTTCCGAGAAGCTCGGTGGCGAGACGGTTTCCGAGAGAGCGATGCAGTCATTTCGCAGCTCTGACAGCGTTCGTGGTGAGCTGTCAGCATCCTGCCACTTGAAACGTCGGTTGTCGGTCGAGTCAGACGGATTCTGGCCGACAAGTCGCTCGGCGAAAGCGGCCGTGTTGGACAATCCATCTGTGACGCTGCGAAAGCTGACCGTTGCATCGACGTCTGTTCCGTGCGCCTGCGAACTCAGTGGCACAAAGTTTGTCGAGAAACTCCCAAAGCCGTTCGGGCCTTCCCACTCGGTTGCACTTGCGACGGGGCGCTCTCCATTGAGGCCGGTTGCCATCCGCGGCCAGCCAAAGTTGTAGGCGTAGTTGGAATCCGCAGCCGTGAACGTACTATTCGTAATACTCTCTGATGGACACAGGAAGACCGGAATCGTGGTCTCGCCCATTTCGGCGTTGAGAGCAAGATCCGGGTCTGTTGGAGGAGCACTCCCTGTGAAGGTCAGCCATCCACGTTTACTGAAGTCGATCTGATTGTAAACGTTAACTTGCTCCAGGTAGGGAAGCATCGCCGCAAACTGGCTGAACTGGCCGCTGCCATCCGGGCTGAGGAAGAAGGCATAGTTTGTCTGATGAAGAGGCGTCGTCTGGAAGACGTCATGATAGTTGTGGAGTGCCAGTCCCAACTGCTTCATGTTGTTGCGACACTGTGTTCGTCGTGCCGCCTCGCGCGCCTGCTGGACAGCTGGAAGCAACAGGGCGATCAGGATCGCAATGATCGCGATCACGACGAGTAACTCGATCAACGTGAACCCGCGTCTTCTTTGAAGGTGTTTTGACATCTCGTGTCTCTCCGATATTGGATCGTGCCTTGAATCGAACTTGCGCTCACAGATGCAAGCTCATGTACTCAATCCTGCCTCGTCTGTATGAAGTTGTGACGAAGTGTTTGCGGCAACTCTGTGAATTCACATTTCATTCACCAAAGTGTTTTCTCGAAGCAATGACGGCGCGCACGTTCATCGCAGAGATGCTTCAGAACTCTAAGAATCAGGCCGAAATCGAGGTGTGAGCGGCACCGTCGTCGGCGGGCGAACGCAGCAGGTCTGCGACGTCGACGTCTGTGTCGTAGGCGTGTCGCAGGAAGCTGTCGTTCGAGGTGTTCTCCAGCAAACGCCGGACCAGATAGGCCATGCCGGGGATCGCTTCGCCGAAGGGCATGTAGACACGCACTCGATGGCCGAGTTCCGAGAAGAGTTGCTGCTGTTCTTCGGCCATGCCGTAGAGCATTTGAATCTCCCACGATTGCTGGGGCAGCTCGAGCACTTTCGCCCAGGCGATCGCATGCGAGAGACTGCGGAGATTGTGGGACGCAATCGCAGGACGGAGGAATTGTGAATTCCGCATGAGGAACTCCGTCTGCTCCTCGAAGTTCGCATCCGACTGCCACTTCTGCCGGTAGACCGGGCAGGGCCAGCCGCGATACTCAGCAACGACTGTCTCGTAATCCCAGTA
>JAGQPX010000266.1 GCA_020426505.1 Planctomycetaceae bacterium | reverse complement strand
TGAAGGGATCGCCGACGGTATCGCCGACGACCGCCGCCTTGTGGGCTGTGGTTCCTTTTCCGCCGTGGGCACCGCTTTCGATGTACTTCTTGGCGTTGTCCCATGCTCCACCCGCGTTGGCCATCATGATGGCGACAGCGAAACCGCTGGTGAGACCGCCGGCAAGCATGCCCATCACGCCTGCGACACCGAGGATCATCCCGACGACGATCGGCACGAGAATGCCCAGACAGGCCGGGACGACCATCTCGCGTTGAGCGGCAGCCGTACTGATGTCGACACACGCGGCGTAGTCAGGTTCGGCCTCTTCCTCCATGATGCCTTTGATCTCACGGAATTGTCTGCGGACCTCTTCCACCATGGCCCCCGCTGCGCGGCCGACCGCTTTCATCGTCATGGCACAGAAGACGAAGGCCAGCATGACTCCCATAAACATGCCGACGAGCACTTTCGGGTTCATGATCGAGACGTCGTAGAAGCGGACGAAGTCGGGCATGGTCGCATCCCGCACGTTGATGGCCATGCCCTGTCGCTCAAGCTCTTCGAGATCTGCTGTGACCTGCTGGCCACTCTCGGTCGCGCCGGGTGCAACTTCACCGAGCGTCTCGCGTTGTGCATCGCTGAGAGGATCGAAGATGAGATACGCATGATTGTGTTCGTCCTCAGGACCGCGATAGGCGACGACACCTTCTGTCACGATGGTGACATTCGCCTCGGACAGACTCTCTGACTGCACGACTTCCATACGTTCGGCCCAGTGGTCAAAGCCGACACGGACCTCTTCGACATAGGCGGCCAGTAACGCGAGTGCCGTCAACGCAGCGGAGCCAATCGCGAAACCCTTTCCGGTTGCGGCTGTGGTGTTGCCGAGTGAGTCGAGAGCATCGGTGCGCTCGCGGACTTGCGGGTCGAGGTGGCACATCTCGGCATTGCCGCCCGCATTGTCAGCAATGGGACCGTACGCATCCGTCGCCAGGGTGATGCCCAGCGTGCTAAGCATCCCGACCGCTGCAATGGCGACTCCATAGAGACCGATCGTGAATAAATCGGGGTTGCCAAACTGGAACCCGGTGCAGGACCCGAACGCCAGGATGATGGCGAAACCGATCACGACGATTGGCACCCAGACGCTGTAGAAACCCTCTGCGATGCCGGCGATGATGACGGTGGCCGGTCCCGTTGCTGCTTGATCTGCGATGCGTTTCGTCGGGGCGTAGTGGTCACTGGTCGAGTACTCCGTCCACCAGCCGATGAGCGAGCCCGCCACGAGACCGATGACGATGGATGCAAAGACCCCCATCATCTGCCACCCGCTTCGGAGTCCTTCACTGGCCAACTCGGGCATGTTCTGCGAAGGGAGCACCAACATGAGGGTCACGAGCAATGCGGCTGCCACCCCAACGCCGAGACTGCTGGCGTTGATGCCGCGACCGAGTGCTTCGAGAAGATTCTTTTGACTGGCACCCTCTTTCGTCTGAACCATGAAGACGCCCATGATCGACAACAGGATGCCCACGCCTGCCAGCACCATCGGCAGGAGGAGCATCATCAGTTGCATCTCGATGTGACCGGCATACGCAGCGACGCCGAGAGCCGCACTGGCGAGGATCGATCCGCAGTAGGACTCGTACAGGTCGGCTCCCATGCCGGCGACGTCACCGACATTATCACCGACGTTGTCTGCGATGGTCGCAGGGTTACGCGGGTCGTCCTCGGGAATGCCGGCTTCAACTTTGCCGACCAGATCAGCACCAACATCAGCTGCCTTCGTAAAGATGCCGCCGCCGACGCGGGCGAACAACGCCTGACTACTTGCCCCCATGCCGAAGCAGAGCATGGTCACGGTGATTTCTTCGAGGCTATAAGGGCTCCCGAACATGGGGGCGACCCAGTAAAGCGTCGCAAACCACAGACAGATATCGAGCAGCCCGAGACCGACCACCGTCAGTCCCATGACCGCACCGCTGCGAAAAGCAACCTGCAAACCTCGATTGAGCGAACTCTTGCACGCCTGGGCAGTTCGCGAACTTGCGGCTGTCGCGGTCCGCATCCCCATCCAGCCAGCGAGGGCAGAGAAGAAGCCGCCGGTCAGGAAGGCAAAAGGTACCAACTCCGACTGGGCACCAAAGCCGAAGGCGACGATCGCCAGGAGCAGCGATGTCACCAGAAAGAAAATAAACACCACACGATACTGTCGCCAAAGATAGGCGTCTGCGCCGTCTCTGACGTGTTGAGCAATCTCGATCATGCGCTCGTCGCCTTCGTCCTGCTCCTTCATCCAACGGTAAAAGCGGAAGGCGAATGTCAAAGCAACCAATGCACCGGTTAGGGCCACCAGCCAGCCAATTACAACGGCAATTCCGCCATTGGGATTGACGACGTCAGGTGTCTCTGCGGCATCATCAGCAAGTGCTGATGCCGACATGATCAAGAGCGTGAGGACTGTGAGAAAGAACCGCCCTGAGAAGGAGCGTTGGAGACCACAAAGGGAGAGAATGTTCATCCGAGAGACTTGCTCCGGCGTCATGCGATTGATTGTCAAGAATGTGTGAATTCCGGCCTCGGCAGTGCAGAAACACTGGTCGAGTCGCGGCGAGTCTAGTGGGGGGCCGGTTTTCTTGTCAACGAGCGCCAACCGCTCGGTCAAGTTGTGACGTAGACACAGAGAGAGTCAGTGTTTCGAACATGAAAACTGTGCCGTCGTGGCAGACGGATTTCGATTCTCTTACACTGGCGACTCAACCTGTTCTTTCGAGACCATCCGCAGTTTCGCCCCAGACGAGGAAGCACCTTGGCCAACGAAAAACGCGACTTTGACGAGTTCCTGGAGAAGTTTCGCAAACATCGCGAACTGATGACCGAGGAGCTGCACAACGTCATCGTGGGACAGGACGACGTCATTGAGCAGATCCTCTCCGCGATCTTCACCGGCGGGCACTGCTTGCTCGTCGGCGTGCCCGGTCTGGCGAAGACGCTCGTCGTCAGCACGATCGCTCGGATCCTCGATGTGCAGTTCCAGCGTATCCAGTTCACCCCGGACCTGATGCCCTCTGACATCACCGGCACCAACGTGCTTGAGGAGACAGACACGGGACGTCGTGAGTTTCGCTTTGTGAAGGGGCCCGTGTTCACCAACATCCTGCTGGCGGACGAGATCAACCGGACGCCGCCCAAAACACAAGCCGCATTGCTGCAAGCGATGCAGGAGCGAGAAGTCACGGTCGGACAGACGACCTACGATCTCCCGGAGCCGTTCTTTGTGATTGCGACACAGAACCCGATCGAGCAGGA
>JAGQPX010000265.1 GCA_020426505.1 Planctomycetaceae bacterium | reverse complement strand
CCTTCCCACACGCCGACCGCGCCTCCCTCGAAGCGGCCGATGAGGGCCGACCAGTCGTCCACCTCGGACGGAGGGCAGGAGCTGCCGTCGGGGGTCTTGTCACGCGGTGCGAACTGGGCGACCGCTCCGCAGACGGAGGTGATCGGCCCCATCAGGTCCATCGCGAAGTCGATGCGGTGGATCGTCATGTCGAACAGATCCCCTGCCCCCGCTTTGTCCGTGTACTGTCGCCAGCCCCA
Source organism: Planctomycetaceae bacterium (assembly GCA_020426505.1). Classification (GTDB taxonomy): domain Bacteria; phylum Planctomycetota; class Planctomycetia; order Planctomycetales; family Planctomycetaceae; genus JAHBXU01. Next base: position 1,700 of record JAGQPX010000265.1, on the reverse strand, counting down.
ACTGGTCTCGGGCATGTCGAGGAACCGCTGTGAGCGGAAGTGACGAGGCGTGCCGAGCGCTCCGGACCGGACGAGATGCCGCAGGTATCGCATCGACGGGGCGAAGCGATAGGTGAAGGCCGTCATGTGCTTGACCCTCTGCTCTTCTGCTGCCCGGTACATCTCGTCCGCATCGGCAAAGTTGAGGCCAAGCGGCTTCTCACACATCACATGCTTGCCACCGGCGACGCACGCGAGCGCGATCTCCTTGTGCGTGAAGTTGGGCGTCGCAATCACGACCGCATCCACGTCCGGATCGTCCGCAATCTCCTGATACCGGGTCGTCACCTTGTTGACGCCCCACTCGGTTTTGCGTTTCTCCAGCAACCCCTCATCCGGGTCACAAACAGCTACAACTTCTGATCGCGGGTCGAGGTTGATGCCGGGGACATGGTGATAATCGGAGACCGCACCGGCACCGATGATGGCGTAGCGAAGCATGGATAGTTGATCAGATGAATAGATGATTAGTTGATTAGGAAGCCCACGGGCTGTGCCCTGTGGGTGGGATGATTCTGTCAACGGTGTCCGCACACAGTCCCCTACCTCTTATATGGTGTTATCGGGAGCCGCCTACGAAGGGACTCGGGGAGATTTCGTCGTAAGAGGAGCAGAAATACAGCGACGACTGCTGTTACAAAACAAGGGAGTCCGACGAGGAAGAGCCATTTGTTCAGGTCGAAAAGGAATGTGAGAATTGGAAAGTCCGGCGGAAGTCCGTCACTCTCCCGTGCGCTATCGATCGCTGGAAGCACGATGGCAGAGAGTGTGGAGAGGATGAACACGATGACACAAATCTCTGAAACTGACATTGCCAGTCGCGGTTCAGAATTGTTCTCACCCATCTTTTTTTACCCCATCGATGCAGCGCTCTTCCCGTAGTCTAACGTCAGAATAGATATGTCACCATAACCACCATGCTCCATGAACTGCTCACCCAACCCTGGTGGACGTACGATCCGCAGACGACCGGGACGTGGGGGTACGTCTACCGCTGGTTCAACCTGTTCGAGGGGACCGTCTGGCTCGTCTTCGGCGGACTGGTCCTCCACCGCTGGCGGCGACACCGCAAGTCACCACTTGAGCCGATGTACGCCCTCACGTTCCTGCTGTTCGGACTGACTGATTTCCGTGAAGCGTACGTGCAGTCAATGGGGCTTGTGGTGTTGAAGGGCTTGATCCTGCTCGCATTACTTGCGTTCAGAAGGCACGTGATGACGAAACACTACTGTGACAGCCGTGTCTACTGAGTTCACGGTGGTCGCATTGATCACTCGCGTTCCGGAGACGTCCGAGAGTCGAACAATCGACGGACAACCATTCTCGCCGCGTTTCTTCCGAGAAGAACCCCCACTGGCAATGTGAAGAGCACATATATCCACACGTCTCTGGCAGCATTGACGTTGCCTCCCGCTCGCGACAGGGCAGATGCCAAGGTAATGCCCACGAAGGCACCAATGAATCCACCGATGATTTCTGCGCAGATCGTGATCAGTGCGTGCTTCATCGAAGAGGGCCTCATCCGCCAACATGGATATCGAGTTTGACGGTCTCCCCTTCCTCGACGATGACGGGTTCGGATTTGTGCACGTTCGAGGGATTACGATCGGCAGCGACGCTGGCGGACATTACATAGGGGTAGTTCTTACCCGGGGGGACGC
>JAGQPX010000264.1 GCA_020426505.1 Planctomycetaceae bacterium | reverse complement strand
CCCAAAAGCGAGACACTACACTAGGGGGATGTCCAGTCGCCTTTTTTTATACCCCTTCTGCAACTCACCATCAAGATGCAGAAACTTTCTGAGAGTGGCGAGATAAGTCGTTTCAGATTACGGTTGTGGCCATGATTGAACATCGAGCGCGATCTCATGTGTGAGCCAATTCTTCATGTTTTCCACGGTCCGTGATTTCCTCAACTTGATCCGCTTCAGCCATACGGTGTTTGCGTTACCGTTCGCGCTGCTGTCCGCGGTGTTGGCATGGCGGGAGACACCCTTTCGAGTGTGGGATCTGCTGGGGATTCTGCTTTGCATGGTCTTTGCCCGGTCGGCTGCGATGGCCTTCAATCGAATCGTCGATCGCAAGATCGACGCGGAGAATCCACGGACCGCCGGTCGTCATCTGCCTGCGGGAATCCTGAGTGTGCGTGCGGTGACTTTGTTCACGCTGTTGAGTGCTGGCGGGTTCATCGCCTCAACTCTATTCTTCCTGCCGAATCGTTGGCCATTCATTCTGTCGGTACCGGTGCTGCTCTTTCTGCTGGGATACTCCTACGCGAAACGGTTTACGTCTTGGTGTCACTACTGGCTGTCTGCGGCGTTGATGCTTTCGCCGATCGCCGCGTGGGTTGCAGTGACCGGAGAAGTCGGTGTGGTACCGCTGCTCTTGGCGGGGATCGTCTTTTTCTGGGTCGGTGGGTTTGACATCATCTATGCGTGTCAGGATGTCGACTTCGATCGAGAGCGACGTCTCAACAGCATCCCTGTTCGCTGGGGGGTGCCTGCCGCTTTGCGAATTGCGGCTCTCAGTCATTTGGGGACAGTCGTCTGCCTGTTCGCGCTTTGGCAGTTCGCAAAGCTCGGAACGCTGTTCCTGGTCGGCATCGTGATCGTGACGTTGCTGCTCGCCTACGAACACTGGCTTGTCCGCCCGGACGATCTGACGCGGGTGAACATCGCTTTCTTTCAGGTGAATGCGGCAATCAGTATCGGACTGTTGCTCGTCGCCGTTATGGATATCTGGCTGATGAAGTAGTTAACGGTGAATTCAACGATTGGCGACTCTGGCGAGACAACATCAGTTTTTGCATCGACAGTTGCCATTGAGATCGAAATGCTGAGAGAGGACGTTTGCGGATCGAGTTCGCCTCGGATACTCTCTTGGTTTCAACTCTCTCATGCCTTTCGCACTTGGGACAACAAGTCGGCAGGGCAGTCTCACTGTGAACGGAGAAGAACATGGCTGAAGAGACACCGATTGAAGGCTCAGGCGTCAACGTCACCACAGAGTCCGGCGCGGAATCTGGTGTGCGCGTGCAACAGGCCCAACAACAGCAGACGATTACGCTTGACGATACTCAGGTCGAGGCGATCTATGCCAATCTGTGCAGGGTCTCCAGCACCCCGGAAGAGGTCATTCTGGACTTGGCTCTGAACCCGAATCCCGTGGGTGGACAAGATGCCACGATTCGTGTTTCGCAGCGAGTGATCCTCAATCACTTTACGGCCAAACGGCTCGCCGCATTGCTGGCAGCAACAGTCCAGCGTCACGAGCAGACGTTCGGCGTTCTGGAGACCGACGTCCGCAAGCGTGTCAAGACCGGAACGTGAGTCCCGAAGAGCGGGATGTGCAATCAGCATTGGAAGACCGCTCAGCGTCACACGTTGACGTTGACGTCCCATTTTTTTGCGCCACCCCTATCTGGCTGGTGCTTCAATCTTCTGCAGGAACGAGTAGAGTACGACGTTGATCGCGATGCGGGTTGCGTCTTCCGACGTGTAACCCGCGCATGCGGCGGTCGCTTGTCGTTCGAGTGCGCAGCTGATGTCGTACTTGCTGTAGACGATGGCAATGCGCCCGTCGATCATCAGCCCCTCCAACACGGGTTCTCCGATGGAAACGTCTGTGTCGAGGACCGACCCGGTGTCTCCGCTGCGGGGGAGCCTGCGTTCGACCTGCCGGATGTCATTGCCCCATTCGGGGTGGAACAGTTCATGGTCGATCGGAATTCGTTCCAAAGGTCCGCCGAACGTTTGCTCGACCATCGTCCGAAAGGCAGTGTCGAACGCTTGCGCACCGCAGCAGGCATCGGCAAAGAGTAGTCCGCCGTTTTCGAGATGGGCTTTGAGTTGCTCCCTTTCGGCGGGTGAGTAGGAGAAGCTTTGGCGTCCGTGCATGTAGAGCAGCGGAAACTCCAGAATGGCCGGGTCGTTCGCGTTCAAATTCGCGATTTTGGTTGCCGGTCGAAGACCGACTTTTTCCTCTAAGGCATCAAGGAGATGTCGTGCTGCGTTGCGAGCGGTGTCCCATCCGCCGTTGTGACGCAATTGAGCCATGCGAACGGTGCCGCGACTGTTGAGTGAGTCGTCTTCATCGGATGCAATAGCTTCGGGCGTGTCCAACTTGTCGTGCACTTCCCGGTTCGTCGCATAGGCGATGATGTTCGTGCCCAGCTGCATCGAGCGTCCGATGGCCGCTTTCAACTGAGGAGCACGGCCGCGCGGCTCTGACTGGACCCAATTGTCCCAGCGACATGTGTGATCGAAGGGTGCATAGACGATGGCAGTCCGGCAGCCAACGTCGACCCCCCATAACTCAGGTGGGCTTTCCGTGATCAGGAATTCCGACCGATAGATGTCGTGCGTGTCCGGCAGCTTACGCAGTTGAAATTCGCCCGTAGGGAACATGCGTTTGACGAGATCATGAAACCCCTGCTCGAAGTCACTGCTCTCACAGTTTTGGACGGCGAGCAGGAAGCCTCCCTGCGAGATGTAGTCCCGGAGGACCTCAACCTGCTCGCCCTGAATACTTGACGGAGCATTGGCACCGGACATGAGCTGCATCGGAGCCTGTAACAATGCCTGGACGCCGTCTTCCTGAACGGCTTTGTCGAAGTCGAGCACCTGCCATGTCATCAAAGCCGGCCATTTGTCCCTCCCTGAGATGAAGTCGACGAGGTTGCGGACATCGTTGGGATGGTTGTTCCAATCGTCATCCATTGGCTCGCCGGTTGCGGGGTTCCGCGGTCCGAACTTCAGCTTGTTGATCAGAACGGGCGACAGCCCCTTTGAGATGAATAGCAGACAGAAACTCGTGCCGATGGATGGGAAACTTGACAGTGCGCCTGTTCGATGTCGCCATCCACCAGATGGCGATTCATGGCGGATGAGGTAGTCGGCCCCCTCTCGATACCAGTCATGGTCCCCGAAGAACCGCCTGCCGGAGAGACGCCCGGCGCGTTCGACGCCGTAAAGGTAATAGAGATGCCAATACTCTTCCCCGGGGTTACTGCGGACCGTAAACCGATTGCCCATCCAGCGGACGCCAGCGTCGATCGCCAGCTGAATCTCATCCGGCTCGTCGCTGCCACAACAATCGAGTTGCCCGTCCTCCGGGTCGTCCTGCAGAAAAGAGTCAATGATCACCAGCGAGCCAATCCCGGCAACCGTCATACTTCCGGACGGAGCGCGACCGGGAAGGTAAGACCACCCTGCCCCGGTGACGGAGTCGCGGCTTCCCACCTGATGCCGCAGCCAATGATCACGGGCCTTTCGCCACGTCGAACGCTGGACCGGGTAACCGGCGTGAGCAGCCTCTCTCAGTCCGAGAATGGCGTACTGAGTGCAGCTGTTGTCCCAGGTTTCACCGGCGGAGTAATGCCAGCCCCCGTCCGAACTCTGTGATTCTTCGAGTCGCGTCGCCAAACGGGAGATTCGTCCGAGATCGGCCTTCCCTTTGTTGACAGAGGCGAACGCCATGATCGTCAAGGAGATCTCATAGGTGTCATCACGAAGCTCTGCACCTCTCAGGTATTCCAGTCCTGCCTTCACCGTCGGATGGTCGCCGTCCAGACCGGAGCTCGTGAGGGCGAGAACGGTCAGCGAATTTGCACCCACCCATCGATTCGTCCAGGAACCGTTGGGGAGTTGCTCGGCAATGAGATACTCCTGCGCCCGCTCGATGGCGCGTTTCACGCCGGCGCGAAGTTCGGCATCATTCGCCCGCCCGCGGTTTGCCGTCACTCCGGCGAACATGATCACCGCGACGATCACACTGAGGCGCCCTGCGCGTTGCGTCATATTCAACTCCGTTCCCCGGATGTCGAGCTTGTCCATCCTGACTGCCAAAGGCAACCGGGATGCTTATGTCTTGATGCTCCGACTGCTCACATCTCACCGAACACTCATGGAGCTTCCATGCTGAACCTTCGCGTGAAGATCGTCGACATTTGCGTTCATCGCAGGACAAGCCAACAGTGGCATCCGTGCGTGTGTGAACCGTCCTTCAGCCGACAGGTGAGGACTAGAGTCCTGAATTCACCTTGCTGAGGAACTGCTCATTGAATCTGTTAACGAGGTGTGGGTTCCGGTTCCAGACTTCGCTCATCGGGAAGTTTTCGGGGATCTCCTCCCGATACAATCTCATGACGTACTGCCACATCAACTGGGCCTTGATAACGTCCTCCACGATCTCCAATTCGTCCAGCAGCATTGGATACTTGTCGAAGATCGTCTCAAACTCTTTCAATCCCTCTTCGAGCATTGCTTTGGCCTGCGTGATGTCCTGCTTGTTGAAGAGGTCTTTGCCGACTTTAAGCTTTCGGCGTGCTTCGACCATCTCCGGCATCGCTTCGATTTCGCTCCGTGCTGCCCAGAAGGTGTAGTTCGTCATCTTCTGGTACCGGTCGAGCCAGAATCGTTTGTCATCAATGCTATGATCCGGGTCATTCGCCGCGAGTTGCTCCAGCTCCTCGGGAGTGGCACCGAGCGTGATGTCTCCGCCCGGGGTCCGGAAGATCTCCCGTCCGTATCCGTTGACCCAATCGTTGTGCCCCGTCCTCCAGGCGTTCACGGTACCGTCATCGAACTGCCCTTCATTCTCAATCGCGGAGGCGTAATCCATCTGCGAGCGAGCGGGATACGACCGGAACAACGATCGCTCCATGATGTGCTGCTCAATCCAGGGCAGAAGCTCTTTCTCGTTTGCCTCGGTGTAATACTGCTTTGCGACGAGATAGTTGTCGATGCCATCCGGGTTGATCTCTTCGTCCGCACGTCCGTTCCAACGGGGGTCGGGGTCATTTCGGAAGAACCTCCGGAACTGAACATGCTCGTCGGAACGTCCCATCTTTTTGCCGAACAGCGTTCCAACTTCATGATAGAGCTCAGAGGCGTCCTCATTCTGCTCGATTCCGCGCATGACGAATTTCCCGCCCCGCTTGACCCAGAAGAATCGGTCGGCGACAGCATCGCATTCGGCCGACACGTTGAAGGCGAGGTTCCATCCCTGATATCGCCAGACGGGCAGGAACCGCGGCTGGAGTTTGATGATCGACTCAGTCGTCTGCTCAAGCTCCGACCAGTTCTTCATGCGTTTCTGCTCGTCGGCCTGCACCCACAATACACTTCCGGCTATGCCACGCATGCCGAGCAGCACGAGATTCATCGTGGCGCTGGCCGGATCAACGTCTCCCAAGGTTGTCTCTCCGAGCCGGTACTGATGCCGCATCTGTGCAATCATGCCGCCCGACTGCGCCGGTTGTCCTGCCTGCGAGCGGGTCCGGGCCGGCATCCCAAGCGCGCCGATCGGCACCAGCAGTCCCAGAATCAGGAACATGTAAACGAGCTTCCGGTTGCGTGAGGACATCTGGTTCATTTGGCTTCCAGCTCCCGCCATTGCAGACAGAAATAACCGAGAATCAGGGAGGGCAGAATAAACGCCAAGGTCGTTGCGATCCCCGGCATCATGGAGTTATTCCAGGGCACATCGAACCCGTTCGCCACGTAAGGGGTCATGTCAAAGTGCGTAAAGTCAGGGATCACGTTCTGCAGAAGCAACAACCCTTCGAGCATTTGTGTGTCAATGAATTTTATGGCATCGGTCAAGACCCCTTCCGGCATATCAATCTGCACGTTCATCTGGGTCACGATCCGATAGGCCGATTCCAGCATCCCTCCCCCCTGAACAGTCCCCGCATTTCGGTACTCATCGAGAACTTCGCTCATGAATGGGCGAAGAGTCATTCCGGTAAGGACCATTGCAAAGGTGAGTAACGTCGCCACAGGCCCCTTCACGAACGTACTTGCAGTTGTCCCCAGCACGATGACCAGAATCGCCATCATCCATGTGCCGAAGATGGCCTTGGCAAATCCCAGTCGGAATGATTTGTCCGGCATACGAATGAACAGGTCGGTTCGTGCGGCTCCGAGGTACTGTTGCGGGTCAGCACAACGCACGTGAACTGTCAGATTGCCTTCGGCCATCAGATCGTCAAAGAGGTCGACGGTTTTCGACGAGAGTTCCCCTTCAGGCGTGTAGGTCAGCTCGCGCGGAATCGTGATCACCGGCAGTCGGCCATCGTCCTCTGCACTGCGAGTCTGGATATCGGCAAACTCTCGGACCTCGAACGGAACGGGCGGGTAGGGCACCCGGAGATCCGCCTGCTCGTTCACGAGAACAAACTGGGCCTGAACGGCCTTCTCGATATCTCCTTTGTATGATCGGAAGAGCTCAAAGCGATACTCCAGTTGCAACTGGTTGTCCTTGGCCAACTGATCGACATCGAGGTTGAGAAAGTTGTAGATCGCTGCCGCCTTTGTGTTGCCCTCGATAAACCCGCGAAAGTTCCAGACATCGCCGACGTTAAGACCCTCTCCACGCGTGCCGGTGCGATCGAGGAAGTATAGCGAACCGTAAGTCGGCACGCGGCAGATCAACTGTTTTTGGGCGGACTCGGGGACCTGTCGAGTGATCCAGATGTATCCCACCAACCCCATGATCACCACACCCAGCGTCATGATGCCGGCGTAACCCAACATGCGGCCGAGAACCACCTCGCTTCGATGGACCGGTTTGGTCACCACCGTATGCAGAGCCCGGGCTTTGATATCTGCCGGCAGGCCCCAGCAGGACAGCAGCAATGCCACCGGAAGGATCAGCCAGCGAATTGCGGTCAACACAAAACTGATGTAGGGCTTGGCCGGAGTGTCGAGGTCAGTCGAACTCAGAAACCAACCAGCGAACATGAAGAGCAATACAAACACGACTCCGACAAGCACGTCCTGCCTGCGAAAAGACTCCTTCCAGGTCAACCCGGCGATCGCCAAGACTCGGCCTGCGGACATGTTGACGATGTCCCGCACACCCCGAATCAGAGCTCTCCAGACTTTTCCCGGTCCAGAGAGACCATTTACGGAAAGCGACAGAACGACTGCCACAGCAACGGCAATCCCACCGGCGACCAGCAGTGTCAGCAGCCACTGAATCACCGCGAGTACAACATTGAATGGTTCTGGATCAAAAAACATGCTGCACCGATTGTTTTAATCTGTTGCCGGATGGCAATTTGTCTCACGTGTCCGACTTTGGTCGCCGGAATTGTCTGTTCAACAACTGGATTCCCTGAACAATCAAACCGATCATCCGGAAGCGGACTCCCTGTCGATTTTCTCTGTCTCTAGTTGTCTGAACCGCTCTTCGCTGCGACGGCCTCGGCATCTTCTCCCGGACGTTCCCCAGGCACGAAACGTCGACCGGGTCGTTCTCTGCTCTCCTGGACGGTTCGCAGAAAGAGATCCTCGAGAGTTGACGTGGGATGATCGACCTTGACCATTTTCGCGTTGTGCTTGGCCAGCACGGACTCGACCTCTCGCAATGCCTCGTCATCGAGTTTGGAGGTGAGCATTTGCGTTTCGTCCTGCTCCTGAAGCAGTTCGGAAACACTGCCCATCACCTTCAGTTCGCCACCGTACAGAATCGCGATCCGGTCGCAGACGTCCTGGACGTCCGCGAGGAGGTGCGAGCACATCACGACCGTTTTGCCCTCGTCACGCAGCTTGAGGATCATGTCCTTCATGTCTCGCGTGCCGAGTGGGTCGAGTCCGCTG
>JAGQPX010000263.1 GCA_020426505.1 Planctomycetaceae bacterium | reverse complement strand
GCGAGAACTACGTCTTCTGGGGCGGACGTGAAGGCTACCACAACCTCTACAACACGGACATGCAACGGGAACTCGATCACCTCGCCCGCTTCATGCACATGGCCCATGACCACGCGAAGTCGATCGGTTTCACCGGTCATTTCCTGTTTGAGCCGAAGCCCAAGGAACCGACCAAGCATCAGTACGACTTCGACGCCGCTGCCTGTCTCAACTTCATCGGCCGCAACGGACTCGACGGGATTGTCAAACTCAACATCGAGACCAATCATGCGACGCTCGCCGGTCACTCGATGATGCACGAACTCGAGTACGCCCGCATCCACAATGCCCTGGGCTCGATCGACGCCAACACGGGCGACCTGCTCCTCGGTTGGGACACCGACCAGTTCCCGACCGATATCTACCTCACGACCCAGATCATGCTCGTGCTACTCAAGCAGGGCGGACTCGGCAGCGGCGGCACGAACTTCGATGCCAAGGTCCGCCGCGAGAGCACCGACCCGGTCGATCTGTTTCACGCTCACATCGGCGGCATGGACGCTTTCGCCCGCGGCGCCAAGATCGCCGCCCGCATCCGTCAAGACGGCGTCCTTGATGATCTCGTCAAGCAACGTTACAGCAGTTTCGACGACGGCATTGGCGCCAAGGTCGAATCGGGCGACGCGTCATTCGCAGACCTCGAACAATACATGCTCGACAAAGGCGAAGCCGCCCCCAACGCCAGTGGCCGTCAGGAGTACATTGAAAACCTCATCAACGATTACATCTAATCTCCCGTGGCGGTGGCTTCTAGCCGCCGTGATCCATCTCATTCACCGTGGCGGCTGGAAGCCACCACTACGAAACATTCACCAATGTCCCGCATCCAAAACCTGCAACGTGTTCTTGATCGTGGCCTCGTCGCCATCATCCGCGCTCCGAATGGTGACCAACTTGTCGAGGTCGCTGAAGCTTTGCTCGAAGGGGGCATCGACGTCATCGAGGTGACGTTCACCGTACCCGGTGTGCTCGACATCATCAGCAAGGTGCGTGATGCGCTCGGCGATCGCATTCTGCTGGGGGCAGGCACGGTCCTCGACACCGAGAGTGCACGAGCCGCCCTGCTGGCGGGGGCTGAGTTCCTCGTGACACCGACGGTCAACACAGACGTCATCGAGCTCTGCAACCGCTACGACAAAGTCATCATGCCGGGTGGTTTTACGCCGACAGAGGTCGTGACCGCATGGGAGGCGGGAGCCGACATTGTCAAAGTCTTCCCCGCAGACATCGGCGGCCCCAAACACCTCAAGGCATTGAAGGGACCATTCCCGCAGATCCGCCTCCTGCCAACCGGCGGCGTCAACCTCGACACACTCGCCAGCTTCGTCGACGCCGGCGCCTGTGCCGTCGGCCTCGGCTCGGCCCTCGTCGAAAAACAAGCCCTCGCCAACCGCGACACGGACCGCATCCGTGATCTGGCGAGTCAGTATGTTGGGAGGATGAAGACTGCACGTGGATCGGGATGAAGTGCTTGGCTCTGCCGTCAGCAACAATAGTGAAGCCTGAGAGGAATCAGCATGCCTTTCTGGAAGAGAAGACCGAAGGAACTCGGGCCACCTGAACACGGACCGGATTTCTCGCAGATCGATAGTCGAGAAAAGGCACAGAAGCTTGTCGAGGAAGGAGTCCTTGAGCCGCTCTATCTAATGCCTCTTTCATTCGGCGGAGTCGAATCACCGGTCAATGTCGTTTACGTGCCGATCGGGTTCGCACAGGTCAAAGATGGTATCGACCAGAACGTCATCGCCCCACTGGTCAAGGACGGATCCGTATCCCACTACACTGCGAACCCAGAGTATCGGGGAAGTAGTTTCGTTCCGATGGCAATTCAAATTGAAGCGAAAGATCCGGGATCATTCACAATGTGTCTTGCAATTTGGGGCGAAGCATTGGAACGCGAAGATGCCGTGACGAATCAAGACACCAATTAGCCACTGATTCTTTTCAGGATCGCATGTGCAAATGACCGACGTCTCTCCCAACACATGGCAATCTCAAGGAAAGACGTTCGCGTATCAGGGGCATCAGATCTTCTATCGGGATGAGACGGCTGAGGAGGCGGGGGAGTCGCCGGAGGTATTGGTCTGTGTGCACGGGTTCCCGACGTCATCATGGGACTGGCATCTGTTGTGGCGGACGCTCACGCGGCGGTTCCGGGTCATCGCCCCGGACATGATCGGCTTCGGTTTCTCAGACAAACCGAAGAAGTACGACTACTCGATCGTCGATCAGGCCGACCTGCATGAGGCACTGTTGGCGAGCCTGAACATCGAGCATTATCACATCCTTGCACACGACTACGGCGACAGCGTTGCTCAGGAGTTACTCGCTCGTGACACGCAGCGAGAGTCTCCCCGCATTCAGTCGTGCATCATGCTGAACGGCGGCATCATCCCGACTGCCCATCGACCGCGCCCGATTCAGACACTACTCGCCGGTCCGCTCGGGCCGCTGGCCGTGCGGTTGCTCAACGAGAGCACGTTCCGCAAGAGCTTCACCGAAGTCTTCGGTCCAGAGACGCCGCCGACCAGTTCGGAACTCAGCGACTACTGGAGCATGATCACCCACAACGATGGTCACCGCATCACTCACAAGCTGCTCGGCTACATGCAGGAACGCCGCGACAACGCTACTCGCTGGGTGCCGACGGTCACACAACCGACTGTGCCGCTCCGTCTGATCAACGGCCTTTTGGACCCGGTCTCCGGTAAACATCTGATTGATGCGCTTCGCATCCTCGCCCCGGAGATGGACGTGGTCGAACTCCGCGATGTCGGGCACTACCCCCAAGTCGAAGCCCCCGCACGCGTCCTCGAAGCGATCATCGAGTTTCATGACCGACTCGCGCCACCAGCTGGCGACCGCCCCGAAAGTGGCCAAGAGTCAACCGGGTGAATTGAAAGTCTGCTGGCTCAATGGTTGATCCCGGGAACCAAGAAATGCAAACTTGCCACGTAGCACCACGTCTGCCGACTGACTGTATGAGCAAAGAATGGAAAGCTCGCGACGTCTCAGCGAGTGCAACGGAGACTCGGGTGTTGCGGAGTCTCGACGTTGAAACGCATGCGTTTCGAGCATCGTCAGCTGCTGGGAACACGAGACCAATCCGCTTCCCACGGTAGTTTTGGGAAGAGTGGCCATCTGATATCATCTCCCACTGCGACGCGAGCCGATGACGCGGAACGAGTGTCAAGAGACACGACAAGCGATCATTCGACGGCCCGCAACGTGCACATCAACTCCCAGTCATCAACCATCCGCCCCGGTAGCTCAGTTGGATAGAGCATTGGTCTTCTAAACCAAGGGTCGCAGGTTCGAATCCTGCCCGGGGTGCTCTACCACGTAAGAACCTACGACGATTCGGAATCGCAACATTCGGCACCGTCCGAGAAGTTGTCCGAAAAGTCTGGCTGAGAAATTGATTCGGTGACCGGTGGCAGCCGGCCTGAATCGTGAAGCGATCCTTTCATTCGCCTCTGTTGTTTCCACTTCCTGGATTCGATTGGAGGGTTCGCAATGCCTCATTTTCCCAAGCCGTTCTTCAAAAAGGCTCGTGGCGTCTGGTACGTCGAGATCAATCGCAAACAGTTCAATCTCGGCTCGAACAAGGACGAAGCCTTTCGCCAGTACCATCAGTTGATGGGCAAACCGCGAGAGCAGGCTGTCTCCCCCGATTCGTTGCTGTCCATCATTGAAGCGTTTCTCGAATGGTCGCAGAAGAATCGTGCCCCGGCCACATACGAGTGGTATCGCTTCCGATTGCAGCGGTTTGCTTTGACCTTCCCTGAGATGCGTGATTCGGACTTCAAGCCGTTTCACGTCGAACAATGGGTCGATCAGTATGTTGTCGCCCAGACAACTCGGCGGAACTATTTCCGCAGTATTAAACGATGCCTCAGTTGGGCTCGGCGGCAGGGGCGTATCGACATCAATCCGCTTGAGGCGCTCGACGTGCCGGGTGCTGAGCCAAAGGATGTGTACGTTCCTCCGGATGAGTTCGAGAAACTGCTCACGTTTGTTCCGGACTCCCGTTTTCGTGATCTGCTTGTCACGACCTATCAAACAGGTTGTCGACCGCAAGAATCACTGCGAGTTGTCGCCGACTGGGTCGACGTCAAGCACGCTCGCTGGGTCTTTCCCTCGAAGAAATCAAAGGGGAAAAGGATGCCTCGCATCATTTACTTAAATAATGAGGCGTTGTCGATCAGCGATCGGTTGCTCCAAGAGCATCCTTCCGGTGAATTGTTTCTCAATCGTTGTGATCGCCCATGGACGACAGCAGCCGTGAATTGCTGCTTTGGCCGAATCCAGAATCGAATGGGCAAAGTCATCCTGAAAGAGAGAGGCGAAGAACCTGACGAAACGGTGATTAGGAATCTGATCGAAACTCTCACGCCAGCGAAATGTGAGAAGGGGGTTGTCCGAGAAAAACGTCCTGCGGAACTCCGTGAAGAAGCGAAAAGAAAGTTGTTCAAGCGGATGGCAAGTGAGGTGGCACCGCGCTACTCGCTTTATGCCTTACGACACTCTTGGGCGACGAACGCATTGAAGCGTGGAGTCGATCCGCTAACCGTGGCCCTGCTCATGGGACACAAAGATCCGTCGATGCTGGCTCGCGTCTATCAGCACCTTTCACACAGCCCGGATCATATGCGAGATCAGGCTCGGAAGGCGACGGAGGGTGATGTGTGAGGTTCGCTTTCGCAAGCAGCATCCCGCCTTGGTGGCAGCCGGGGCGGGATGTGAAGCGAACCTTTCATTCGCCTCTGTTGCACCAATTCCAGTCAACAGCGTCAATCAAGTCGCAGATGCTTGAGGCGTGGTCGAACTTTCCGTCCTGGCGGTCGAACGACCTTCTCGGTACGGCAACCGTCGAGATACGATTCGATGTCTTCAGGACGAAAACGGATGGCTCCGCGACCATTGCCAATGCGGTACACCGGCAGCTTGCCTGCTTCGACGATTTGGTGAACGAGACTGGCCGACACGCTCAGCCAGTCAGCCACTTCAGCGACCGTCAGGAGGCGTTTCGTTTGATCTTGCTCGTTCGACATTGATTTTTCGTAGCCCATGACGAAGCCCAGTCAGCTTCTCACAGGAATCTGGTTCGTTGACATTGCTCCCACTTCCTGATCATCTGAGTGGCACAAGAGCCATGTGTGTGCCTCGTCCAGGGCGAGACGAATGACGGGAATGTCTCGGAGATCAAAACGAGTGGATTCTTTCCAAACCGTTCCATTGCGATACAACCGCACAACGGATGTCGAATAGCGGATGCGTCCACGGGCACGCTTGCGCCAGATGCGCACGACAATCAGGCCGCGTCGGATTTCATGCACATGTCCTAAAGCCATTGAGTCTCTACTCCCCCGCTCTCTCAGCCATTGTGCTCTGCTCACACTGTTGGACTTCCGTATTATCAATGACGTCATCTAAAGCCGCTGCGAGATGTCTCAGCAGTCGGCGCTGTTCCGCTGAGATGCAACCGTCGTCGTCAATCACTTGCGAGATGACGCGGACAAACTTGATCAGGGGCAAGACGTCGTTTGGTCGCAGCAACTGCGATACTCGCCCGTTGCGTTGTGTGCGAAATAAGTTGAAGCGGTAAACGCATGACTCGTCAGAGCGAGGACGCTTCCAAAGATGAGCCGTCAGGTGCCCCGATCCCACAATACAGTACGGCTTCGCCGCTGGTATCGATGTCGGAGTGATGGGAGTGTGATCAGCAGCCATACGTCATTCATCTCGATTCGAGTTCGTGATTCAGTTCGGACAGTGAGAAAGTGTCGTGCCGGTCGGAAACCAACCGGCGAAAACCAACACGAAAACCTTCCAAAAACCAGTGAGTCAGTATTATTCCGGCAACAGAACCGTCGTAACCGAGCGGTCCCATTCGGTGATAATCCAGAAGCGATTGGCGTTACTGGACTCGTAGATTGACAGCAGACGCCCGTCGTCTTTCAACGCAGAGTCGTTCAACTCCCAGTCTTCCTCGCACACCTCGCCCCAGTCACAATCTGCATGTCGCATGACAGCGAGCCAGGCATCCAATGCTGGAACGCCGTTCATGACTCCCTGCGTCATGGAGAGCTTGCCGAGTGAAAACGTCCTTTTTGACTGAACAGCCGTCATCGTGATAGCCTCCTCATCGAGTAGGCAGGCAGGACCAAAGTCCTGCCAGCGGGTTGATATTCGAACTACTCGACCACGTCGGACTTGGGGGCGGATTGCTCCCAGATCCACGTGTATGCCATCTCGACAACCTTCGAGACGATCGGCAGATCATCACGACGGAACGTTGTCGTGTCTTTCAGCTCCTCTTTGTCTCGATAGCTACGTGTCACCGTAACGGTAAACCAGGACACGCTGGTCTTTCGTGACCGGTTGAGCCAGATTGCCGCACGGATGGCACTCAGTCGGATTTGATGTACAGGTTTGTTATTCGCCATGTTGGCCTCCTCGTTTTGGCGTGTGTTGATCTTTCCTTTCTTGTTTCAACGCACGCAGTTCATACAAACGACGACGCAAGTCGTCGCTACTCAATGGTCCGCCGGGGCGAACCAAAGAACCTTTCCTTTCGGAACCTTTTTGTCGTGCCTCACCTCCCTTTCTTCGAGTTGAGTCTTGGTCGCTATTGCCAAGTCGCATTGCTTCACGTTCTTTCAACGCAACAAATCGATAGGCATCTGGACTCAGTCTCACGACTGTTGCAATGAGATATCCAGGCCCCATGATTATCGCGAGCTTTGTCACGATGATCGGGCTTTGGGTAATGAAGAGCAGTATGGAATCGAGCGACCGACGCTTTCCATTTTGCTCAAAGCGGTAAAACCGCGACTGACGTGTATGTCGCATGTTCATTTCCTCCTTCTTCGCTGCCCCTGGCCCCATGCCAACGGCAGTTGAATCACCGACAGCCAGCACTGTCGGTCATTCAAATGAGGAATCAGCTCGTCCGTTGTTTTGTGCCGCTCCCGGATCAGGAGCCGGTTTCAAACCCTCAACGTCGGGGAATGATGTCGTTACAGAGGCGCCAGCATTTCGAGCAGTTCAGGCACAACGAACGCCCGTATGGCGACGTGGTGGATGCGGTGGCTGGCAATGTTGAGTTCGAGTGATCGCTTTTTCGCAGCGGTTGGGACCAACCACGTCAGTTCAAACTGGTCGCTCCGCTGAAGTTGTCGGAACTCGCCTTGCTTCAGATGGCGTTGGACCATTGCATCTGACTTGCTCAGGAGTCGAGCAATTGGCTTCAGGTTTGTGTCGACTCGGAGCAGGCCCAGCACTGGAAGACGATTTGCGTCCCGCACGTAGTAACTAGACGGCAGTCCTTTCCTGAAGACGGACGGAAAGTACGTCTCGATGTCTCGATGTGTGAGCAGCCGTGGTCGGGTGGGCTCGTTCTGGCAAAACTGATAGGTCGCGACAGCACGAGCGATGGCAACCTCGGAGGGTGGCGGCTTGGATCGACTCACAACGACAGTTGTGCCATCAACAGAAGTGATGGACTGCAAACGTCGATGATGAGCCAAGTGTTCTTGAGTGGCTTCCTGGTCGACATCCAGCTCTCGACAGACATCCTCCAATCGCACGATCCGATATCGCTTGATCATTGCCTTCACTTTGTGTTCAACACTTCTCTTCATGACGCTTCCTACCAAAGCTCATAAGGGATGCGGGCATCCGTGCAGTAGCGATGGAGCGTCTCGACCTGCTTCTGTGAGTACGAGCCGGCCGATTCGATCACCCGTCGCGGTGTGTGAGATTCGTCAAACAGAAAGGCATCCGGGTTCTTCACGCCACGCTGAGCCAGGGGGAGTGCATCCTCACCCACCCAAGCGGTCGCCAGTTCCGGCAGTTGTTTTCGATACAGGAGGTAGACCTCGGCCATCAGCAAGTCGTGGCTGCGTTCGATGTCTCGAATGGGATGGCCCGAGCGGGAGCCGAAGATGCGACCGGCATGTGCCGTTGCCATGAATGCGTTGATCGTCACCCGCGGTCGATTCCAACGGCTCCGAAACTCCTGAGACAGCTTCCACGCATCAGGGCTTGACTGATTTGGCTTCCATGTCACGCTCGGCGTCTGGCCGATATCTGGAAGTATCACTGTCCAGCGCTCGCACCGGAGCAGTTCGGCTCGAATCAATGCCGTCACGCTCTCGTTGACGGCACTTTGATTCCATCCTCGGACGATCTGTTCTTCGGAGAGTACTCTGACTTTGCAACAGAGCACCTCCATCAAATCGAGTTACGTCTCGTTCCAACTCATGGCTGGTCCTCCTGTGTATCGCTGAGAAACCGATCGAACAGACCCGGTTCATCGCCAATCAACTCCTCGGTCACTTGGGGGCCCCGTTTTCGAGACTTCTTTCCCCTGGTCGGACGCTGAAGTGACCATTGTTCGGGAATGAATGACCCCGGCGTCGCCGCAGGCCACGGGGCGTGTTTGCGACTAAGAAACTCGGATTCCGAGATGTGGAAGTCCGACTCGACGACGACAGGCATTCCGCCAAACTGACTGTAGCCCGCTCCACGAGTGACCAACGCGATGCTCTTGCGCGGGTCATCACTGGCGAGTTTCACGTCATTGATCGTGAGCCGTGGAGCCACGATCTGTTTCGCACCCATTGAATTCGTGACACGCACATCAAACCCGTCTCGTTGACGAGACGTGGTTTCGGAGTGCAAGACATCAATGGTTTCTCCGCTGCCTCGTGAGAGTCTGTGTTGTTCATCGGGCGATGAGATGGCGAACCACTGTCGATAGCAGCAGTTGGTTTCCACCACACTCACGAGGTCATCCCGTTTCAGGTCAGCCATCGACTGGTTCACCAGAATGACGCCGACGTTCATGCTGCGAGCGATTTGAAGGATCGCATCCACGTTATGGGCGGCCACCCGCTGAAACTCATCGATCATGAGATACACCTGCCGACGTTGATCTGTCAGGGTCGCGGTGGTCAGCAACATGAACATCGCCAGCCGAGCGATTTCGGGCGACGACCCCGGCCCCAGTGTGGTGGACAGATGAAAATAGAAGATCTCCTGGCGAGCGAAGAGCTGCGTGGGATCCATTGCGGACGCACTGACCTCCTTTGCCGGTGCGTGATCCGGCGTGACGTTCAAGGCTTTGAATGACGCCAGCCTTTCGCAGATCATCTTGACGTGAGTTCCGGCGTCTCCTTGCTTGTCACTCTGTCCATGCCCCTTCGACCGAGCCGTCACGAAGTTGATCCGATCGCTCAGTTCTGCAAATGAACCGACATCCGGGTACGCTTTCAATGTGGCATGGAGAACGCTGGCGTTGGCCGAACTGTAGTAGCCGCGTCCGTAGTCCGTTCCATAGATCAATCCCAACGCTCCGCACAGGACATCCGTTTGCTGGAACAAATTCAGCCGCTGCCAGCAGGGAAGCTGAAACGGATTGAAGGCGAATGTGGCGTGATCCTCACGGACCGTGAATTGTCGAACGGGAATCGGTGATCCATCATTTCCATATCGGTCCGCACAATGCTGCAATGACGACAGGAACTCCTGGGAGTCCCCCTTGAGATCAATCACCATCAGGCTGCTTTGCTGATCGGCAACAAGTTGTTCGGCTAACGGCAACAGACCACGTGCGTTTTTTCCGGACCCACTATCTCCGAGAATGTGAGCATGTTCTTTGAACACGGCTCGCGGGACGAGCAGCGGGGAACCATCGTGGGCGAGCCTACCGCAAAACAGGCTGTCACGTTCGATCTCGTTGTCAGAATTTTGTAACGCCTCGGTAACTTGGCTCCATGACGCGTCTGCTTCCGGTGGCCGAGTTGAAGAGAATCGGCAGAGTGCGGGAGCGGCGACGATCAGCATCAGCATGGCAACCAGTCCGACTGGCAATGCGATCATGAAAAAAGCAAAAGGCACTGTGATGACCGCTTCAACGAATCCAAAAGTGTGGTTGCCCCAAATCACCTCCGAAACCGGAAGGATTGAAGACAACAGCAATGTCATGTCGGCGACCAGCAGCACGGTCATTCCCACCCGAAGCGGCAGTGGCCCGGCAGGACTGCTGACGACACCAGCCGCTGATTCGTCTTGAGGGTTGTAGGTCAGCCAGGATAACCAGGCTCGCATGGCCGTCAGCCAGATCGCAAGAGGGTTGGAAACGGCAAGAATCACAACCACCGCACTGAGAAGGAGCATCAGCCCAAAGGCGGCATGCTGAGGCACGGCGATGGGGAGTATGCAGGGAATCACCAGCAGCGCACTGGCGAGCGACAGTCCTTCCCAAAGCTGTCTCTGAGCGGTCGCCTCCTGAGGTGGCATCGGAAAGCTCGTTGCCAGCTGCACAAAGTGCCGCGTGAACTCGCGACCGACGTAGGCGGCGAGTGTGGCCGTAATCATCGCTCGCACCAGCATTGAAGGACTCAAGAAGTGGACGGCGAACGGGATTCCCAGCAAGAGGAGGTGAGGTCGATACGAGTTGACGGCCTGCCAGAGACGAACCAGACCATTCGCCATCACGATCACAATGATGAGGTTGGCAGGAAAGTTGAGTGAGAACGCATGTCCAAGCCAGTCACCTGCGAGGCAAATCCCGGCGACTAAGCACAGGTTTCGCATCACACTGCGAAGCAGCGCCCGGCTTGCTGACGGATCCGTGTTCCGACGTGCAAACTGCAAGCTGAGCGGCTGGCTGGGGAGCAGGTCCGGTTGCACGGGGTTGCCGTGGTTCTGGTCGTAAACGTCTCGTGGCATTCCTCTGCACTCCTAGGCGTTGCGAAGTTGGAGAAGCGTGAGTCGTGGCATCATCGCCAGGTGCAATCGAATGTCGTGTTCCCACGGCATCGACTCGATCGCTTGGCGAATCAGTCGTGCCTTGCTGCTGGTGGTCGTCAGCACGACGAGTTGAAACTTGTCGTGCGAGACGAGCTGTCGAATCTCAGACACTTCCATCCGACGTGAACAATCGGCAGCCGCCTTCTTGGCGACATGTTGTGGCGCCCCCCCAAGTCGACCCGGACCAGTTCGAGGATTCCCTGTGCCGTCTTACAGTAGGGAGCGTGTGTCAATTCTTGGGGCTTCCACATGGCCGCTTGCCTCAGTTCCTCCGGGATCAATCGCGTGCGGTCTCCATGGGTAGCGTACAATAAAACGGCGTAGTCAATGGGCAGTGCCTGTGGCCCCAGTGGCTCGGTTCGTCGCGGCGCAAGACCCAGTTGTTTCGCTGATCGCGGGCCCAGTGTGAAATAGTCTTCCGGGGGAATGAGGGGATACCGTTGCAGCAGCCTCTGGCGACAAAGCCGAGCGGTCACTTTGGCCACTGCGTTCAGAGATTGGCCATTGAAGGCAAGTTTCTGATACGCGGCATTTGTGCCGATTCGGTATCGGTGAGTCAGGTCGATGATGGTTTGATCTCGGTTAGTCATCGTTCACCACAGGTGATACGGGAGTTGGCGGAATGCGGCGTCATCGAGGAACGCCGCCACTCGTGCGGCGGCGTAACTGCCCCCGAATTCGATCAACAGCGTTGGCTCCCCATGCTGGTCGACCAGTGCGGCATCCGGCAGTTTTTGGTGGATTCGCGTCGGAGCGAGAATCTCCTCCCCAACCCACACGGACGTCAGTTGATTGCTCTGCTGGAAGTAGCGAATCCAGGTGGTTGTCACGCCCAAGTCGTGAGTGATCTGGGTGGACTTTGTCTGTGAGCGGATTCTGCCTCCGAACTGGAGGATGGTTTTCTCTGTTGGGAAGTAGACCACGGTTGGTCGGAGTGATCGAAATCTCCACCGCTGTTGCAGTTGAAAAGCAACCTGGTTCGCATCAGGCATCGGTTGTCCTGGTTGCCAGCGAACAATCGGTTGAATGATCTCGGGCAGTGGTTGAGCGGGGACGATCGCCCGGCTCAGCATGCCGGCTTCCACAAGTTGCAGAAGTCGCCGCCGCGTATTGGCGATGTGACCAGACCAGAAGGCGTCCGCCGCCTGGCGTTGACCGAGGACCCGGACTCGAAGTGCGAGTGCTTCCAGCAAAACCATGTCGCGTTGTCGTAACCGCAAACTGGTCATGACTGCCCCTGTCCAGCTTCCGGGTCGGCATCCACAGTCGGACGACGTGGCTTGCGTCGTTTCGTGGAGTCAGTCAGAGCCAACGGAGCCGATGTCTGTGTGGCCTCAAACAAGGCGGGGTTTTCAGCCCCGAACTCCGACAGCACCTGATCGGCGAGTGGCAAAGGTTTGTCCAGCGACAGACTTTGCGCCTGGGCTCGAATCAGCTTGGCGATCTCTTTCTTCCCCGCAGCCTCGTACTGTTGGGCCTGGTCCTCCAGTTGGTCGTGATGCTCCGCGTGGTTTAGAATCAGCATCCGTTGGAGAGCGGAGGTGAAGAGGCTGCCGACGGACGGAACCATCCGTTCCACCAGGCGGTCGACAAACCATTGAACATTCTTCTGAAACACTGTTGGACCTCTGAGTGTCGGTAGGCTGGAACGTCCATCGAATCGGACTAAGGGCATTAAAGCCCCGCTGCGATTCAAGCTCCATGCGATCTGCTTCAATCTCGTTCAATCTGATAACCACGCCTTCATGGCAGAGAAAAACAACAATCGGACGGTGCCCGTTTCGGGAGAGTTGCTCTTACAACAACTCCGCCGGCGTGGGTGGAGCGTCGAGCAGTTATCGCACGAAGCGGACGTTGGGACCGGAACGATCAGTCGTGTGCTCAAAGGGAGCGCGAAGGTCTATTGGAAGACGGCCGAATCGTTTCGACGAGCTCTGGAATTGGACAGCATCGAGGAACTGATCAGCCAGCCCGAAGAATCTGCTCCCGTCCGCCGCGTTAATGAATGGCTGGTGAGTGAGGCGCAGTCGCAGTGGATCACGGCGGCGAATCAATTGCAGTACCGCATCTGGAAACTCCAGCACGAGCATCTTCCTAAGCTGGCTCGTGGCAAGTTCTACGACCTGGACGGGATGTCCTCGGACGAACGTGAGCGTTGCCACGCGGCATTACTGCGACATGCCGTCGTCTGCACAAAGGTGGGCGACCACCCCAGGCATCATTCGCAACGTATCCACTTGCCAAGCTCAAGACAGGAATGGCTGGTGGGTGATCGACGAGTGGATCGAGGGGCGCAGTCTGAAAGAGCGGCTTCGTGAGGGCTCCGTGGGTCGACAAACGGCATTCCGATTCGGGATCGCCATTGCTGAGGCGATGCGTGTCCTGCACGCAAACGACATCGTCCGTCGGGAGCTGACGCCGGAGTGTCTGCTGATTGAGCAACAAGGTGAACGAGTTGTGTTGACGGAGTTTGAACTGGCCAAGCTGTTGGACGGCAGCCCCACTGTTTCCACAGGCGAATGGAAGGTCGACCCCTACCGGGCTCCCGAGGCAGAGTCGGACGATGTCGACCACCGAGCCGACATCTACTCGTGGGGGCGAATCATGCTGGAGCTGTTATTGGGCAGCTTGCCGGAGGTTGGCACTGAGAAGTCCGCTTTGAAGAAATTTCAATTGTCACAACCCGAAGCCAAGCTCCTGGGGCGATGCCTCTCGGTCTCACGAAGATCTCGTCCCAATGGGTTCGATGACGTGTTGTCTGAATTGAAGAAATGGAACCATTGTGACGAGTGACAAACAAGGACCGGTTCACGTTTCACGGATGAAAGCGAAAGCGAACGATCCGTGGCTGAGCGTGCATGCGATTGCGGAGTACACATTTTGTCCACGTGCCGGGGTGATCGCGTTTGAGAACAAGCGGTCGGACCCGGACGACGTCCCGCCTGCCTTCGATACCCTGCCCCACTTTGACATCGGGGCCGTTGAGGCGGAAATTGCGCGGCAACTCCAATTGTTGTTTCGCTGGCTGTGGGCCATGCTGGTCGTCGCAGCCAGTAGCCCCGTGGCCGTCTATCTCAGCCAGTACTGGTATCTCGTGCTGGCGGGCGTGGCCATGCTGTTTATTACTTGGCAAAAGCCTGTCGGTGCTGTCGGTGCTGCTGGAGTTGTACGATCGGCGTCGTATTCTGCGGGAGAGCAAGTGTAATGAGCCGGACCCGTATCACGAGGAGATGCAGCCGGTCAACTGGTTTGGTTTGCTGAATCTGGGATACCAGTCAGAAGAGGTCCACGAACCGTTACGCGATGGCGATTGGAACTTCGAGGGTAAACCGTGGCGACTCCTGAGACCAGGGCAACTCAATGAGTGATGGCACGTTGGTTGCTGAGTTTGTGGGTGATGAATTGGTTCTCGTCGAGTTGAACGAGAAATGGAGTTAAGTCTGGTCATGGAGGTTGGTTGTGAGCGAACTGTCCACGAAGGGACTGTTGCATTTCCTGCAACAAGTGCCCGATCCTCGTGGACGGTCTGAGCGGCAGGGCTCAGCAAGCCTGACAGGGACAGCGTCATTGTCATGTGGCCATGCTGGCCGTGATGATTTGTGCCACGTTGTGTGGCTTTCCCGGCTACGCGGGGGCGGCGCAGTGGGTGCGGTTGTTGCCGATCGCGTGGTGGCATCAGCTCGGTGGTCGGAGGAAGCCGCCGTGCGAGAATGCCTTTCGCAATCTGATGATGGTCGTCTGTCCGCTGGCACTCGAAGAGGCACTGTGGCGCTGGTTAACCGAAGGCTTGGGGATCACCATCGGCGAAGACGAGTTGCCAGCGATCGTGCTGGATGGCAAAACGCTCAAAGGCACACGGGCGCGTCATCAGCGGTCAATGATGGTCGTGGCAGCGCTCGATCGGGTGACCGGCTGTGTCCTTTCACAAACGCCCGTCGATGGCGAGACCAACGAAGCCAAGACGGCCCTGGCGATGCTCAAGGACATGGTCCTGGAGGGGACCGTGATCCTTGGCGATGCCGCTTATTGCCAGCAGGACGTGTGCAAAACCATCACACAGAACAACGGTGATTACCTGCTGATTGTTAAAGACAATCAACCCAATCTGCATCGTGCGGCTCAACAGTCCTTTGTGATCCCAAAGGACCCGCAGAAACGCATCGACGGCCCCCTACCGAAAACGTCGGGCGCGTGAGCGAATGCGTTCCGCCTTCACGCTGGAGAAGAATCGCGGTCGGGTCGAACGCCGCACACTGAGTGCCAGCACGCAGGATGTCGCGTGGGCCGACTGGCCCGGCCTGGGACAGTTTCTCAGGCTCGAACGGTCTGTCACTGTTCATGGTGAAACGCCCACGACGGTCCAGTACGCGATCACCAGTCTGTCTCCCGATCGCGCCAGCCCCGAACGGCTTCTGGATCTCTGGCGTGGCCGCTGAGAGATCGAGAACCGCCTGTTCTGGGTGCGCGATGTCGTGTTCGGCGAAGATGCCAGCCGCATCCGCAGCGGCACCGCCCCGCTGTCGATGAGCCTGATCAAGAATGCCGCGATGAACACACTCCGCGCCCTCAAAGTCCCCAACATCACCGCAGCCCTCCGCGAAAACGCCCTCAAAGTCCCACACCTCTTCCACAAACTGGGCATCACCACTA
>JAGQPX010000262.1 GCA_020426505.1 Planctomycetaceae bacterium | reverse complement strand
TCCGAAAACCAGGGTCCACTTCACAAATCGTATTGTCACGCACGACCCGGCTGCATGGGGTCTACGTGTTCGATCGCCGACTGTATGTCCACATTTGCAGTTTCACCCCCTGTTACGAACTGCATTTTCTCGGCTCGCAGTGGGAATCTCCAAATGATCTGAGCGACGAAGAACATGATGATTTGCGAGACCACATCCGACAGGGAGATTGTCAGGCGGAACAAGTCACCTATTGGGACAAAGCGGACATCGATCGCTTTTTGCAAGTGAAGTGCGAGTTTGGATGCCTGCCTTTCGGAATGGAAGGTGGATTTCGACTCACAGGTATCACATCGGTAACGACTGACGATGCCCTTGAGGAAGTCCGAGAGGCACACTTGGAAGACGAGTGCTGAACGAACAAACAAGAGTCGGGACACGGATGCCTCGGCTCTTTTCCTTTGACAAACAATTGGACCTTTCAGTTGAAGTATCACCAACCACTTCAACTCAAGGGAGCCGTCATGGTCGCCGTCAATAATCTCAATCCACGCTTTCCGCTCGGTCAGGTCGTCGCAACCCCAGGTGCTTTGTCGGCACTCGAATCCACCGGGCAGACTGCACTCGAACTTCTGCAACGACACGTCCGACTCGATCAGGGCGAACTGGAAGATGAAGACCACGAACTCAACCAACAGGCCGTCACGAACGGAGATCGAATTCTGTCCGGCTACCTGTGGACTTCCCCACGAATGGTGGCCGCTTCCGCCAGAGAATATCCCTGCTCGGTCACCAGCCGCACCGCCTCCCGCTTGAACTCCTCACTGTGCCTGCGACGCTTCGTTCTCGACATCTTCCATTCTCCTCACGAGCAGTCTACGCTCTTGACTGAGCGCCCACCATTCGTGGGGAAGTCCATGGGGCTCGTGCTGGCGGTGCGTGTGCATTGAGCCGATCAGGCTGTTCGCTTTGTGGGAAAAGCTCAAAGGAATGCGCATCGTCTTCGCGGACTCGGCCTACGTTCGCAAGAACCTGCCGAAGTTCATTCAGCAGGCGTTGTGCTTCACGATCGAATATGTGCAGCGAGTCCCCGAAACCAAAGGCTTCGGGGTGCTCCCCATGCGCTGGATCGTCGAACGCACCCTCGCATGGATGGGCCGCAGCAGACATAACAGCAAAGACTACGAACACACCCCCGAAACCAGCGAATCCATGATCCAGATCAGCATGATCCAACTCATGCTCAGACTCCTCGCACCAACTAATCATGAATTACAAGACAGGCTCTGAGTACAGTCTCTCGCCCTCATGGATGCAAACTCAAGAGATCGGTTGTCGGGACGTCTTCGCATGGATCAGGTGACTCTCAACCTCCATGAACTGTTAGCGTCACTGGATCGACGGAGGGAGCACACCACATTCCTTTGGTATGTCATCTGGATGGTTAACCTTCTTGTACCTCACGGTAACGGATGATCGTGGAGAACTACTCTTAGAGTACACAGGAGTGAAAGAACGGCCCACCGGGATTCTTCCGGTAACGTCTAAGTGAGTGAACCGATCAATGTGTTGTCTTAGACGTGCAGACTCAGCCTCAAACATGCCCGTCAACGAGGCAAGCTCTTCTAGTTTCCACACTGGATAGAAATTTACCATTATGTCGCCGGTGTTCGCGTCAGAACCCTGCGTGAAAATGAACGGCTCAAGTTCAACTGTACTCGAACTATGAATTCGCTTCGCTTCCGCAGTGTAGGACGATCGATCCACTTCACCAAATGGGTTTGATTTTTTGCCAGGGAGCAGAGCAACGGCAAAACGAGTCTCCGGAACGCCCGCAACACTGTGGGAGGTCATCGCGTTGACGCCATCAACTTTAACCTCAGCCCCGGCATCACTAAAACCAAAGTTTTTCAATTTGATTCTGAGTTGATCTTTGGGCTCCACATTACAGAATGGTAACCCATCGCTATCCTTCTGTATCTCAGCCAGCTCGAACACTGATGATCCAGCATGACGCACCTCGAATTGAACACTATAAGGGCTGAACTGATCGGAGGATATCTCGCTGTTGTTCACCCGGTAAAACCCCGACTTATCCTTCTCCTCGCTTATTTGCTGCCTCTCATCCAGTAATTGCTGGAAAACATCTGCAAGCAATCTAATCGAGTCATTGGTTTTCGCTGTGGCTTCTGCAACGTAAACAACATCGGAACCGCGGTACCCACTGATTTTATTGCTGTTGGCAAGCTCGAGAATGCGCCTTTCACGCACAGAGAGCCAATCCATTCGTCCCACGAGAGCAGTCAAGCCCAGGACCCAAGTCACGATTAATGCTGTCGCAATGGGGTTTCGCTTGCACCACCGCAAACCACGTTCACTTCGGCTGATGGGTCGTGCCCAGATGGGATCATGCCTCAGCCATCGTTGGAGTTCGTCAGCAACTGCCTGAGCCGTCTGGTACCGGCGGTCCGGATCTTTCTCCAAACATTTGAGGCAGATCGTTTCCAAGTCCTTGGGAATAGTGGCGTTCAACTTTCTTGGACTGGGGGGGTCATCCTTGAGGATTTGCACAATCAGCATCCGCGTCTCGCCGCGGAAGGGGAGTTCGCCGGTCAGCAGTTCGTAGAGAATCACACCTAACGCGTACACGTCGCTGCGGCGGTCGGCGTAGTGACCCTCGCCTCTGGCCTGCTCAGGGGGCATGTAGGCCGGGGTCCCCAGTACCTTCCCCTCCAGCGTCATCGTAATCTCGCCTGCTTCTCGCTTGGCGAGGCCGAAGTCCATGATGTGCGGCTGACCCTCCAGGTCCATCATGATATTTCCCGGCTTCAGATCCCGGTGGATCACTCCCTGCTCATGGGCATGATGCAGAGCCTCCGCCACTGTGATACAGAGTTCGACTGTTTCCCGGTTCGTGAGCCGCTGGCCGGTCAGCCATTCCTTGAGATTCGCTCCCTGTACGAAGTCACTGACAATGTAGATCGACTGTTCGTGCCGTCCCACTTCATGCACGCTGACGATGTGAGGATGCTTCAGTTGGGCAGCGGCTCGTGCTTCCCGAAAGAACTGCTCAGTGTCCGCCTCATCCAGCTGATTGCTGCGGGGCATCTTGACAGCCACGGTCCGATCCAACTGCATATCGCGGGCTTTCCAGACCGTGCCGAAGTGGCCCATCCCCAATTGCTCCAGCAACTCGAAGTGTGCGACCGTGGTGCTGCTGCCACCCCGCGTGGCGGTGGTGTCTGTGCTGATCAGATTAAAGCTGCTGCCACAGCTGGGGCATTCAATGTCCTTCAGCGAACTCTCGTCGACCAGCTCAATTGGGTTGTGGCAGTGGGGACAGCGGGTATGCACACCCTTGCCGGGTACCTTCGGACGTGGCAACTCCGGAAACCGCTGGCGATACTCATTCGGAAGCAGCCCCGGCTCCTGCTTGATTCGCAGGTTAAACTCCGTCTGGATCAACTCCTGCAGGACGCTCTGGTCTTCCTTCAACGCCGGGAACCGTTCCAGATATTCCTCAAGGCGAGCCGCCTGTCCCGCCTTCAGTCGATGTTCGAGATCGGCGTGCACCAGCTCGATCAGCACAGCCGTCCGCAGCGGCTCAGTCTCAGGCAGCAACCCTTCAATCGACAACTGCTCGTCACTTCCCCAAGCCCCCTCAAACTGCTCGACGATCGCATCCAGCTTTTGGCGGTCAGTCGGCGGCAATTGTTCCTGGCCCACAGTAGCAGTCCTGGCAAGAATTCAATCAGATATCACCGGCTAATGACGGCGAATGCAAGCTTGAACGGTCATCTGAGACGCTCCTGATTACAACATTTCGCCCTCATCATCGCAATCAAACTAGTGTAGTGTCTCACGCAGATGGGGGCTTATCGAGGGCCGCACGGGCTCGGGTGACTTTGGCGAGGATGTCCTCGGCTTTCTTCGTCCACACGAAGCCCTGCGGCTCGGCGTTGTGGAGGGCAACGAACTGTTCGATCGTTTCGATGA
>JAGQPX010000261.1:1174-3504 GCA_020426505.1 Planctomycetaceae bacterium | reverse complement strand
CGGGATGCAGAGGAATCCGCCAGGCGTTGTTTCCCGTGTAGCTCTGCGGCAGCGGCACCTGCTGCTGCCAGGCGGTGATGCCAATCATCATCGGATGATCGGGCAGGCCATTAGACTCGACATAGTAAAAGCGTTCATCCCAGCGCAGTCCGAGTGAGTCTTTGAACGGTGTGAAATGCCGATGGATCAGCGGTGGTTCTTCCGACTCAGGTGCCGCCTTTGCTTCGGATCGTGGACGGGGCCGGTTCTGAGCAAGCACAACTGTCGGTGTCGACTGATTCAATCGTTCGATCTCGGCCAGTCGGTTGGCAATCCACTTCCGGTCGCTTTCGATCAGTTGTTCGATAGCAATGG
Source organism: Planctomycetaceae bacterium (assembly GCA_020426505.1). Lineage (GTDB taxonomy): Bacteria > Planctomycetota > Planctomycetia > Planctomycetales > Planctomycetaceae > JAHBXU01. The sequence continues at coordinate 3,150 of JAGQPX010000261.1, read as the reverse complement.
AAACAGCTTTGCCGTCATCCCGCTGGAACGTCGCTCTTCCGTCTTTCGCTGAGACGAACGTGCCGTGCCAGTGCGCTCCGCTGTCGGCCAGAGTCCAGGTGCGGGACGCCGCAGGAGCGTCCGAGTCGCCGTGACTATGACCACCGGGATGAGCCGCTGCATGCACCGACAAGGTCAGCCAAAAGGCCATGCCCACCAAGTATGGGGTCGTGCATCTTGTATATGGCTTTGGTGGTCTCATTTATGGCTTCTCCGGGCTACGGCGTGGTTGTTGCGAGTTTCTGTTTCCACGACGTGGCGACGCGGGAACGGTATCGGTCAGGCCGCGAAAGTCGGGCCGGGACTGTCCATCTGGTGGCGTCTGAATCACCGTGCGAAACAGCACGACGTTGTCGAGCTTCACATCATCCGACCAGATGAACTTCGCTCCCTTGAAGTCGTGCTCATAGAACGGTTCCTTCGGGCCGACTTCCTCTTCGGTGTACTCTTTGGCGCGAGACCAACTGCTGTCATCGAAGTCGACGGCGAACCAGTTGTCGGGAACAGGAAGACTCTCGACGCGGGGATTCTCCGTGTCCCCACCGACGGGGCCCCAGGAAATCTTCTTGGCCTTCCAGGTGGCATTGGTCACCGTTCCGTCGCCGAACTTCAGGATGAAGCCGCCGTCACCGATGTTGGTGTTGGCGTATTCCATGCCTGTCTTCGGGTCCGCGTTGTCGATCGCTATCACCGCAATCGTCATCGGATATGCTGGCAGAATGTCAACCGAGACGACGTTGTGCGGAACGAACGCAATCGAATCGACGGCGACGAGTTCCCCGTTGACGTACAGCTTGAATGAGTTGTCGGCATAGACATTGGCGCGAATCGTGTCCGCGATCGTCGGCTTACGAATGCCGGTTCGGGCTGGCGGCGACGTCTGCGCGAACAGGGTGGAGTCCGCCAACCCGACAATCACGGACAATGTGACTATGAAGCTGAAGCGACTCATCGTGGCACCCCCGTGTTTCGATTCGGCTTCGTCGGTTTACCCTTCCGGTCAGCTCTTTTGCGCTGAACTGGTGGAGCCGCAGGATCGTATTCGGGATTCGGCGTCGCCATCTGGGCATCGACTTCGGCGAGGTACGTTACGAGCAAGCCATCCAGTTCCTTCACCTTTTCAGGCATCTGCCGGGACAGGTCGTTTCGCTCAGAGATGTCGGCACCGAGATCGAACAGGGCGAGGCGACCATCTTCGTAGAATTTCATCAGCTTGAAGTTGCCGAGGAACAACGCGGAATGTGGGCCATCGCCTCCCTGGTAATGCGGGAAGTGAAAGACCATTTCTTCTCGCTGACGTTTGACGGTCCCCTGACCGTCATCCAGGAGGTTGACAATGCTCCCGCCTTCGAGATCACGCAGTAGCTTTGAGGCTGGAACACCCGCCCACTCACAAAACGTCGGATACAGGTCGTAACCCACGATTTGCGTGTGGCACCATGAGTTGGAGGGGATTCCCGGCCCGCGGATGATGAACGGGCAGCGAATGCCCCCTTCCCAGACGCCTCCTTTTCCGCCTGCGAGGCCAGCGCGTCCTCTTCCGCCACCTTGGCCACCACCTCCGCCGCCACCGGCACCATTGTCGGACATGTAAATCACGTACGTGTTGTCCTGAAGTCCGAGCCGTTCGATCGCGTCCAGAACGACTCCCACCCCCGTATCAAGATTCTCAGCGATGGCCGCGCTTCCGACTCGTTTTTCGTCGACTGAACCATTTAGTCGGGCAGCGTATTTCGCCAGTGTTTCCTTCATCGCGTTTTGCGGTGCGTGCAGGGCGTGCCACGACATCTGCACGAAGAATGGTTTATTGGCCTGATGGTTCTTCTCCATAAAGGCGACCGCTCGATTGGCCATCCCAAAAATGTCGGCAGGGTTGGGATCACCATATTCGTGCGCGTATTCGTTCCCGATATCCCCGTCTCCTTCGTCGTAGCCAT
>JAGQPX010000261.1:684-1130 GCA_020426505.1 Planctomycetaceae bacterium | reverse complement strand
CCGTAATGAGCCGTCGCGTAACCCGCTTCTCGCAGCAACTCGGCAATGGTGACTTCGCTGGAGGCGATCTGCTTGATGTTGCGGGGTTCAATCATCCGGTGACCTGATTCCGGACCTGCCGCTTTCGTCCAGTGCAGGGCCGCCGGCGACTTGCCGGTCTGCAGGCTGATGCGTGTCGGTGAGCAGACCGATGCTGGAGCATAGGCTGCCGAAAACCGCATTCCCTGTGCCGCCAGTCTCTCCAGATGCGGGGTCTCCACCACCGAACTCCTGGACCATTCCAGGTCTGGGTGCATGGCCACCGACAGGCCGTTCCATGCCTGGTCGTCCGACATCATGAACACGATGTTGGGACGCTCCGCTGACATGACCGGAAGGCCGATCAACGTGGTCGCGACGAAAATGAGTAACCGGTACATGGTCTATTCCTCGATGACTTCTCGATT
>JAGQPX010000261.1:0-615 GCA_020426505.1 Planctomycetaceae bacterium | reverse complement strand
GTTCGTCCGTCAGTTCCAGCAGGACATTTCTCGGGCCGCCCCGTGCCTGCGGAAGGCGTTCCAGCAACATCCTGTGAATTGTTCCGGACTGCACGTCGTACCAGAGAGTGACTTGCTTCGGACCACCGGTAGCTGTCGCTCTGCGAGTCGCGTTCATTCGTCGCCAGCCTTCCGGAGTCGTTCCCGGAGACAGATCAAGTTCGTAAGACTCCTGCAACTGCCGCAGGCTGTTTCGCATGTCGATGAACGGAATCGCATGCTGCTGGCCGGGAACGGCCCCACGAAACCGCGTGGCATCGCTGCTAACACGCACGCGCCCACGAGGTGGAACAGACCATGCTGTTGTCCCGTCGCTGCCCGTGATGAACTCGGTTCCGTCGGCAAAGTAGCGGACAAGGACGTATTGATTTGGTCCGCGCACATGCAGCAACGCGCCATCGACGGACGGCTTTGCACCACGAACAGTCGATGCCAGTGACTCCGAATCAACGTCTTCACCCAGTGCCGTTACGGCATAGGTGCGATCCAGCGCAGCCTCACTGGCCTGAATGATTCGCTGTAACTCATCGCTGGCAGCCAGCACTGGTGAGCTGACGGATTGCCAGAAGATCAATC
>JAGQPX010000043.1:56194-61099 GCA_020426505.1 Planctomycetaceae bacterium | reverse complement strand
AGAGATAAACGCGCGCCGCACTAAAACTGAGCTGTGACGCTCCACGAGTGCCACGGGCACTTTCGTGTAGCGGCGTTTGGGCGTCGAAATGCCTACGTTTCTTGTATGGTCCGCCGCTGGGGGCGCGACACTTATCTGTTCGCTGCGATGACGTCCGCATCCGTGGAAGGTCAGAGGTTCGTCGCCGTCATGAGACGCTGCCGCCAGAAGTCTCTCGCCTGTTTGTGAGACGCCAGCACGGTTTCGAGTTGATCCGGGTCGATGAGCTTGTCCGGGACGCGCTGCATCCGTTCGTCGATCCAGTCCAGAAAGAACTGACACGACGCACGGCTGATCCGTCGCGGCTGCTCACCCAGTTCGACATAAAACGGTGCCGTCGAAGCAAAGCGGAACGTGCGCGGGTTGTCCGTAATGGCTCGCACCAGGAACCATCCGCTTCCCTGGATCGTCAGCTCGGCGGTCAGTTGGTGCGATGACTGCTCATCACACGGCAACGACAACACAACCTCGCCGTTCTGAATGACCTCCACTTCCTTCACACGATCTTGCGAGGTCAGCGTCATGTCGAGCGACACACGAAACGGCCTCGTGCCGTCCCCCTGAAAGACTGTCCCCGGAATCTCGCCATTGGCCCGGCATTCGAGTACGGGGCCGTTGGTCACAAACGAACGACCCGCTCGCAAACCGCTCCACCACTTGTCCCACGTCAGTTCTCCGTCCACGTGGACGTACACCCGGTTGTACCCGACCGGGTTGGGCAGCACGCCACTCGCACTTCCCGCTGACGGAGCGATGCGCAGGCCCGTGTTGAGAATGTGATAGTACAGCTCCTGCGTCCAGTAGCCGTTGCCTCGTGGAGACGTGAGTCGCTCGGCATCGCGCGGCCTGCCCCACGCCTCGTCCTCGTACATGCGGTCACGACACATGTGATTATTGGCCAGCCCGACCGTGTCCGGCTTTGCCAGCGCGAGCCAGATCGGCACGTCCCACCAGAACGGCTTCTCAATGTCGAGATGCAATGCGGTCTGACGTTCTCTTGCTCGCTGGACAAAAGTCATCGGCGACGGAAACTCACGACTCGAACCCGTGATGTCGAGTGGCTTTTCGAGTCCGAAATACAGCAGGGCTCCCCCCTCACGCTCATCCTCGCCTGCCATGAGATGGGCGAACCGGTTGCCGTCAAACTGCAACAGGTTCGATGTGGGGAGGTCACGATCTTTCCAGTGATTCCGCTCGTTCCACCACGTGATCACCGGCCCGATATGCAGATCGGACGCCCGCAGGAGTTGTTCGATCAGCTCAGGGTCCCGATGGATATGCAGGTCGCCGGAGTACCATTCGGTTTGCGTCAAATCGACAAGCCGCGTCAGGACCACGGCGACCATTTTTGTGTCGCCGTCCGCTATCGTGACCTCGCCGCTGACCTGCTCCCACTCCGGACTCCGCTCCACACTGTACTTGTACGTGCCTGGTGGTACGGAAACCGTCTGCTCACCGTCGACGTTGAGATGATCCAAGCGATCGCTCAGCCCGAGTGACTTCACTGCCTGCCCTGCCTCATCCCGCAGATGCACTCGCGCCGGGATCGGCTGTCCGTCGCTGTCCTTGATCGTCAACGTCAGCTTCGCATCACCGAGCAACCTGCTCGCCCAGATGAGGTCACTCGCAATCACGAAACAGACCAACGCATGAGAAATTCGCGGACGGGACATACATGATCTCATCGAGTGGTTTTGAAATGTCGCTGCGACTCCAGACAGTTCAGAATGACAACTTCCATCGCCGATGGTCAATCGTCCGCGCCGTGTGGGATGCAATTGAGTCGGGTCACAACATTGGCGAATGACGACATGGCTGCGATCCTTTCGAGAGATGATCTGCATGACATACACTCACCTCATGAATGACATCCCCCGACAGAAGGATCAGACGGATCGAGTTTTTCGATTTACGACTCTCATTACCTTCAACTTGCAAGTTGCCTCGTGCGTCGTGCTGAGTCTGTTGATGGCCGGATCGATCGTGCACGCGGCTGAGCGGCCGAACGTGTTGCTGGTGATGGCCGACGATCTGGGGTTCTCGGACCTGGGCTGTTATGGAGGTGAGATTCGGACGCCGCATCTTGATCAGCTGGCGGAGAACGGGCTGCGGTTCTCTCAGTTCTATAACACGGCTCGTTGCTGGCCGACCCGTGGGGCGTTGATGACGGGGTACTACGCCCAGCAGATTCGACGCGACGAACTCCCGGACGTCAAACGGGGGAACCGTCCGGAGTGGGCGCGACTGTTGCCGGAGATGTTGAAACCGTTGGGGTATCGCTCGTATCACTCGGGCAAATGGCACATCGACGGGATGCCGCTGGAGAATGGGTTCGACCGTTCGTACTACCTGCGTGACCAGGGTCGCTTTTTCAATCCACGAGTCCACTTCGAGGATGACCAGCGGTTGCCGACGGTCGAGCCGGGAAGCGGATACTACGGCACGACAGCGATCGCCGATCATGCGGTCAGGTGCTTGCAGGATCATGCCCGGAGCTATACGGAGCAGCCGTTCTTTCACTATCTGGCATTCACCGCTCCTCACTTTCCGTTGCACGCATTGCCGGAGGACATCGCCCGTTATCGAGGCACCTACAACGTCGGCTGGGAGGCAATCCGTCAGCATCGATGGGATAGGTTGCAGGCGATCGGCGTGATCGCCGGCACGTTGTTCGATGTCGAACGGGACGTCGGTCCGCCCTATCACTTCCCGGAAGCACTCGAAACTCTCGGCGACGGCGAGACCAACCGCCCGCTGCCGTGGGACGAACTGACCGAAGTGCAACGCGCGTTTCAGGCAGCCAAGATGTCGATCCATGCCGCGATGGTCGACCGGCTGGATCGTGAGCTTGGCCGAGTGCTGGATCAACTGCGGGCGATGGATGCCTTCGAGAACACGCTCATCTTCTTCCTGTCGGACAACGGGGCCAGTGCAGAGATCATGGTTCGCGATGACGGCCACGATCCGCAGGCGGCTCCGGGGTCAGCAGCAACCTATCTCTGTCTCGGACCGGGCTGGTCGACGACGTGCAACACACCCTTCCGCAGACACAAAACCTGGGTCCACGAAGGGGGCATTTCAACGCCTCTCATCGTGCATTGGCCGAAAGAGATCGCCACTCATGGTGAATGGCGAACCACGCCCGGCCACGTGATCGACATCGTGCCCACAATCCTCGATGTTGCGGGCGGCGAACGCCCGACCGAGTGGAACGGTCGCCCGGTCCCGCCTCCACCCGGACACAGTCTCCGTCCCGCCTTCCACACAGACACGATCATCCCCCGCGAAGACCTCTGGTGGTCCCACGAGGGCAATCGCGCGCTACGAGTCGACAACTGGAAACTCGTCGCCGCCGGTGCTGACGGCCCCTGGGAACTCTACAACCTCAACACCGACCGCACCGAAACAAACAACCTCACAACCGCGCATCCCGAGAAGGTCCGCGAACTCGCCAACCAATGGGAACAACGTCAGCGAGAGTTCTCCGAGCTTGCTCGTTATCCCTGAACGATCAACCACTAAATCCCTGACCTGACCTACTTGGCTCAATTGATGGTGGAGACCTCTTGGATATGAGTACGGACGAAGACACACTCTAGAGGGTGTTATTGGCTTCACTGTTGTGTTTTTGTCATGTTGCGGCAATGAGCACGACACGGACGTCGACATACCCCAGTGACGTCACTGATGAGTAGTGGGAGTTCCTGCTGCCGTATCTGACATTGATGACCGAAGAGGCACCGCAGCGGCAGTACGCCCTGCGTGATCTGTTCAATGCGGTTCGTTACGTTGTTCGCACGGGCATCCAGTGGCGTTACCCGCCCCACGACTTCCCACCCTGGTCGGCCGTTGATCAACAAGCCAGACGGTGGTTGCACGCAGGAGTGTTCGAAACGATTGCACACGATCTGCGAATCATCGAACGAATCCTCCAGGATCGTGAGGAAGAACCATCCGCAGTGATCCTGAATGCCCGCACCTTGCAATCGACCCCCGAAAGTGGAGCACGAGCAGGTGACGATGGACCCAAAAAGAAGCACGGCTCGAAGGTCCACATCGCCGTTGATACGCTGGGAAATCTGCTGTCGGTCGTCATCACGGCTGCCAATGAGCAAGAGCGTGATCAGGTGCGCGAACTGGCCGAGAAGGTGAAAAGACTGACTGATGGCCGCGTCGAACTGGCCTATGTGGATCAAGGTTATACCGGCCAGCGGGCGGCTAATGCGGCAGCCGATCAGGAGATCGAGTTGGAAGTCGTGAAACACACCGCAGCGAAGAAAGGCTTCGTGCTTCTACCCCGCCGCTGGGTGGTCGAGCGGACGTTCGGCTGGCTGGGTCGACACCGCCGCCTGGCCCGCGACTACGAACGACTCACCGAAACACTGTCCGGCTACCACTGGATCGCCTACCTCGGCCTCATGCTCGAAAGAATCATCACCGGAAGTACATAACACGCTCTAGAATTGCAAGGTCTCCATGACCCTCTGGCTGCACAACGCTGTCATTGGGCAATCCATCATCGAATAGTCGGTCCAGTCAATAGAGTGCCTGCCGCGGTATCCGCGATACGTGGCCGTTGGATCATCTGGAAATTTAGCGATCGAAGCCATAATCTGCTCGTGTGCGTTCAATCGTTACTCGCATCGGAGAAACTGACCTACGCAAGATATACGAAAGAAGAAGCTTCGCAGATCCAAGACTCCGACACTGCAATACGGGCTAGCAATCGAGAATGCCATGCGGCGTTACGCACTGGGAGGGATGTGGGAGGGGCAGCACCCAATGCAGCGAAACAGTTGTGCCTGTCAACGACACAACCCACTGTCATGCAGTGGGTTGTGGAGTGAGGGCGCAGGGACTTGAACC
>JAGQPX010000043.1:0-56178 GCA_020426505.1 Planctomycetaceae bacterium | reverse complement strand
TCTACCAACTGAGCTACGCCCTCAAGTTCTTTTCTGTCAACGACTTGTCGTATCGTTGTGATTCACAGGATAGCAACAGGCTGAGCCGTCTGCCATTCCTGGGGGGGCCGATGTTGTTCGAAGATGGCCCCGAACGGCAAATCCCGAATCGGTGATGCGTCAGAGACAGGACTGCGGAGTATCTCGATGTTTGCGATGACTTTCAAGCGGGGAGGCAATCGTAAGGACAATTTGGTTCGGAATGCACCGCTAAGCGTGATTGTTCACTGATGGAACATACTCACCGCTGCACATCCAATCCGCGATGAGATGTGTGACCCGACGCGAACGTGGTTTTATCATGGTCTCGACGTGAGCGTTGCAGGGCTTTATCTTGGTCCGACTGCAGTGGACAACGTCCGACAGGCGTATTCAATTGCCTATCACACTGTTTCGCTGTGTTTCCGATGTTCGATCACCATATCAATCGGCGCCACCAGTCGCAGAGTATCGAATTCATCGAAATGATTCTTCGGAGAGTACTCGATGCGTGATCGGAATTTCTTCAAACCGTTGTTGTCGCTTCTGGCCGGAGGGGTGTTGATGTTGTTGCAATCAGTTGCGGGGGCAGAGGAAGTGCAGGTCACTCACGGTTCGGAGTTCAGTCATCATCTGGACAACAATGACAACTTCTCACCAGATGATCGGTTTCTCGTGTTCGACACACGCGCAGCTGAGGGATACGCCGAGTCTCGACGGATTGCGAAGGTTGAGATCGCCACGGGCGAAGTCACGATGCTCTACGAAACCCGGAACGCAAATGAGTTCGGTCCGGTTGTTATGGCCGCAAGTTTTGCTCATCAGGGAAACCGGGTCGCCTTCATTCATGGTCCCGCTGACCCGACCGGGCCGGAGAATCAATACGAGAAGCACCGCCGCATTGGCGGTGTTGCCAGTGGCGATGGGTCCAGGGAGATTCGATTCGCAGATGCGAGAGATATCGCGGCCCCCTACACGGTGGGCGCGCTTCGCGGCGGAACGCATCGACATGAGTTCTCCGGCGATGGCCAGTGGATCGGCTTTACCTATAACGACGCTGTCGTCCGTGCCCATGGATTGAAGATCGGCAATGACCTCGACCTGCGGACCATCGGTGTGACCAAACTCGGCCGTCCCGTCACCGTGCCTGAGTCGTCCCAGTTCCCGACGGAGAGTGAGGGCTTTTCTGTTCTGGTGGTCGTGGTTACTCCCGATCCTCAATTGGGCAGTGATGAGATCTCCTACGCTGCGGGCGACAGTTGGGTCGGCCGCAACGGTTACCTGCGCGACGATGGACAACGTCAACTCGCCCGGGCCTTCATCGGGACAGTGCGAGACAAACAGGGACAACCGGTCGACGAACTGTTCATCGTGGACATACCCGAAGACATCACAAAACCCGGCCCTCTCGGTCCGCTGGAAGGCACCGACACCCAGTTCCCAATGCCACCCGCCGGCACCGTGCAACGTCGACTCACACACACCTCCGAGTCGCGACACACTGGATGCGTCGGCATCGCGCGCAGTTCACACGATGGAAGTCAGATCGCCTTCCAAATGCAGGACGAGAACGACCATCTACAGGTTTTCCTCATCTCACCAAACGGAGGAGAACCAAAGCAGGCCACATTCGTCCAGGGCGGTGTCACGTCCGATGCGCGCTGGCATCCCTCCGGCAACTTCATCGCATGTGTTGCGGAAAACAAGATCCTGATCACTGACGTGAGACCCGGTGAAGAGTTCGGCAAGAGCAAGGTCCTCAATGATCGCGCCCCTGCTCCGTTCGCACTTGTCTGGAGCCACGATGGCAAAACTCTGGCTTACAATCGCACGGTCAACACGAACGGCCAGAACATCGCTCACATCTTCGTCGCCGATTGCAAAACTTTGACCGAGTAGGCAGGTGCCTCTCACTCTGCCGACTCGTCGGTCGTCAACTCTGAATGAAGCTTCCGTGGCTCTGCCGCAGAAACGACCTTGCGCTCAACGTGCGGTTTCAGCAGAATTGGGCTCCCTTCGTCGTGCCTGAGCTTGAAAAAAGACCAGCGGCGACTTTTCTGACGGAACACGACCATGGACCGGGGAAGTAATCGATAGGCTTGCTGAGCCGGATGCCGACGAGTCTCGGGCGTATTTCGGGCCGTGTCGAGGTCGAGTCGCCACAGGGTCTTGACGTCCTCGCCGGGGAGCGTGAAGGCAACCTCTCGATCGTGAGCATTGAGCAGCAAGAGCATCGTATCCCCGTTGATCTGCCGGCCGCGCTCGTCGATCTCGTCCGTCATTTGCCCGTTGAGCAGGACGCCCAGACAGCGAGCATGACTGGAGTGCCAGTCGGAGTCGCTCATCTCGTTCCCGTCGGACGTCAACCAGTGAATGTCCTTTTGTGCTTTGCCTCGAATGGCTCGTCCTTGGAAGAAATACCTGCGTTGAAAAACCGGTTGCTCCTTAAAGATTCTGATCGTCGTCTGAACAAACGACAGGAAGTCCTGCTCCTCAGGAGTGAGATTCCAGTTGAGCCAGGTCAACTCATTATCCTGACAATACGTATTGTTGTTCCCTTGCTTGGTCTGACTCAGTTCGTCCCCCGCCCGCAGCATGGGAACTCCTTGCGAAAACAGCAAAGTCGCCAGGAAGTTGCGTTTCTGCCGGTTGCGAAGCGTCAGAACGTTCGTATCTTCTGTCGGTCCTTCGTCGCCGCAGTTCCAACTCAGGTTGTGATTATCGCCATCCGTGTTGCCGTGTCCGTTCGCCTCGTTGTGCTTGCCGTTGTAGGAGACAAGATCCTGCAAGGTGAAGCCGTCGTGACAGGTGATGAAGTTGATGGATGCATACGGTCGCCGACCGTTGTGCTCGTAAAGATCGCTGCTGCCGGTCAGACGTGTGGCGAACTCATTGACGGCATGTCCGTCCCCCTTCCAGAAACTGCGAACGGTGTCACGATAGCGACCGTTCCACTCGGTCCACCCGACCGGGAAATTGCCGACCATGTACCCGCCCGCTCCTACATCCCACGGCTCCGCGATCAGCTTCACACGCGAGAGAATGGGGTCCTGATGAATGATGTCGAAGAAGGCGCCGAGCTTATCGACGTCGTACAACTCACGAGCCAGTGCCGAGGCGAGGTCGAAGCGGAATCCGTCGACATGCATCTCGGTGACCCAGTACCGCAGCGAGTCCATGATGAGTTGCAGCACCTTCGGGCACTGCATGTTGAGTGTGTTCCCGCAGCCGGTGAAGTCCATGTAGAACCGACGCTTGCCTTCGACGACACGGTAATAGTTCGAGTTGTCGATACCGCGGAGCGACAGCGTGGGCCCAAACCGGTTCCCCTCGCCCGTGTGGTTGTAGACCACATCAAGAATGACCTCGAGACCGTACCGGTGCAGTGTGCGGACCATCTTCTTGAACTCGATGATGGTGTCGTGAGGCGACGTCGCCGCTGCCAGCCGTGTATCGGGGGCGAAAAACGAAAGCGTGTTGTAACCCCAATAGTTACTCAACCCCTTCTCAACGAGGTGGCGGTCGTTCACCTTGTGATGCACGGGCAGCAGTTCAACGGCCGTCACCCCTAACTTGAGCAGATGTTGGATTACCGGCTTGGTCGCCAGACCGGCATAGGTGCCTTGCAGATGCTTCGGCACGTCCGGGTGACGCATGGTCATCCCTTTGACATGAGCCTCATAGATGACCGTCTTATGCCAGGGCGTCTTCGGTGGCTTGTCCTTCCCCCAACGAAATTTCCGTTCGGTCACCGCTCCCAGAGCGGCACAGTGGGCGTTGTCGCGGTCATCGAACGACAGGTCCTCCGCCGGGTCTCCCACACGGTAACCGAACATCGAGTCATGCCATGCGACGTCCCTGCCGATCGCCTTGGCATACGGATCGAGCAGCACCTTGTGAGCATTGAAGCGATGCCCGTCCTGTGGTGCGTACGGACCATGCACGCGGTACCCGTACAACTGTCCCGGCTTGACGTCCGGCAGATAGCAGTGCCAGACGAAATCAGTCCGCTCCCGCAGCGGGATGCACATCGATTCGGTGCGAGCAGTCGGTGCATCAAACAGACACAACTCGACCCGCGTCGCATGCTCGGAAAACAGGGCGAAGTTCACGCCCTCGCCGTCCCACGTCGCCCCCAAGGGAAACGACTGCCCCGGCCAAACTCGCATCGCACTCCCGCCCCATCCGTGTGTCAGAACCAGAAATCATCTCCCGAGCGCCGAGCCGAATTGTAGGGGAAGTTCCGTTCCGGAGGAATAGTCGTCATGAGAGTGATGATGTGCTTGGGCTTCTAGCGGGGCGGGAATACAGGATTGGACAAGTCATTCGCCATTGGCCCGATGAACGAGGGACGGTGTCACGAGAACAATGAGGTGTTTTTCGTGATTCGCTTCTGGTTGAAGAGCCTCTTTGTATAGGCGAGATTCCTTCGGGACTTTGCTTAACGGGTTGTCGGTTTGTACCATTCCCTTCGAGATCAGGACCAAACCGCCAATGACGAGTGTCTGTCCAAAGCTCATCTCCACCTGAGTATTGACTCGACGTTTCGTGATTCCGGGGATGACCATGCCTTGGACATTGACGCTGTTTGAGAAATCTCGCTCGCTGATTTCGGGCGCGACGTCGAGCCTAAGGCGGCCATCATCGAGAATCACGGGCAAGACTTCTGCCCTGACGCCGAAATCTCGCCATTCAATACTGACTTGTCCTGTCGATTGGGGGACCAGGACGGGAAACTCACCACCACTATTGAGCGTTGCCGGTCGGCCGCTCGTCGTCACCAGTCGAGGTTCAGCAAGAATACTGGCAACCTCCTTGTCCACCAGACGATTGATCCAAGACTTCAGATCCTCGCTACGGTCGACGCCGAATAATACCCTGCTACCTGACGTGGCTGACGCAAGTTCAATGGATTCCCCATTCGAATCGGCAACCGGATGGGGTAGGAACTCAAGTTTCAGTCCCAGTTGCCGCGCTTTGGTGACATCGACCTCAATGATCCTCAAATCGACGTGAACCTGATCGGACGAATGGGTCAACTCTTCGAGTTTTCGAATTTCCTGCTGGATGGATTGGAGCTGGTCTCTTAAGTCATTCAGGCGACCCTCAGCCTCCTCTTCAATCTCGTCTGCAAGTTGCCGAAGTTTCCTTGCCTCATCAGACAAATCGTTTTGAAGTTCGCCCACTGCCGCGGCATCAAGATGGTTCGCCGCTCGTCGCAAGTGATCAACAGGGGATACTCCGCTTTCCACCTGTTGGCTGACGGGAGTCGCGCCGAAGTGCGTAGCGCGGAGTCCCAGCGGCAGTGATTGTGGTATGACGTCGCTCGGCTTGTCGGCGCCGATTGCGGCAGTCACGAACAGACAGATGACACTCAGACAGCAGATCAATCGCTGAACCATTGCGGGCCTCCTTGCGGGAATAGGGCGAACTCCGCCGGTGCGATAGCAGGGAGGCCAGATTTGGTCAATTGCAGTTCGTTTCCGAGCAGCCGGACACCTCATGAACGAGGCGGACGAACTCGTTGCCGCGCTCGACAAAGTTGGTGAACCAACCGTGGCTCGAACAGCCGGGTGAAAGCAAGATGATATCCCCTGGTGAAGAGAGCAAAAACGCCTTCAGAACCGCGTCGTCAATCGATGTTGAGGTGACGATTTCACATGGACAGGTTGAGTCCCTGGGTAAAGGAGCCTTCATGAGTTCTTCAAGCCGTGGGGCGACTGCTCCCATCAGCACGACCACATTCGCATGTTGACGCAGTCCGGCTGCCAGGTTGGTGAGATCGACGCCTTTGTCCGCTCCGCCGACGAGGACGACCCTCGAGCCATCCAGACTCGTGAGTGCTGCTAATGTGGACTCGGGCGTTGTTGAGGCTGAGTCGTTGTAGACCTGGCGTCCCTGAAACGCGCCGATGAACTGCATGCGGTGCGGGAGACCCTGATACTCAGCAATCGCCTGCCGGATGGCCGGCTCGCCGACGCCCATCGCGCGTGCTGCCGCGACGACCGTTGCGATGTTCTGAGCATGGTGAAGACCGTGTAACGATGGCGGAGGGTCAAAGCACTCGAAAGAGTCATCAACGATGGCCTGCGTTCCGGACACAGGCCAGGCGCGGACTTCATCCCAGCCGCCCAGAACTGCGATGTCGTCAGCACGTTGCCATCGCAGAATGGCCTGCTTGGCGTGACGGTAGTGGTCCAGACCTGGATGCCAGTCGAGATGGTTGGGGGAAAAGTTGGTGACGACCGCGACGTGCGGACTCACCTTCATCTCATTGAGCGCCGACAACTGAAAACTGCTGAGTTCCAGCACGACCCAATCGTCGGGCGTCATGCTGTCGACATCACCGAGCAGGCTGCCGCCGATGTTGCCCCCCAGCCAGACGCGACGTCCATCGTTCTTCAAACAGTCGTACAGCAGCGAGGCAGTGGTCGACTTGCCGTTGGTCCCGGTGACCCCGACGATGCGGGCCGGGCATCGCTCCCAGAAGAGTCCGATTTCCGACGTAAGGGGAATGCCATGATTGTCGGCCAGTTCGACAAACGGATTGCCAGGGGTGACGGCGGGGCTCACAATAACCAGATCGGTTTCGATGAAATCGGCGTCCCGATGCTCACCCAAGTGCAATCTGAGACTTTCGTCATTCTCAAACTGCCGAACGACATCGCCGAGTTGCTCCGGTGAGCGGCGATCGGTAACGGTGACACAAGCACCGCGATCAAGCAGATAGCGGACAACACCCGCGCCGCCGCCAAACTGCCCGAGCCCCATGACAGTGACGCGCAGCCCTGAAAGTTCTCGGCGCCGTTGACTCATCGAGTGTTATCCGAGGCGATTCGAACAAACGCCTCGTGAAGATCCCGTGCAATCTCCGGTCACGACACATCGCATCAGCGATCGTTCTTTCCCTTGCTGTTGGTTCGGGCTCTTTGGAGCGGATTCATGCCCCCGCGGCCTCGTCGACGATCTCTCGAAGTGTCACCCGTGCCGTAATAATCGTCATCGTCATCGTCGCCGCCGAAGATTCCGCCGTTCTGACCGGCAACACGAGTATCGGGACCTCTGACTTCAAGGTCTTTAATATCCTGATAATCTTTCTGCTCGTATTCGAAGTACTTCCTGCGTTCCGCGAGCTCATCTTTTCTTGTGACCTCATCAAGCACAACGAGCCGGCCGTCCCCCTGTAACACAAGAACCTGATTCGAGAGGCCCAGGTCTCGACCGGTTGCCAGATTCAAGTCTTCATGCTGAGTCGACCGGATTTTGTCGTTTCGAAAGGCATCCACGAGCACGTCGCCGGTTTGGAAGTTGTAATCCTCAATTTCAAATCGCGCCTTCGCTGCGTCGAGTACGTGTGTTTCCTCCCGCCCTCCGATCTCCGAGCCGAGTTCGACATCGAGACTGCGTGTCTCCACGGTGGTGCCGATCTCCGGATCCCATTTGAAGATGGAAAAATTGGCAGAGGAGAGTGACGCTCCGCGCGGTTCGTCAATTGATGCGACAAAGTAGTCAGCATCGCGCGGAACATGGACCGCATCGGTAATGTTGCTCCAATCCGTCTTGCGAGTTTGTCCTTCGACGACGTAATCCAATCCTTTTGCCTCCGAGGGGGATCGATTATAGTTGGGATTAGTGACTTCCAGGCGGACACGATACATGTACGAGGCGCCCGGCTCGACATCGAAATCGAAGTAACGGAACAGCAGCAACTGGCCGGAGGCCGTGATACGCTCCTTCACATATTCCTGAAGCTTGTTGCGAAGGTCATCCTCTGGCACATCTTCGAATTCTGCGAGAAAGTCTGTCTGACTGATGGACGGTCCAGCGTTGTAGGCTCCCAAGATGCCGCGGTTTCTTCGGCCACCGGTGTCATCATCTTCGTCATCCCCGATGCCCAGAGGATAACTGCGGACTTGGGTGTCGTCCGATGCTTTACGATCGACAGCCCCCGCCAAACGACGGCTGTTGCCGCTCATCAACTTTGAAAAGCCACCCTTGGCAACGATCTCTTCCGGCTCATCACCGGCTTGCTCCTGATGTTTCTTCAACAATCGACTGTAAATCTCCATCTCCAGTTCCATCTCTTCGTCCGTGAGTGCGAAGTTCTCCAAGGCGGGATGCGTGGCATCCTTGCCCCAGAACCCGATTACCCGTTGAGGAAGCGGCATCGTGATTGCAATGTCCGTCACGATCCCTTCGACGACCTCCGGATCAAAGCCGGGCGACTCAAGCAGGACGCCCGTTGAAAACTCGACGTCCGCCGGTTCCCACTCGCCGCTCCACGGGTCCTCCGCATCAGGAAGCATCCGCTTTCTCTGCAATTCAAATTCCATGATGTCATACAGCGCTTCGGCGTCCGACCGACTGACGTGTGAGGCCTTCTTGATTTTCAGCAGCTGCTCATGCAGTGGAACGATGCCTCGTACTGCGACGTATCTTTGTCCACGTCCGGCTCCGGTTTCACGCCCGTATTCGCGTCCTGCACCGCCCGCTCCCGACTCGGCGTAATCATCGTCGTCATCATCTGAACCGAAGATCCCTATGCCACCGCCTCGGAGTGATTCCAACGCACTGGCGACATCTCGTCCTTCCTTCCCCTTCCCCCCGAGTCGATCCCCACGAAGTCCTGTCGCACCGTCACGCGATCGGAATTCCTCGGGGATCTCCGACTCATCTTCCCCGGACTCGTCCACCACGGTGGCGTCAGTGATTTCCTGAGCAAGCAGGCCTGAAGGCTCCTCCCGCTCCTCATGGACGTACATCGTAAAACGCCCCACATCGGCAATGAGATTTTCCACCGGCAGGAACTCGGGCTCGGTAATGGGAGCTGTGGTCCCGTAGAGATCAAAGGCGAAATCCTGAGTGAATAAATAGGGGGATGGGTCGACGTGAGTGAGCATGTTATTGACAAGGTTTTCGACCTTCTGCTGCTCCTCAACCACAAACGCCGTCTGTTCCTCCTCAGGCCATGTTCGACGTTTCAATTTGTCTTCGCCTTCCAGGACCTTGTTGGTGACCTCCTGTGGGTGAAGACCGAACGGCATCCAGTCGGCGCCGAATAACATGAACGCGGAAAAGAAGGCAACCAGGCCGAACACGACCTTTTCGCCATGCCGAATGGCCATCCCTTTGAGGTCGAGTTTTTTCAGTTTTCCCGCCATCGAAACCTACCGGACTGCTGGATGAGATTGAACTACTGACGCTGAAACAATGACTGAAGGTTTAGGCCTCATGTTGCTCACTGATCGGGCGCTGCTTCGCCCTCGGACGGGGCTTCGTCGGGCGGCGGTTCATCGGGAGCCCCGAAGACAAATGGATCTTCGTCGACCGTCTCCTCCGTCGATTCCGGCTCGTCCGACGGTGCGGGTTCGCCAGCTGGATTGTCAGCATCCGATGCCGGCTCGGCATCCGGCGAAGTCGACTCAGTCGAACCCAGATCCGGACTGCCAGCCGCGTCACTGTCGAGTGTTGAAGCATCCTCAGCGGCCTGCTCGGCCGCTTCGGTTGCTTTGAGCTCTTCGAGCGACTCCTCTGCCGAAGTGCCGTCCGAGGTCTTGGTGATCGCAGCGTTGGTGATCGGCTTGTACATCGTAATCACGCCGTAGAAGTCGACGCGGACGAGTTCCGTATCAGAGAACCAGTTGGGATCGATCTCACTGGGACCCGCGATTGTCGGAGGCAACGTCGTGGCGGGGCCTCGGCCGAGCATCATACCGCTTTGACCGGTGCCGTTGAGTCCCAATCCTTGCGCAAAACTTGCACCTGAGAGGAAACCGCCACCGTCATTGTTGGACCGGCCACCTAATCCCCTTCCCGAATTACGACTCTGAATTCGCCGCGACTTCTTTCCCGCGGTATCGGCATAGGGGTTTGGCCCGATCTGAAAACGTCCGATCCGAATGGGCCAATCCGAACTCGCCAGCTCGGTCAGGAAGTTCGGCAGATCAGGGAGCATGACGACCGCTGACATGTAGAACGCCCGTTCCTGATAAGGTTCCTTCTCGACGTCGTCGGGCATCCCGACATAGCGGAACATTCCGGGAGACCCCGGGGGAGCATTGGTAGGCCGACCTCCCGGACCCGCGTCATCTTGCGCTGCCCGTGCACCGAAGCCGCCCAGCCGCGGTCCAACACCGGTCTGACTCCGGAGGGCCATCAGGGCATTCTGAGTTGCGCTGGTGGCGGACGTTTCCTCGACTGCCTGCTTCGGATCAGGGACTTGGGGCCCAATCTCCTCAGCAATATCAAACTTGATCTCTCGCGGTGCGGAGACGCCGGTATTCATCGCGGAATAACCGCCACTCGCGAAACCAGCGTATCCATCCTCGTCGTCATCGCCATACGAGCCACGTCCGCCCCCTTCGCCGTTCTGCGAAGCTTCGAACTCGTCCCAGCTGCCAAAGTCTTCCGCCTCTTTCCCCTTTCCATTTCCTCCGGTCGTCTCCTCTTTTTCCTCCCCCTTGAGGAATGCAGAGGGGTCGCCGTTTCCACCGGTGAGGTAGAGTTCTTCGATTGCGCGAACGGGAGCGTCGCCGATGTAGGTTGCGTGCTCATTGGTCCGCACGATGGCGTCAAAGAGTAGTTCCAACAGCCAGACGTCCTCCTGCGCATTCCACATCTGATCCGTCGTAATGTCGGAATGGCGTGTGATGTCCTGAACAGGCATCGTTTCCGGCATCAAGAGGACTTTCTCCGGCCAGTCAACAGTCAGTCCGGGAGGATGAGGATTTCGGACGACGGGCTGTACTTTTTCCCAGAGGCGTTTCAGGATTCCCGAGTACTCAAGAGCATATCGCTTCAAGCCCGGTCGACTGACTTCGCCACGATGTTCATTGGGAAGGTAGGGAAGAACAATCTCAGGCCAGGTCATTCGCTCACGTTGAGCTTCCCACAGCTTTTGGATCTCAACATCATTCTCCTGTTGGAGATCCTTGTTGATGGCCGCGAGTTTGTCCGCGTAATCCTTGTTCGGCTCCGAGGTCCCCGGTGGGACTTCCCTCAGCACACGTTCGAGCGTGCTTTCCCGGCTTTCCGTCGCTGCCTGCATCTCACTGTTGGCAAGAAAGTATCCGGCGACAGCGAGCGGAAGCGAAACCGCGAACAGAATCCAGAAACGATGCCGCACGAGAGGTTCAAGTTTATCCATGATGCTTCCCTCAGGCTTTCCGGTCAGGCCCTCGCCTGACCATCGAGCAACATTTCGTTTTCGCAAGTCACAATCAAAAAGGGTTGATTGTTAAGACGCCTCATCCCTCGCGACCGACGGGACAAACCTCATCGGCCGGCCATACGATTCTCACTTTTTCAAGCTCCCGAAACCTGCAGCTGGCGCCGCGTCAGCCGGCGGTGCTTCCCCTTCGTCGTACCGAACGTCGGTTGGCTTCCAGACAAACGTCACAGTGAACTCCGTTTTCTCGACCGTTTTCAGGTTCTCGTTATCGGCGCTTGGTTGAAAAATCCCCGGGAGAGCACCACCACCACCACCAGCATCGCCCTTCCCCTTTCCCCTTCCACCGCGGCGAAACCCACCGGCCTGAGGCCGAAAGCCGGAACGGCCAAAACCATTGCCAGCAGCACCTTGGATTCTCGACTCAGGTTCCTCGGTCCCCAGAGCGAGAAGAGGACCGCGTGGGTCATAGGTGAATTGGTACGGATTCCCGTTCTTCATCGCAGTCGCATGAGAGATTCCCAACCGGCGGACGTCCTGTTGTGAACCGTCTTCCGTCTCGACAGTCCACTGCCAAAGCCCGGTCTTCAGGAAGTTGTTGATGACATAAAGGATGTCCCACGTCTCGGGATCTTCCTCGCGGTGATAGTGAAATCCCTGCAGGTAAAAGATGTAACCTTCACCGGACGGCGGAGTCGCCTTTTCGTCGGGGTTCATGTTCGCCAACTGATCGGGCGACAATTGATCAAACCAGGTCTTGACGTCCGCCCGATGCTGACAAGTGATCGTGGTGATGGAGATGCGATTGCGATGCTCCAGTTCGAGTGTCTCCGCCTCGTCATTTTCATCGCGGGGGAGACACTCATTGATCGCTTTGTAGACCTCCAGCCACTGATTGTTGCGGCGACCTTCAACCAGATAGTTCGCCTGTTCGCGAATCTTGGTGAACGTTGCCTTTTCCTTATCGTAGTTCTGCCTCAGCGTGTCGACCTGCTTCTTGAAATCTCCCGCCTCCTTCTCAACTCCGGCCCACTGCTCTGTGTTCACGCTGCTGTAAGAGAGACCATTGGCCCCCATCGCGATTGCAGTGCTCGTCAACAGCAACGCAGCAGTCGCAACAGCCCACGGCTTCTTCTTGCGGACCTGTCGTGCCACAGCGATTTCAGGCGGCAACAACGACGTCTGAATTCGTGACATGCCCAGCGTTTGGAGTGCCAGTCCGTAAGGCACCGCAAACCCCAGGAGGTTCTCCTGAAACAGAGGTGTGTTGAGGACGGCATCACCGGAGAGGCCGTTGAACGTGTCCGGGCGCTCCACATCGTACTGCAGGTTCTGTTGCAGAAACTTCTGCAGACCGGCCAGTTTGAAACCGTTGCCGAACCCGACGACCTTTGCAATCTTCGCCTGCCGGTTCACGCTCGAGAAGTAACCGATCGACCGCTGAATCTCTGAGACGAAGTCGTTAAAGACAGGCCGCAAGGCCTGAAAAACGGCTCGCGGGTCGGGTGACTTGGTCGCATTGCACTTCAAGTGCTCCGCCTTGGCGAAGCTGAGTTTCATGTCCTTCGTCAGGGCTCGCGTGAAGTGATTGCCCCCCACCGGGACGTTGCGTACCCAGATCTTGGTGCCATTGGAGACAAGCAGCGTTGTATTGTCACACCCCATGTCCAGCACAATCGTGTGCTCTTCGATGTCGCCCGAATCCATATTGGGGCGAATCCCGAGTTCGTCGAAACAGAGGACGTTGTAGAGCGCCAGCGGGGCAATCTGGACCAGTTCGACTTCAAGCTTGGCATTCGTGAAGGGACGCATCTGCTGCATCACCTGATCACGTTTCATCGCGAACAAACCGACTTCTGCATCAAGCATGAAGCCGCTCTCTTCGATCCCGGAACCGAGCGGCTGATAGTCCCAAATCACTTCATCGAGCGCAAAGGGGATCTGCTGACGAGCCTCGTACTTGACGATCTCCGAAACCTTGCTGGACTCGACCGGAGGCAACTGGATAAACCGCACTAAGGCCGAGTGCCCGGGAACACTAATTGCGATCAGGTCGTTCTGAACATCGTTTCGCGATAGGAACGTGTCGACTGCCTGCGGAATCAACTCTTCGGGGATCGCGTCCGGCTGACTGAGGATCTTCGGGAAAGGAACGTAGTCGAACGCGACCGCGACCACCTGATCCGACGACTCGGCATACTGCAGCTTGATCGCCTTGAGAGCTGACTGCCCGATCTCAACACCCCAAACCGCTCGGTTCTCAGCCATCAATATGCCTCTTCCGACTTGTCAAGCTCTGAAAACGACCGTGATCGAGCGACGTATTCTGATTCGTGGGAGGGAAACCGCACACCAGCGACCTGAAGTCGCTGACCGAATGGCGATTTGTTGTTCGCGATTTCCGTAACATCAAACTATCACACAATTTCGATGATCGTCAACCGTGGGAGACCTTGTGAATCAGAATCTTCACTGACGATGATTTCGGATGCCACGATTTTTCGCATCACCTCCCACAGCGACCGGGTGATGGTCAATGTTCTGACGATGTTCGATGATGGAAAGTTCCGAAAAAAACGGCCTCAAGCCATCATTCAACGAATCGTGAAACGACCGGCTGGCGAACCGGGGCGGACTTGATCGGATCGACGTTGTTCATGTCTGCACGCGTGGTGAAATCCATGCAGCCAAGACTCCTCCGACCATCAGCGGAGCCCAGATTGCCGCCTCCGGGCTGACGAGCCCTCCCTTCCCCAAATACATGCACGATTCAATTACTCCGAGAAGGACCCCAAGGACTCCCATACAAACCGCAATGTCCGTCACCAGACTCCGAGACTCCCGGCGGACGAGCAGCGGGATCGCGAGATAGATGGCCATCATATTGACCAGCGGTCGGGTGAATCGCTCATGTAAGTGCATGACTTGTGCCCGCTGCATCGAGACCCCGGAAGTCGGCCGGCGAACACGTCGCATCAGATCCGGAGTCGACAGAAACTTGTAGTTCGTTCCCCGGTTGTGGAGCTGGTCATAGGAGACTTCAGTCACCACAAACACGTCGGTCCCATTTTCCTGAGGGACGATCCGCTCCCTTCCCAGGTCCGTCAAGTCGAGCCGGTCGAACTGCGGACTCATATTGACGAGATGCCACCCCGATGGCTCGTCCCCGTTTGCATCCAGGAAGACGGCGGTCTCCGCTTTCAGCGTCACAAATTCCCGAACCAGCTTGGACCCTCCCATGCGGAATTCCGCCCCAAGAAGCGTCCGGGTTGCCGGAATCAGCTCGACACCAGAGATCACCATGCCGGTCTGGCGATCAACCTGCGTCTCGACCTGTTGAGCATCATTGGCATCTTCGCCGTGAGTCCCGGTGAGATGAACGGCAATCTTCGGCAGGATGATCTCCTTGTTTGCCAGCAATGCTGCATGGATCAAGACCACTCCGATCAACAGCGGGCGAGCAAGGCGATACGTCGGCACTCCGGCCGCAAGTAATGGGTTGAGTTCACCATGCCGAATGAGCAACGCCAACACCGCAACCGCTGAAGTCGTGATCAGCGTTGGACCAATCAGGTCGAACACCCAACTGGTGCGATACAGATAGTTTCGCCCCATGAAGGTGAGCATGGCCGATGTACTCTCCCCATGTGTCGCACTTTGAAATGCATCCAGATTGGTGAATCCGTCGACCACAGCGTAGAGGCCCATGGACGCGGCGAAAAACCCTGCGAACATAAACAGAAACCGGTTGAGCAAATAGCGATCGAACGTCTTTCCCACAACGTGCATCCGTTCACTTGAGGGGCCGAGCCGCACCCTCAGCGGTGCCGCCCTTGCGAATGATCGGGATTACAGGCAACGACGCGTAAGAGGTCAAGACCAACGTCGAAGTTTTGAATCTCCGTCTTCGCCGCAAATGCTTCTGCATGAGCGATTTATCGTGCGGCGATGAATGCGATCGCAAGATCAGTCTGCTCGTTGAGCGTTCCGCGAATCGCTGGCGGCGAAGATGTCGAACCGGGCGAGACCCAGTTTCTGCAGCCAGTATTGAGCGAGAATCAGCAACGTCGTGTTGCCGTACTTCACACTGCGGCTGAAATTGATACTGCTCATTTCGTCGAAGTAGCGGACCGGGACGGGAATGTCTCCCAATTTGAACCCGTAGTAGACCGACTGGGCGAGGAACTGACTGTCGAACGCAAAGTCGTTGGTGTTGTTCTGCCAGGGGATCGTCTCCAGCACCTCACGTCGATAAGCACGAAACCCGCTATGGAAGTCGCCCAGATTTTGCCCCAACGCAACATTTTCAGTCGTCGTGAGGAACCGATTCGCCACATACTTCCAGCTGGGCATGCCTCCGTCGAGAGCCTCACGACGTGTGCGGATGCGGGACCCCAGCATGACATCGCAGATTCCCAGTCGCAGAATCTCCACAGCAACAGGGATCACGCGTGAATCGTACTGGTAGTCCGGGTGAATCATCACCACATAGTCGGCCCCGAGTTCGAGCGCCTTGGTGTAGCAGGTTTTTTGATTGCCGCCGTAACCCAGGTTCGTTTCATGCGGGATGACGGTCAGGCCAAGATCACGCGCGAGTGCCGCCGTGTCATCGGAGCTGCAATCGTCCACCAGCACTATCTCGTCGACGCTCCCAGCAGGGATGTCATCGACGGTCTTTTTGAGCGTTCGTGCCGCGTTGTAGGCCGGCATCACCGCGACAACTCGACCGGAACCGGCTTGCGAGACTGCCGGTGTTTCAGCAGGGACATCCGACATCAGAATCGATGTCCTTCCTGCGGCCCGTTCGAAGTCAGCGTGAGCACTTCCGGCCCGTTCTCCGTCATCAGGATCGTATGCTCGAATTGTGCGGAGAGTGACCCGTCTGCAGTGCGGACGGTCCAGCCGTCCTTCTCCGGGGCAGACGTCTCTTTCGATCCAAGGTTGAGCATCGGTTCGATCGTGAAGCAGACGCCGGGGACGAGCAGGTCACGACTCGCCTGCGGCAACGGATAATGCGGCACCCCCGGAGGCTGATGAAACTGACGTCCGAGTCCGTGCCCCTGAAACTCCTCGACGACACCGAGCCCGCAATGTTGTGCATATCCGGCAATGGCGTAGCCGATCTCGATCACACTACTGAACGGCTTAATTGCCCGAATGCCTCGCCACATGGAATCGAAGGTCCCCTGCACCAGATGCTTCGCCTGCGGCGTCACTTCGCCGATCATGAAAGTCTCTGACGAATCGCCGTGCCAACCTTCTACGATCGTCGTCAGGTCGACATTGACGATGTCCCCGTCCTTTAACGTGTAGTCACTGGGGATGCCGTGGCAAACAACCTCGTTGATGCTCGTGCAGATGTGACGGGGGTATCCTTTGTATCCCAGGCAAGCAGGCGTGTGACCATGATCGAGCGTGTACTCCGCCGCGAGCCGGTCGAGGCTTTCCGTCGTGACCCCCGGCTTGACGTGAGGACGGATGACGTCCATCAACTCGGCATTGAATTGCCCTGCGGCGCGCAGCTTCTCCCGCTGTTTCTCATTGTAGACCGGCGGACGTTTGCCGCGCGTCAGACCTCGCATGATTCGCTCCCACATAAACGGGCCATTGTGAAAACCCGAACCGCTGAATGCAACTGGTCGAGAGAGCAAAGCACGTCAGATTAAGCATCTGTGAGATCGTTTTTTATCCGTGACCACCCGGAAGCGAACGGGCACCCGTCAGGGTTCCGTCTCCCGACGGGCACCGCCAGGACGCCGACACGACTTCCGTGCATCACACGCCCGGACCCGCTAATCTGAACCTCATCGACGGCGACGTGTCATCCCACACGGGGAATGTCCCTCGATTTTGCAAATCCACAATCGAAAAAGGCAGCGAAAAGATGGCAGATTCGGTCGTTCTCATGTACAGCGGTGGTCTCGATACGTCCGTGCTCGTCGGGTGGCTCCAGGATGAAGGCTACGAGGTGCATTGCCTGTACGTCGATCTCGGACAGCCGTGCGAAGACCGGGACGCCATCATGCAGAAGGCTCTCGACATCGGAGCTGCCTCGGCAGAGATCGCTGACCTCCGAGACGAATTGTGCAGCGACTTTGCCTTTCCGGTCCTGCAGTGGCAGGCGAAGTACGAGAACATCTACCTCCTCGGCACGTCCATCGCCCGTCCGCTCATCTCGAAGGCCTGTCTCCAGCGTGCCAGGGAAGTCGGAGCTGTTGCTGTCGCTCATGGAGCGACCGGCAAGGGGAACGATCAATGCCGCTTCCAACTCGCTGCGGAGGCCCTCGACCCCAACGTCAAGATGATCGCTCCCTGGCGGATGGAGTCGTTCCGCAACAAGTTCCCCGGCCGCAAGGAGATGCTCGAATACTGTGAAGCCAAGAACATCCCCGTCAAGGCGACCGCATCCAAACCGTACTCGTCCGATGAGAACGTCCTGCACATCTCCTACGAAGCGGGCGACCTCGAAGACCCCGCCATCGACGGCATTCCGGTCATCGACTTCGGCATGACCGTCTCGCCGCAGGAAGCACCGGACAAGGAAGAGACCGTCGTGATCGGCTTCGAGTCCGGCAAGCCCGTCTCAATCGACGGCAAACAATTGTCCGCCTGCGACATCGTCACGACCCTCAACGAGATCGGCGGACGCAACGGCGTCGGTCGCATTGACATCGTTGAGAACCGCTTCGTCGGCATGAAGAGCCGCGGCGTCTACGAGGCCCCCGGCATGACGTGCCTCTATGCGGCCCACCTCGCCCTCGAACAACTCACCCTCGACCGCGACCTCACCCACCTCCGCGACCGCCTCTCGCCCGAAGTCGCCGAGATGGTCTACTACGGCTTCTGGTACTGCGCCAAAATGGACGCCCTGATGGCCTTCATCAACGAGTGCCAACAACCAGTCACCGGCGAAGTCACCCTCGGCCTCTACAAAGGCAACGCGCGAGTCATCAGCCGCACCTCTCCCAACAGCCTGTACGACGAAGCAATCGCCAGCATGGAATCCGGCGGCGACTACAACCAAACCGACGCCGAAGGCTTCCTCCGAATCCTCGGCGTGCCGCTACGAGTGCAGGGCGGCGTGAGGCCGAGATCGTATTGAGCAGTAGGGGGCGTGCAGCAGCTCAAAATGCACCACGGAAAGTGATTGATCATTTGAGACAGGTGCATTCCGTTTCACTTCATGCACCCTACAGCACTCGTTGCCCGTGACCGGAAAATGGTTGACGTTTCGTCCATTTGCAAGTTCAATCAATCCTGATGAATTGACCAGATATCAATTCACTGCGGAAAGGGACCGTTTCATCAGCCAGTTGCGGGAGAGAATACTGATGAGCCGATTTGAAAGTGTAATGATCCTGGCATGCATCATCCTTTCGATGAACGCCAATCAGGCATGTGGTCAGTCGTTGACCGAACGGGATATTCCTGAAGAGATGCGGAACGCTCCTTATTGGTTCTGGTTCCCCTATGAGTCGGGTAAGGGAAACCAGTTGGCAAACATTGTCGAACATGCCAACCGCAATCATGATCTACCTGACCGGATTGCCAAGTTGAACGGCAAAGATCAGGCGGGTCACCTCTTTGTGCCGCCCAGTGGGAAATGGCTGGGGATGGCCACCGGGAATATCTTCCGAATCTGGGACCTGCAGACCGGCGCGGAATCGGCGCGAATTGCCACGCCGACCGGCAAGACTGGGGCCGAGTTGGCGGCAGGAGAGCACTGGTGTGTGGCAACCGATGCCAGCGAACGAACGGTGATCACTGCGAAAACACATTACATGGCTCAGCCAGATACCGACACACCGAACTCCATCTGCATCTGGGATCGGGAAACCGGTGAACTGCTTCATCAATTCACGATCAAGCCCCATCGAGAAATCATTGAGAATTTGACCACTTCCCCCGATGGCCAACTCCTCGCGGTTCGAATCCGGGGTGCCACTGACTACGGCGGACAACGCGGAGGCGGATACATTCAGTGGATCGATGTTGTCGGTCGCAAGCTTCTGAACCGGTCCGAACTGCCGCCGCCGGAACCAGGGCAGTTTGTCGGCGAGATGCTTTTCCGTCCGCAGGGGCGCGGCACGCCACAGGACATGGCATTTGTCGATGATCGGACATTGATGTTTCTCGCCAAGCCGCCCTTCCGGCAGCTACCTGAGAGTGGTCGTGAAAACCGCGGCGTCTACATCGCGACCCCTTCGCCGGATGGCGCCGAGACCAATCACTGCCGCTTGGTGCACGAATTCACCACAACGTATCAATCGCTCGCCTTTCAAGTCGCGCCGGATCGTGAAAGTTATGCGATCGCTGAGTACGACGAATGGAGTGAATCGTCCGATCGATTCGGAGTTCAAATCGTCTTGCGCAGTCTTCCCGATCATGCCGAACGACGCATGTGGCGGCTTCCCTACGACGGACACTGCAATGCGGACTTGTCGTTCTCGGAGGACGGCCGTCAGTTGCTCGTCTCGACGAAAAACCCCCGCCCGGTCAAATCGGTCATGCTCGACGTCGAATCGGGTGAGCTTCGGGGGTGTCTGGGGATCAGCCGCGCTCGATTTGTCCCCGGCGGGGACTTCATCGCGGGCTTTAACGAGCAAGATCAGGTCTCCACCATTCAGTTGTGGTCGCGGCACTCACTTCAGCCTGTTCTGGGACTGGTTCCCTTCGCGAGTGAACGCCATTGGGCGATCGTCACGGCCGACGGGGAGTTCGCAGCGACCGAGGCGGTCCTCAGCCGGATTCAGCCGTCGCTCGTCGAGGCTCGCCTGCGTCCTCAAACGATTCAACTTGCCCTGAAGGGGATTCCGCTTGCGTCGATGGCTCAACTTCCCGAAGGCTACTCAAGACCACGAGCCGCGTTGCATCTCGTCGCCGTCGACCAATCTCAGACCACGATCTCTATGGATGTTTCGTGTTTCGGCGAGGGGGTGACCCTGCAATCCATTTCACTCGACCGAAGAGAGCGTGCCCTGCCGTCGGATGTTCTGGAGTACGTTCGAAACGCGCCGCTACAGGGGCAATCACAGCAACTCACGGTGTCTGTCCCCTTTCCTCCGGGAAAGAATTCCATGACTCTCGAGGTCGTAGCGACTGATTCTCAGGGGATTCCCAGCAAGGTCGTCTCTTCGACGTTTGAGCGAGCAACTCACGTTCATGAGTTGAGCGGGCGTCTGTTCGTCCTCGCAGTGGGAGTGAGCGAATACAAGTATCCGGAGTACCAGCTTCGGTACCCGGCTGATGATGCGACCGCTATTGCCGCAGAGTTCGAGAAGCAGGAGGGGCTCGCATTTGGTGAAGTGCACACCCAAGTCTACACCAACGAAAACGCCACCGTCCAAAACGTGCGTGACGGGCTCAACTGGCTGAAACGAGCTACATCGAGAAACGATGTGGCAGTTCTATTCTTCTCGGGACACGGAGTACGAAGCCGCCGCGGCCTGTATTACCTCACACATGAAGGAGACACGGAAGCAATCCAAACGTCCTGCCTCAACTGGGACGAGATCGCGAAAACACTGGAGTCATTGGAATCGCGTCAGACAATCTTCCTCTCCGATGTTTGTCATGCAGGAGCGTTCGCAGAATCGCAACTTGCCATGCAGGCGGATCTCGCAAAACGCATGCTCGAGATTGATGGCCTGCTTGTGTTTGCTTCATCTCAGGGAGACGAAGTTTCCCTGGAACGGGACGATTGGCGTCACGGAGCATTTACGAAATGCCTCTTGGAAGGCCTGTTCGGACTAGGCGATGCTAACGGTGATAGAGAGATTTCCGTGCATGAATTGATTTCCTATACCCAACTCGCTGTCAAGTCACTGACCGCCCGGACTCAGAACCCATATCTTCCCAAGCAATCAGGCTTCAATGGCAACTTGATCATCGCGAGATCGCCTGGTGGTGGAGCACTTCAAACAGAGAAAGTAGCGAAACCTCCCGTTGCGGTTCCAGTCCCTGCCACGGAATAGGCTGGGGAAGCTTTGACGTAGCAACACGAAGGGAAACGAGTGCGACCATGTGGCGTACCGACACCGCAGGGTGGCCCGACCGGCAACGGTCGGGTCGCGGAGCGACAGGACGAATCGCACTGTGCGATCCTTACCGATCAGTATCACATCCAGCGCGAACTGGTCGTGCGCTTGTTGCAAAGCAGAACGCACCTCCTCGACGGAAACTCTTCGGGTAGGGAATCATCAATGGACGTCCTTGAACTGGATGATTCCGAAATCGTGGAGATGTTTGAGCGTTCGACGGCTCTACGGAGAAAGGGGCGACGGATGCTGCGGCAGGTGGCACTGGCGGGCAAGCCGGCCAGTGGCACACAGGCGGGGAATGAAAACAGTCATCGCCGAACAAGCTGTCTCGTCACGCAAACGAACAAAGCTTGACCGTTCATTCTCTGACTGAAACACAGGACAGGGTGCCACTGGTCGGCTTGTCCGCCAGTGCGATGAAGTGTGATGTCGAATGATACTTGTGAAGTCGAATGCATGTCGCGAAGATGAACGTCTAGTGGAGACTCATCGCTTGATATTCCGGTGGCGGGGTCAGAAGCGAACCGGATGGCCCCGGCGTTTGGGCGCACAATGTCAGGGCCATCCCGTTGGTCTGACCCTGCCACCCAACCCGAATTCTTCGTCCTGACGAAGCACTCGTGGTCCGTCAGAGCTTGGATTACGGGTGCCGCTGCTGGCTTGTCCAGCAGTGCCTTCGAGTTACGACGAGCTTGACCCGAATTCTAAGCATTGACGCTTTACTCGCAGATGAGTTTCGCTTCATTGTTTACGGAAGAACACCGTGCCTTTCACGCCATTTCATTTCGGCCCCGGGATTGTCGCGAAAGCGTGTGCTCCGCATCGGTTTTGGCTGAGCACGTTCGTTGCTGCAAATGTCCTCATCGATCTGGAGGTTCTGTACTACCTGCATCACGGGGAGGCACCAGTACATCGATATTTGCACACATATATCGGCGGGGTCGCGATGGGGCTTGTGGCTGCATTCGGGATGTTTGCCGTCACGGTCTTGCTGATTCGATGCCTGTCCGTTGATTCGCGATGGATGCAGGAACAGCGATCAGTCCCGAAAGGAAAGCTGTTGCGTGAATCAATGTTCGCAGGACTGCTCGGCGGCGTGTCGCATGTCCTGTTGGACAGCCTGATGCATCACGATATGAATCCGCTGTGGCCCTTCGCGCAAGGCAATGCCCTCGCTGGCACAATCGAGGTCGGCACCCTGCACGGTGCCCTTGGATTGACAGGTTTCTTCGGGGTTATCCTTTGGCTGTTCCTGCGATAAAGGTGATGCACACAATACACAAGATGTCGGGTCAAGTAGGGTGGGGTTCGCTCTCAATCTCGAAAGGCCTCTTTTCTCGAACGTCTGGTGGTGATTTTGATGGACCGCACATCGCATACTACGGCTTTCGTTGAGACTGCCCATGAAATGGCTCCCCGCTGATCAGGTTCATCGACTTCTGTTCATTTTGTTTCTGTGTTTCTTCGCAGTGAGCTGTGTTGCTCCGCCGTATTTGCAGTTTTTGTTGATGCAGCATGTGCCCACGCTCGCTGCGGTGTGGTTGCTTGCGTGGTTGAGCAATCGCATTGAGATCAGTCGGTTCAGCTTTGCGTTGGTGGTTCTGTTTCTCAGCCTGCATACTTTGGGAGCACGCTACCTGTATTCCTACACGCCGTATGATGAGTGGTGCGAGTGGTTGTTCGGGTTCAACCTGAGTAGCGTGCTGGGCTTTGAGCGGAACCACTACGATCGGCTGGTGCATTTTTCGTACGGGCTGCTGTTGGCGATTCCTGTTCAGGAGTTCGAGCGCAGGCACCTGAAGCTGTCGCACACGGTGGCATCCATTCTCGCGATCGAGTTCATTCTGGCCACCAGCGCAGCCTATGAATTGCTGGAGTGGATGGTCGCTGTTATTTTCACGCCAACCTGGGCCGACCAGTTCCTTGGTCAACAGGGAGACGCCTTCGATGCCCAGAAGGACACAGCCCTGGCGACAGCCGGGGCTTGTCTTTCGATCGGAATCTCCATGTGGCGTCATCGACGAGGATCGGCTGACGACGCCAAGCGTGGTGGGAATGAGGTCGAGTGCTTCGTCAGGACTAAGAACTAGGGTTGGGTGGCAGGGTCAGACCAACGGGATGGCCCTGGCATTCTGCGCACAGACGCCGGGGCCATTCGCTTCGCTTCTGACCCCGCCACCCGAAAATCATGCGATGACGCTTCACTAGTGACGCGAGGGCGTATTCACTGGCATGGCTTACGGGCGATGTGTTAAGAGTGCATCATCCGAGCACCTTGCTAAAGACCTCTGCTGGTGGGCAAAGCCCGCCCGACTGCACGATCACATCCAGATAGACCGCATGACAGAGAGAGGATTGTTTCGATGACGCGCACACTTATGAGCGGCTTGCTTTTTGTCCTTCTCAGTCCGGCGACTGTGATGGCCGCTTCGCCGATCGATTTGTCGAAGGCGACGATCGTCACAGACTCATCGTCGCCCGTGGTTGCGAAGGCGGCTGTTATGCTGCAGGAGGAGTTGGCGGAGCGAAGCGGAATTACGCTGCCCATCGCCAAGTCCACCCCCGCAGATTGTGTGATCATCCGGCTGGGGACGTCGGTTGAGATTCCGGATGTCAATGTGCCTCGCAAGCCCGAATCCTATGGGGTCGCGGTCCGAGGGAAAGAAGTTTTGCTGGTCGGGCATGATGCGCGGGGGGCGTTGTATGCTGCGGGGCGACTGATTCGCCTTGCGACATACCGGCCGGGCGTCTTGACCCTGACGCTTGATCAACCGATCGCCTCGTCGCCGGACGTGGCGGTTCGCGCGCACCAGCTTGCCTACCGCAACACGGCGAATACCTACGATGCCTGGACGATCGAGATGTATGAGCAGTACATCCGCGACATGATCATGTTCGGTTGCAACGGTGTCGAAATCATCAGTGGTCTCAACGCGGACGCGAAGGACGGTCCAGTCATGACGCAGACCGTCCGTTCCATGAACGTGGCACTGTCGGAACTTGTTCACTCTTACGGCATCGACCTTTGGGTCTGGTCGCCGGTGATGGCGACCCCGGGTGAAGATGTGACCACGCCGGAGGGGGTCGAGCGAGCGCTCGAACAACGTCGCGGATTCCTCAAGGACTATCCGGTGATCGATCACCTGTTTGTCCCTGGTGGGGACGACGGCAATACGCCGGCTGTGCATCTGATGCCTTTCCTCGAGAAGTTCTCGGTTCTGCTGAAGGAGCTCCATCCGAACGCGAAGATCTGGGTTTCCAATCAGACGTTTACTTTGGAAGAGAATGATTACTTCTTCGGCTACCTCGCCGAAAGCTCTCCAGACTGGCTTGAGGGACTTGTCTACGGACCGTGGATCAAAATGGGGTGGGAGGAAATGCGAGAACGGACTCCAGCCCGCTACCCCATCCGGCGGTATCCGGACATCAACCACACCGTCCGCTGTCAGTACCCGATCCCCAACTGGGATCAGGCCTTCGCACACACACTTGGCCGGGAACCAGTGATGCCCATGCCGGACATGCAGGCTCACATTTATCGTAAATACCTGGAGGTGAGCGACGGTTTCGGCACGTATTCCGACGGCATTCATGATGACCTGAACAAACACGTCTGGAATGTCCTCGGCTGGGACCCCGATGCAGACATGGATGTCGCCCTGGAGGAGTACGGCAAGGTCTGGTTTGGCGACGCTCTGGCCAAGGATGTGGCCCAGGGGCTGCGAGGACTGGAGGCCAACTGGAAAGGCCCCGTTCTTGAGAACACAGGGATACCGAAGACGCTGGCGATGTGGGAAGACATTGCGAAACGCGTCCCCGACTTTGAAGAAAACTGGCGCGCACAGATGTACCTGTTCCGCGCCCGCTTCGACGCAAACGTGCAGGCCGAAGCCCGTGCTCAGAAGGAGTATCAAGCTCAGGCACATGCCGCACTGGCCGAAGCCTCTCAGATTGGTGTGAGCAAGGCCATCGATCGTGCCCGAGCGGCGCTCAATCAGGCCGACCAACCGGCTGCCCCCGAGCTACGGTCAAGCATTGAGGCATTGGGACCATTCATGCTCAAGAGCATCGGATATCAGCTGAGCGTTGAACCTCCTTATCTCGCCCGGAACTCGGAACGCGGTGCGATGCTCGACTGGCTGGATCAACCGTTGAACGATCGTCGCTGGCTGGAACAACGGTTTGATTCGATTCTGGCACTCGGCAATGCGACAGAGCAGTTGGCTCACATCGACACGATCCTGCACTGGGAAGATCCGGGACCCGGCGGGTTCTACGACAACCTCGGCACGCTCGGTGCCTACTCCCATGTGGTCTTTCAGCGAAGCTGGGAGGAGGACCCTTCAGGTAGCCATTCTCCGCGTGTGGCATTCCCAAACTACAAGGCGGATGCCGAGACGATTGCCGAGCAGGCCGGAGGTGCAAGGCCCGATGAACTGGCATTCAAAGAGGAGGTGACGCGCGTGGCTGGAGCCTACAAAGGGCGTCAGGAATTGAGGACGTCCTGGCAGTCACAGATTGCGACGTTGTACGGCACTCCTCTCAAGATGAGGTACGAAGGACTCGACCCGGACGCTCAATACCGACTCAAAGTGACGTACGCAGGCCGTTTCCGCCCATCGATGACGCTCACCCTCAACGATGAGTACGGCATCCACGGTCCAGTCCCTCAACCGAATCCCATCTGGCCGGTCAGTTACCATCTGCCACGGGCTGCCACCCAAAGTGGCACTCTCGACGTCGAATGGAACCTCGTTGACGGACGAGGCTGCATGGTCGCCGAAGTCTGGCTCATCAAGATGGATGAAGCAGGTCAATAAAGTAATGCGAAAGCATCTCCGGGACGGATTCACCCTGTGACGTGATTCTTCGCCTCCGCGAAGAAAGACAGGAGTCGGCAATCGATGTTTTGTTCGACCTTTTGAATCTGATATATCAGCGGCGTTTTTCACAGTTGGAGTTATTCGGAGTCAATTCTGGACATCAGCAGCACCCAGACTGAGATTGCAAGCAGTGCAGAGAGTGAAAGGACCTCGGCCATAATCTCCTGCTGACTGGCGGACAGGTTCAACCTCTCCGACACAGCCCCAATTCCATCCCATGACGCGACGCCGAGATATGCGAAGAGTCCCAGCGCGACGCCAACGAGTGATTCACCGGCGATGATCCCTGAGGTCATCAGCGTTCCCCGATGGGTGTGAGTTTCGGTCCCCGCCGCATCACGACGACTGACGAGCGTTCGGATGATGCCGCCCAAAAGGATCGGTGCTGACAAACCAAACGGAAGATAGATCCCAACCGCGACCGGCATGACGTGGAGTCGAACTGATGAGTCGGATTTCTTCAAAATGGTGTCGACGATCAGGATCAGAACCCCCACGCCGATTCCCCACAACACCATGTCCTTCGGCAACTCACCACTGCCGAAGAACCCGTTGGCGAGTGACGCGAAGAGTCCCGCTTGTGGTGCAGGCAGATCCTTGCCGCCAATCCCGCCAGTGCCGTTGTTCAACGAACCTTCATGCAGGATCGTCATCACGGGAGCCATGACGAATGCCGCCACGCCGATTCCAATCAACTGCATGATCTGCTGACTCCGTGGCGAAGCACCGACAAGATGTCCCGTCTTCAGGTCATTGCAGACATCTCCAGAGGTGCATGCGACACAGCAAACAACGCCTGCGACGCCCAGGGTAGCGACGATTCCGCCCATCCCTCCGAAACCGAACAGCATGATCAGGCCTCCCGTTCCCAGTACGGCAGTGATGGTCATTCCGGAAACGGGGCTGTTGGAGTTGCCCACCAACCCCACGATGTAGCTTGCGACAGCTGCAAAGAAGAACGACATCACGAACATGATCCCCGTTGTGAGGATGGTTAATCCCGCGTCGTGTTGCAGAAGCTGGTAGTACAGCCCGGCGATGAGCAGCACGCACAGGAGACAGATGATGGCAATCGTCGGTCCGCTGAGATTCTGCTCGGTCGCATCAACAGGCTCGGAAGTTCTTCGACTTGTCATCACCTCGAAGAGGTGTCGGGCTGCAGCCAACAGGCCACCGCGAACGGTCCAAATCGAGGAGATGCCTCCCACAACCATGGCGCCGACCCCGAGGTATCGGACCTTGGAGCTCCAGATTTCATACGCCATGTCGACGGGGACGTCCGTCGAGACACCCGAAATACCAATCAACGGAATCGCAATCAGCCAGCCGATCGCTCCCCCTGCAAAGATTTGCAAGGCGATGGGGAGTGTGACGATGTACCCCACGGAAAAGAGGGCGGGAGAGATCTCTGCACCAAAAAAGAACACACGGCCCGTCCGGACGAATGCGACTTCTGCGGTGCCTCGCAGCAGCCCGACGAGCGATTGCAATACCTTCACCAGGCCGCCGACGCCGATGCCCGTGAGTATCAACTTCAGTCCCGAATTACCGGTTTCACTCGTCGTCTCTCCAGCACGCAGAACCTCGGCGCAGGCAACCCCTTCGGGAAACTTGAGTTCCTCGTTATCGATCACAAAAACTTGCCGCATGGGAATCATCATCACCACGCCAAGCAACCCGCCTGTTAGCGCGATGAGTGTCGTCGTCCAGAAGTCGAAGTGTTGCCACACGCCAGTCAGCAGCAGGGCGGGCATCGTAAAGATGATGCCTGCGGCCAGAGATTCACCGGCTGATGCAGCCGTCTGCACGAGGTTCGACTCCAGCGCCGATGTGCGCTTCAGGACCCCTCGCAGAATGCCCATCGAGATTACAGCGGCGGGTATGGATGCGGACACGGTCATCCCGGCTCGAAGGCCGAGATACACGTTGGCTGCCCCCATAATGACTGAGAGCACCACTCCCAGGAGGATCGCTGACCACGTCAACTCGAGTCGAGACGTTGATTGTGAGTTCGGAGACTCGGACCTAGAATTGCTCATGAAGACCGTCACAACTCAAAGTGGGATTCACTGGACAACACCGGAAACATATGGCGACTTTGGCTGACGTATCGTATCGACGGAAACCGGCCGAAGCGATTCAAGAAGGATGACGAACCATGCCGCAATCTGCGATTCACGATGTCACGCAAACCATGTCCATTGTGCAAGACCCTGACGAAACGAGCCGGTTTGGTTTTCGCACACGCCATGTAGTCACGAGCGGATCCGCCGGTGGCCGCCTTCGACATGTTTTTGTCGCTGTTATGTTGTTGTTGTGTAGCGATGTCACGACTGCCGATGAAGGCATGTGGTTGTTCAATGATCTACCGATCGGCCTGCTCCAGGAAAGATACGGCTTCGATCCGACTGATGAATGGGCTCAGCACATCATGCTCTCGTCAGTGCGTTTCAATTCGGGCGGATCGGCTTCGTTCGTATCGAGCAAGGGGCTCGTGCTGACCAAC
This sequence comes from Planctomycetaceae bacterium, assembly GCA_020426505.1. GTDB lineage: Bacteria > Planctomycetota > Planctomycetia > Planctomycetales > Planctomycetaceae > JAHBXU01. Next base: position 27,564 of record JAGQPX010000043.1, on the reverse strand, counting down.
CATCATGTCGCGGCTGATACACTTCACAAGTTATCAACGCCGGAGCACAACTATGTCGAGACCGGTTTTTTGGCGAAGGCGCTCGATGAGGAGATTCCGGCACCCGATCTCGAACTCAACCAAGTCGTCTCAATTGACGATGTGACCGAACGCGTCAATGCGGTCGTCAAAGCGGAAATGTCGACAGACGATGCCTTCCGCGCGCGTCGGGCAGTGATGGCTGAGATCGAGACGGAATCGCTGAATCAGACCGGGCTTCGAAGCGATGTCGTGACGCTCTTCGGCGGTGCGAAGTACCATCTTTACCGCTACAAGAAGTACACAGACGTCCGTCTCGTCTGGGCTCCTGAAACCAAAGCTGCGTTCTTTGGAGGAGACCCCGACAATTTTGAATACCCACGGTATTGCCTGGATGCGACGTTATTTCGCGTCTACGAAGACGGCAAGCCGGCAGAGATTGAGCATTTCCTGCGATATTCGGAGGACGGACCTGCTGACGGAGAACTCGTGTTCGTCTCAGGCAACCCCGGTCGAACTCAGCGCATTTTCACCGTCGCAGCCCTGAAGTATCTGCGGGACAAGCGAATGCCCTATGTGCTGAATTACCTGCGCCGCCTGGAAATCCTCATGCAGCAATTCGGCTTTGAGGGGGACGAACAAGAGCGGCGAGCACGCGATGAGCTTTTCGGCATCCAGAACTCACGCAAAGCATATACCGGCATGCTACAGGGTTTGCAGAACCCCGTGTTTCTGAAATCCAAGGAGGTCGCCGAAGCGGCAATGCTCGAGAAGTTGAACGCCAACAGCGAACTCCAACAGTATTCGAAAGCCTGGGAAACAATTGAGGACGTGCAGCGTCGACAGGCTGAACTTCTGGGACAGACGGCCAGCTTCAATTCGCAGCTGTATTCGATTGCTGAGACGCTCGTGCTGATGGCCGCTGAGGATCAAAAACCCAGTGGCGAACGTCTCCGCGAATTCCGAGATTCAGCCCGTGAATCCCTCGAACAGGAGCTGTATTCACCAGCCCCCATCTACGACGATCTGGAACTGGTCAAGCTGGCCGATTCGCTGGGACGCTTTGTCGAATTGCGCGGTGGCGACGATCCGTTCGTTGCGAAAGTGCTTAATGGCCAGAGTCCGCGCGAACGGGCAGCGGCCTTGATTCAAGGAAGTCAGTTGGCAGAGGTCGACGTTCGTCACATGATTGCTGATGGCGGTCCGGCATCGATTGAGAAGTCCGACGATCTGATGATCGAACTGGCAAAGATCATGGAAGACGAATACCGTCGGCTCAACCAGATTCAGGAAGAACTTGGCGAATTGGAACGACAGGCCTATGCACAGATCACTGAGGCCAAGGTGGCACTGATGGGAGCATCGGGATACCCCGATGCCACGTTCACATTGCGATTAGCGTTCGGCAGAGTCGCGGGCTACATCGAGGATGGCACTCAGGTGCCGCCGTGGACAGGGATGGCAGGAGCCTTTGAACATGAAGACGCACATGGGGCCAAGGGTGACTGGGTGTTGCCTAAGTCTTGGCATCAACACAAAGACAATATCGCGTTGGACACGCCCCTGAACTTCGTCTGCACAGCAGACATCATCGGTGGCAACTCGGGGAGCCCGGTCGTCAATCGTGAGGGTGAACTTGTCGGCCTTATCTTCGATGGCAACATTCAATCTTTGACGGCTGACTACTTCTATTCAGACGAAGTTGCCAGGGCGGTCGCAGTCCATTCCAGCGCGATTCGTGAGGCCCTGAGATCGATCTACGATGCCCGGGACCTTGCGGAAGAATTAGGGAAATGACTCTCGACGTAATGTGTCGTCGTGTGATTCAATCCGTTCTGAATCAGATTGGCTTCTCCGGCCGATCACCGGCCTTGTCCCCCTCCTCGTTTTCAGTGGATGTCACCGCAGAAACATTGTTCTCGCGAGTCTCAGAAGGCTACGGTTCTTTCCGGTGCTGAGGAGACTCGTCAAACTTTGTCGATTCCCAGATGCGATTGAAGCCCCTGAGAGAATGGGCTATCCCTGGACAAGCTGATCGAGCACGACGCGCGTCCGCAATTCGTGGAACCGAATGCACCGTGTCAATGCTGCTCCGTGCCGGTATACTCGTCAGTTTGCGGACATTCATAAACCTGAGTGATCTGCGGGTGAAGAACATGCGATGCTCGAGAGTGAGAATATTGCGTGCAGGGGGAAGTCAGTGTTGAGATTGTTGCCATGTCCATTGCATTGGTCATCGATTTCACTGCTTGCGCTGGTTTGTGTGCTGATGTGCAATGCGCCGATCGCAGCCCAGACGGAGAACCATTCGACAACAGCTCACGATCGTGTGATGACGAGGTCCCCCTTCGTGATCGGGTTCGAGCGTTTCGGGAAACATGGAGAACTTCCCGAACTGCAAGCTGGATCATTGCTGATAGGCGAATTGAGCTGCGTCAACTGCCATCACTCGAAAGACGACTGGCTTCAGCCGAAGAGGGGCCCCAGGCTCAATGGTGTCGGCAATCGACTTCAGCAGGAATGGTTACGTCGATATCTCTCAGACCCGCAGGTCGTCAAACCGGGCACAACGATGCCGGACGTTTTATCGTCGCTCACTGTCGATCAACGTGCAGAGGCAATTGATGCATTGGTCGCATTCCTCAGCACGCAGCAGCAACCGTTTGCGGTTCTCAAGGCCGATGGGATTGCTCCGGTGATTCATGAGTTCTGGAAGCGGGGCAACCGGGAACGAGGGGCGGAATGGTATCACTCGATCGGTTGCGTCGCTTGCCACGAGCCGGACGCTGACTACGAAACCGATGAGGCAAAGCCATCTGCCATCGACGAGTTGCTTGAGGAGCTTGATGAGGAGCAGATTGCAGAACTCGGCCTCTCGGCAGCCGCACGACGAGTGGAGTCGATTCCTCATGGTGATTTGCCCAGCAAGTACACGTTACGGTCGCTGACGATGATGCTCCTTGATCCATCGATAGTGCGGCCGAACAGTCGGATGCCCTCGCTGCGATTGACGCCACAGGAGGCAGCGGACATCGCGGCGTACCTGCTGGGCGAGAACGTCTCGAACGAGACCGGCTATGAGAACGATCAACCGCTGCAACAACTGATCGACCGCGGACGGTCGCTCTTTGTCGAACTGCGGTGTGCCAATTGTCACGAGTCGACGGGGGTCAAGGATGAACGTCAAGCGAAGCCTCTGGCTCAACTCGATGCCGACGCCCGATCAAGCTGCTTTGAAAGTCCGACAGCGGACATGGCCCGATATCACCTGGACGATGCACAGCGAAAAGCCATGCTGTCCATATTGAAAGGTGGAGTGACTCCAAAGCGGACGGCTTCAGACGCAGTGTCATTCCGCATGTTGCAACTCAACTGTTACGGGTGTCACGAGCGTGGCGAGCGAGGTGGGGTTGGGCGATATCGCAAGGCTTATTTTGAGACCGTCGGCCATGTTGATCTGGGTGATGAAGGTCGGCTGCCTCCGTCGCTGACGGGCGTGGGTCGCAAGTTGCTCCCTCAAGCACTTGCGGCCGTCTTTCACCCCAAAACGACCCCGCATCGTCCGTACATGACGATCCGCATGCCCACCTACTCAGCCGATGCCGTCAAGCCGTTGCTCACACAAATGGCCAAGGCTGACGAAGTCGATCGCTCGAAAGATGACGAGGTCTTTTCCGAACCGCAGTCTGCCTCCATAGGGCGAGAGATGGTCAACACGGGCTGCGTTCAGTGTCATCCGTTTCGAGGCGAGAGTCTGCCCGGCGTCGTCGGGATCGACCTGAATGACGTGACCGCTCGTGTTGACCCGCAGTGGTTCCATGAATTCCTGTTCAATCCAAACGAACTCAAGAATCGCACACGGATGCCGACATTCTTTCCGAACGGGAAGAGCAACCGCCCGGACCTGCTCGAAGGAAACGTCGATCACCAGATCTCCGCCATCTGGGCCTATTTGAAAAACCTGGAGAAAGAACCGCTGCCTGAAAAGATCGAGGCGGCTCGAATTGCCAATTACGAACTGGTCCCGGAGGAACGGCCGATCGTCCTGCGAACGTTCATGGATGCTGCGGGCACACACGCCATCGCGGTCGGATTCCCGGCCGGGGTTCACTACGCCTTCGACGCTGAGCATGTGCGGCTGGCGATCGCATGGAAGGGGCGATTTCTCGACGCCCGTGGGACGTGGTTCGAGCGGTTCGCGCCGCCGGCACAACCGCTGGGAGAACAGCTGGTGAATTTCCCGCTTGGTCCGCCGTTTCGCGCAGACGATCCGCGCGAATACCAATTCCGCGGCTACCGACTCGACTCGAAAGGCGTGCCGACGCTGCTTTACAAGTACGGGGACTTGTTAATCGAAGACCGTATTGAACCCAACGGGGACACAGGTCTCAAACGAACATTGACGATTGCCGCAGATTCGTCCGATGCAGGTGTCCTCTTGAGGGCGCATGCCGGGAAGAAACTCGTCGCCACAGGTTCGCGTGCATACAAGAATGACGGGGGGCTGATGGTCACTGTTTCGGAGAGCTTGGCGAGAGCGGGAACTTTGCAGCAGTCGGACGACCAACAGGAATGGCTCGTTCCACTCCTCATTAAAGATCACATGACCATCGAACTGGAGTATCAATGGAGAATCGCTCGCTGATCACAACGATCCTGATCCTGCTCCCTTGCGTCACCGTAATGGGGGCGGATGAGAACGACTACTATCGGTTGATCTCGGTCTCAACCGCCAGCGCAGCGACAGAATCTCGCTCCAAAAACTGGAAGCCGGCTCCCGATGGACTGGCGCTTGAGATCAGCGGCATGGACTTTCTGGATGACGGGCGCCTCGCAGTCGCGATCCGGAAGGGGGATGTCTGGATTCTGGATGGCGTCTACGATGACCCGCCCAGCAATGTGACCTACAACAAGTTTGCGACGGCACTGCACGAACCATTGGGCCTGCTTCAACTCGACGGTGATCTCTACACCACACAGCGCAGCGAGTTGACGCGGTTGCGTGATCTCGACGGCGACGACGTCGCGGACGAATACCTGACCGTCGCCAAAGGCTGGGGTGTGACCGGACACTATCACGAATATGCATACGGTCCCAAGCTCGATGGCGACGGCGATCTCTGGATCACATTGAACATCGGCCTTGGGTTGAAGGGACCGGAACTGAAACGGGCACTCCCCAATGCTGCATTGGGCTATCGGCAGGGACGGTGGCGCGGCTGGGGAATGAAGGTCACTTCGACCGGCGAACTGGTCCCGGTCTGTGCAGGCATGCGTTCGCCAGCGGGACTGGGGGCCAACGCCGACGGAGACATGTTCTACACCGACCAGCAGGGCAACTGGGTGGCGACCAATTCCCTGCATCACATGCGGCCTGGCGTCTTCTTTCATCATGCCGAAGCGCTCGCCTCGATGAACGAGCCGGGTTCAACAATCCACGACGTCGAGAAGGTCCCCGGCGGGCTCCCGCTTCCCCAAGCCTTGAAAGAGTTCAAGCAACTTCGCCCGCCGGCCGTCTGGTTCCCGTACAAGAAGATGGGCCAATCAGCAACGGATATCATGCTCGATGAGAGCGATGGCAAGTTCGGCCCCTTCGCCGGTCAGTTGTTCGTCGGAGAATTCACACAAGCGGGGATCAATCGCGTGTTCCTGGAGAAGGTCGACGGCGAGTATCAGGGCGCCTGCTTTCCCTTCCGCCTCGGACTGGCTTCCGCCGTCTTGCGAATGGTGCAGGGAGCCGATGGCAGTATGTTTATCGGTCTCACGAATCGAGGCTGGAGCAGCCTGGGCGATGCCAGCTACGGCCTGCAACGTCTGGTGTGGACCGGACAAACGCCACTGGAAATCAAAGAGATGCGCGCTCAGCCGGATGGATTTGAACTCCTTTTCACATTGCCAGTCGACCCGAAAACGGCTGGTGATGTCACGTCGTATCGCATGACGAGCTACACTTACCTCTACCATTCGACCTACGGCAGCGATGAGATTCAGGTCGAGACGCCGACCATCACTGCTGCTGAGGTCTCGGAGGACCGTTTGCGAGTTCGCCTGAGAGTCGACGGACTGCGTGAACTCTTCGTGCATGAACTAGTGGCGGCGGGCGTGCGAGGCGAATCGGGACAAGCGCTCCTCCACCCGGAGGCCTACTACACCTTGAATCGCATTCCAACGGGGCAGACCCGATGAACAAAACTGTTTTTCTGATGATTGCAATCGCCGCAACGGCGATGTCCGCGTCGTTTGCAAACGATGTGTCTTCGGAGATACAGGTTGTGTTCGATCGTGATGTGCGACCGATCCTCTCGGAGAAGTGTTTTACGTGTCATGGCTTTGACGAAGCGGCCCGTGAGGCGGATCTCAGACTGGACACGTTCACAGGGGCAACGGAAGAACATGACGGCGTGGCCGCTATTGTGCCGGGTGACCCGGATGCGAGCGAGTTGATCTCACGGATCATGTCGAACGATGTTGACGAGGTCATGCCTCCGCCAGCATCGCGCGAACAGCTGACGTCAACGGAAAAAGAGGTTCTGCGCCGCTGGATCGGGCAGGGGGCGGCGTACACGACGCACTGGGCTTTCATCCCCCCCAAGCGCCCACCACTTCCGGAGGTCACTGGAACCACTCATCCTATTGATCGTTTCATCCAGGCGAGGCTGTCCGAAGAAGGACTGCAATCGTCAGCGGTCGCACAGCCACAGACCTTGATCCGACGAGTGAGTCTCGACCTTGTCGGGCTGCCGCCCACTTTGGAAGAGATCGATTCCTTTCTGCAGGCCAGCGAACAGGATGCTGAGGCCGCTTATCAGGAACTGGTCGAACGACTGCTGGCCAGTCCCCATTACGGCGAACGCTGGGGCCGCTGGTGGCTCGATCAGGCGCGATATGCTGACAGCAACGGCTACTCGATCGACGGTCCCCGCCAAATCTGGAAGTACCGGGACTGGGTCGTCGACGCCCTCAATGCTGACATGCCGTTTGATACGTTCACGATCGAACAACTGGCAGGCGATCTTCTTTCAAATCCGACGCAGAGTCAAAAGATCGCCACCGGCTTCCATCGCAACACGCAGATCAATCAGGAAGGGGGCATCGACAAGGAGCAGTACCGCGTCGAAAGCATCTTCGACCGCGTGGCAACGACCGGCACAGTCTGGCTCGGCTTGAGCATCGGATGTGCACAGTGTCATGACCACAAGTTTGATCCGATCACACAGAAAGAGTTCTACCAGCTGTTCGCCTTCCTGAATAATCAGGATGAGCCGTCGATGAAAGTCTACAGCGACGGCATCGACGTACCCGCACTGCAGGCTGAGTTGGCCGAGGTCGAGAGTCAATTGTCGACCATAATCGATGAACAATTGGATGAGATTGCAAACTGGGAGCAGGGGATTGACGAGGCGAACAAGGAGTCACTTCCCAAAGCGGTGCAGGAGGCAATTGCGGTCGAGCAGGCGAAACGGAGCTTCGCCCAGAAGTTGGCCTTGTACCAAGCAGCTGTCGAGCTCGGCGGACGCTATCGTGAACTTCATGACAAACGGGACGAGTTATTGGCAACTCTCGATACGGACGTCACCACGTTTGTGATGCAGGAACGTGAGACCCCACGCACGACAACCGTGCTTGTGAAGGGAGATTTCACCCGACCGGCTGAGGAGGTATCGCCGGGCACTCCGAGTGTGTTGCATCCCTTCGAGACGGATGCGGAGCAACCCAACCGGCTCGATCTCGCTCGCTGGCTTGTCAGTCCGGACAACCCGCTGACAGCACGCGTGATCGTCAACCGGGTTTGGCAGCACTACTTTGGACGGGGACTCGTGCAGACGGAGAACGACTTCGGCATGCAGGGCACTCTGCCCACGCATCCCGAGTTACTCGACTGGTTGTCTGTCGAGTTCATGGAACGGAACTGGAGTCTCAAGGAACTGCACCGCCTGATCGTGTCGGCTCACACCTACCAGCAAAGTTCATCCGACCGCGCAGAGCTTCGCCAAAACGATCCTGAGAATCTGCTTCTCGGTCGTCAGCAGAGACTGCGGCTAGAGGCGGAAATCGTCCGTGACGTTGCACTCAAAGCGAGCGGGTTGTTGGCATCCAGGTTGGGGGGGCCGCCCGTCTTCCCACCGATTCCGGACGGGGTCATGAGTCAGGGACAGGTCAATCGCGAATGGAACGTCAGCGAGGGGGAAGACCGCTATCGCCGTGGCATGTACACGTTTGTTTACCGTGCAACTCCGCCACCGTCGCTGAATGTGTTCGATGCTCCGGATGGCTACAGCACGTGCACGCGACGAATTCGCAGCAACACGCCGTTGCAGGCGTTGACGCTGATGAATGATGCAGGTTTCTTCGAGTTTGCAAGTGCCCTTGAGCAAATCATCAAGCAGGACGGCCTCGAAGCTGCATTCCGACGTTGCACGTCTCGACGGCCAACTGAAGACGAGCTGGCTACGCTTGAGCAACTCGACACGCTGACCGCTGCTCGGGCGCTGTTCAATCTTGACGAAACAATCACACGGGAATGACCCGATGGAAACCAACAGAGCATTGCAGGAACTGACACGCCGGCACTTCTTCGGTGGCTGCACGATGGGCATCGGCTCGATGGCGCTGGTCTCACTGCTGGCGAGTGACGGGCAGGGGGCACCGTCAGCACCTGCGACTCGGAACCCGCTCGAACCTCGCGACACACATTTCCCGGCGAAGGCCAAGAATGTCATCTTCCTGTTCATGGCGGGCGGGCCTTCTCAGCTGGAATTGTTCGAGAATAAACCAAAGCTGACGGAGTACGACGGCCAGCCGATTCCGCAGAGTTTCGTCGACGGGAAGCGGTTCGCCTTCATGGACTCGAGTCACCGTTTTGACCTGCTGGGCTCGAAGCAGACTTTCCAACAGCATGGACAGAGTGGGGCCTGGGTCAGCGACCTGCTGCCTTACACCGCTGACATCGTGGATGAGCTGAGCATTGTCACGACCTGCAAGACGGACCTGTTCAATCACGCACCGGCCAAGTTATTCATGAATACGGGCAGCGGACAATTCGGTCGTCCCAGTATGGGAGCCTGGACAACCTATGGACTGGGCAGCGAATGTGATGACCTGCCCGGCTTCGTTGTTTTGCAGAGTGGCCCACGCGGCCCGCGTGGCGGAGCCGTCCTTTGGGGCAGTGGCATTCTGCCGACATCGTATCAGGGGGTCCCTCTGCGGAATCAGGGTGATCCGATTCTCAACCTTTCCACGCCTGACCCCATCTCACCCGAACAACAGCGTCAGTTGGTCGATGCCGTTCAGGATTTGAACCTCAAGCGACTCGTCGAGACGGGCGATGCGGAAATCGCCACTCGCATCAACGCCTATGAGATGGCCTACAAAATGCAGTCCAGTGCCCCGGAGTTGATGGAGACATCGCAGGAGAGCGAATCGACGTTGCAGCTCTACGGCATTAAGGATCCGGGAGAATCGAGTTACGCCCGGAATTGCCTGCTGGCCCGCCGGCTTGTCGAGCGGGGCGTGCGATTTGTTCAGTTGTATCACACCAACTGGGATCATCACGGTGGCCCCAGCGAGAACCTCGAAGAGCATCTGCCGTCCATCAGCCGTGAGATCGACCAGGCCTCAGCGGCCCTCATCCTCGACCTGAAACAACGTGGCTTGCTGGACGACACGATCGTCATTTGGGGTGGCGAGTTTGGACGCACGCCAATGGGCGAGGTCCGCGAGAACACGGGTCGTAATCATCACATCGATGCTTTCACCATGTGGTTCGCAGGCGGCGGCTTCAAAGCCGGACAGGTCTACGGACAAACGGACGAATTCGGCTTCGGGACGGTCGAGAATCCGGTCCACGTCCACGATCTTCACGCCACACTGCTGCACCTCCTGGGCCTCGACCATGAGCGTCTATCGGTCCGATTCCAGGGCCTCGACTTCCGCCTCACAGGCGTCGAGGGTGCAAAAGTCGTCGACGGACTGATCGCGTGACACGGGCAGCTGCCCCCTCACATTGCACTGCGAATCACATGGTTCGAGGGTGAGGTGGGCGGTGGTTCAACGGGACATCGATCGGATGTACCTGTATCATGTATTGCGATTCTGTGATCATGCACCATCTGAGGGGAGCGCGTTATGCTGCGAGCGATGCTTTCGGCCTGTCTGATCTGGTGTTCTCTCATCGGCTTGAGTGCACGTTGCGACGCTGGCGAGGCCAGTGAATCGGGGATGCCTGTCGTGCCGATCACCACGGCAGCACTTCCCCCTGAGTGGGCGATCTGGGAACGACATGTCCTCGAACAACTGCATCCTGCACTGCTGACGTTCGTCGGCAAATACACACGAGACGACGGCACAATCATTTGGCGTGACGAATGGCCGGGGTTCGATGGCTCTGATGACGGCTACGAGAGCTTCTACAACTTCCCGCTCTATTACGCCCTGGGCGGTCCGCAGTCGATCGATCCGCTCGCCCGAAAGCTCTGGGACGGCGTGACACGTCAGTTCACCGACTATGGGCAGGTCAAAAACGAGTTTGATGCCCATTACGACTGGATGCATCACGGCGAATCGTATACCAACTTCTACATGTTCGGCCTGATGGATCCGAACGACAGTACGTTCCGCGAGCGGGCCATCAGGTTCGCATCGCTGTACAACGGGGAGAACCCGGACGCCGCCAACTTTGATCCAGAGCTGCGGCTTATTCGCTCGCCGATCACCGGCAGCCGCGGACCCCACTTCATCAACACGGCTGAGGACTGGGTCACCCATCGACCGATTCTTGCGCACTACCCGCTCCCGTTCAACGACATCCCGTACGTCGACTCAAGCTCCGCCTGGAACGACGACGAGTTGTTTCCTCACATTCTCAAGGCGATTAATGAGCGGATGATGCAGGGCGACGTGCCCCTCAACCTCACAAGCACAAGTCTGATGCTCAACGCATTCATGACCACCGGCGACGCGAAATTCAAACAGTGGATCGAGGACTACGTGCAGGCGTGGATGGACCGGGTGGCCGCCAACAACGGCATTCTGCCCGACAACGTCGGTCTCTCCGGAAAAATCGGAGAGCACATGGACGGCAAATGGTGGGGCGGATACTACGGCTGGCGATGGCCGCACGGCCTGTTCAATCAACTCGAATCAACCATCATCGGGGCATCGAACGCCTACGCAGTCACGGGTGATCCTCGGTTCCTCCATCTGCCTCGTTCGGTGATCTCCCTCGTGACCGAACAAGGCAAACAGGTCGATGGAGTCCTCCATGTTCCCCATCGGCACGGCGATGAGGGCTGGTACGACTACCGGCCCATCAACGCCAAGTACCTTGTCCATCTCTGGTATCTCTCACGCGCAGAGGGGGACTGGCAGCAAATCGAACGACACGCAGACCCGTCCGCGTGGAGTGAATTCTCGTACTCCAAGGGAAAGGGAGATTCGGAGAATCCGGAGCCCTGGCTGGCCTTTGTGCGAGGCCAAAACGACGAGTATCCCGTGCAGATTCTGCAAGCCTGTTTCGGTGAAACCATGAAACGGCTTGATGAGATTGCGAAAGACCAGACAACTCCCGATCAACAGGACGTCCACCACTGGCAGGACTTGAACCCGGTCGTGCTCGAAGGACTGGTGCAGTTGATGCTCGGAGCCCCGAATCACATCTATCACGGAGGCATGCTGCACACGAGCGTGCGTTATTTCGATCCGGCCGGTCATCGGTCCGGTCTGCCCGCCGATGTCGCAGCACTCGTCGATCGGCTCACCCCCGGCGGGTTTCGTGTCTGGCTGGTCAACCTGCATGCGTCCGAACCGCGCGACGTGATCCTGCAGGCCGGCATGTACGGCGAACATGACTTCACCCGGGTTCGACAGATCGATCATTACCCCTATCAGTTCGACACGATCAACGACCGTCACTTTCGCGTCCGACTGGTCCCCGGTGCCGTCGGTCAATTGGAAGTTGGGCTCGATCGGTTTGCCAACTCACCGACTTACGCATTCCCGGAGATGCATGAGTAGGCCGGACGAATCGTACAACGTCTTTTCAGGAGATCGGTCCAAACTGGAGTCAAGTTCAAATCGAATTCTTCTCGCGTCCTTGCGTCATATCACAACTCCTGCCCGACCGGCGACCGTTCGCGTGATGGCGGCGACTTTGTGGCTCCGAGTCCGTCTGAGGTTGCGATCGTGCGTCGCAGCTGGGTTGACCGTTCCTTCAGTTGATGCAGTCGCTGACGACCCGCTTCTGCGTCGTCGCACGTCCGTTGCAGATCGGGAAACAGCGACTGATCCATTTGCCGGTTGACGAGGTCGTGTGATAACTCCTCGATCTTCCGTGAGAGGCCGCCCCGCAATCGATGCGTGAACGCGGTGACCAACAGTCCCGTCCATAGCACCAGAAACACGGTCGCCGGGATGTAGAAGTCGGTCGAGAGAATTGGCTGTTGCTCGATGAACGAGTCATAGAAGAAGTTCCTGCCGATGCGAATGAGCACGAATACCACATATGACAGGAACAGCAGTTCGTACATGCCCCGCACGAACCAGCCTGAGTTGCGGAGTGCCAGTTCGTCGATGATCGCATCAACCCGACCGGCTGCGTCGCCGAGGAAGTCACGCTCGACGGCACCCGCTTGTCCCCGCATCTCTCGCAAGTTTTTCGGGACCGCAAGCGCCGGATCAAGCTCGGCCGATTTGACATGACCAGCGATCACGAGTTGCGACTCCCGCAGCAGTGCATCACCAATCCCCAATGCACTGGCCCGTTCGAGTGAGGACTTCGCGGTCTCCACCTGACTGCGCCCCTCAAGCCAGCGGTACCCCTGCACGGCTCCCAGCAAGGCCATCTGGGCTGAGTTACGGGCACGGAACAGCGTGAACGATGCGATCAGCGCGCCCAGCCCGTTGTACAATCGCAGCACCGATGAGAGCGGACTGAACCCCCACGATGCTGTGACCGCTGTCAGCAGGCGTCGCTCCCACAGATTGCGGCTGACCATCAATTCACGGCTGAGGTTAGTCGCCATCTTCTTCCGTAGAGACTCGCGTTGCTCGCTGAGAGCTTGCTGCAACGTATGTAACTTCGGCCAATTGTCATCAACGATTTTGACGCATCGCTCCAGCCCGGCGCTCAACAGGTCGACGACATTCGCCCGCCGGACTGAGACCCGCTCCGACGAGGCAAGTTGCCGCGAGAGGAAGTCGAGCAAGCGTCCCATGTCGCCCGTCGGCCGATGTCCCTGCCGCTGCTCTTCGAGTGCTTTGAGTGAGTCGACGAAGAACACATCGGGCACTTCATAGCGACCGCTGAGATGTTGCCTCCAGTCCTCGCGGATGTCCTCATCCAGATCCGCATGCGTCTGCACGAAGACGAGCCGACATCCGGTCGCCGCTTCTGTCAGTTCATCCACGACACGTGCTGAGCGGTACTTCTGTTGTGTCGACGTGTAGATCAGCACATCACAATACGGCAGGATCTTTCGCAAACGTTCGAGATTGCTGCTCGCATCATCCGTGTCGGTCGTGTCCGGGTCCGGGCAGTCGATGAAGACCGTATCCCGCAGCAGATCCGCCTCGCACCGCACGACCTCGCACATATCCTTCGGCAAGCCGAGCAAGTCGAGTTCGGTCTCGGGATGCGCGATGAGCACCGGCTGTCGTGTCGTCGGACGTTGTCGACCACTTACGGCGACGTCGTCACCCACGAGTGCATTCACCAGCGAGCTCTTCCCCGTGCCGGTCCCGCCGAACGTTGCAACGACCAACGGAGCTTCGAGCCGCACCCGCAGTGACTCGACCCGACCCAACACGCGCTTCAGCAGCGCCGCGGCCCGTTGTGCCGGCTCCCACGCGGACTCCCTCTCCGCCCAACGAGCCGCGCCGGTCGCCAGCTCATCGACCTCCGCGAGCATCTCCAGTCTGTCGAGTTCACTCTGGCTCATGATGCTTCGCTGCTCCCGACGTGCGTGGCCATTGGATGTTGCTCATGTGACTGCCTGAGTTGATCTTCCACTTGTTGCAGCAGTTCGCGAACGCGATTCGCTTCCGGCCCCTGTGCGATCTCCGCAGCGTGTTGCATTTCTTCCGGCAGATCCCCCAGGAGGTGCTCCTTCAACAAGCCGGCCAGCCACGCGGCCCGTTGAGCTGTGAATGCGACGTGCAGCTTGCGGAGTTTTGCCTCCAGATAACCGGCTCCCGTCGCTGCCGTACCGCTGATCGCTGTCTCGCCTGCCGCTGCTGCGACGGTTCCCCCGGCGACGTCTCCCGCGATATGCACCATCGATTGAACGGCTGTCTCCGCCAGCATGGGAGCCATTGCTTCCCCGACGGGACCGAACCCGGTCACAAACAGCACGACACTCGTCGCCGGCCGCGCTGCTGCCGCCAAAGCGTCAATGCGACGCACAAACTCATACGTCTGAGGACTGTCGACACGGAACGTCTCCAACTGATCGGAAACGAGCGCCTTCAGTTCCTGCTCCAGATCGATCTCGGTGTGTGCCTTTTCGAGCAGCTTGAGCAACTGAGCACGCGACGTTCCACCGAGCAGTGATTCCAGTCGCGGACGCAGCAGTGGATTTCCGATCTCGCTCATCCAGGTCAGTTTCGAGTACACCTTCTCGACGGCATCGAGGATCGCTGACCACTCCTGCCTGCGATACTCCTCGATGGGCGGAGTCGCTTCCCCCTGAATCTGCGCACGGACAGTTTTGAACGGCCAGACCAGACCGCGACCGATTGTGTTGTAGACGCCGTGCACGGTCGCCGTCCAACCCTCCCGTTGATTGGCCCACCATTGTCGCACTTCCGATACCAGCAACCGACTCGGGATCTCCGGCCAACTGTCGATTTCCGCCAACTCATGAGCCGACAAGAGTTCCGTCGCTTGTTGAAACTCGCCGCTGCGCTGCTCAATCTCTCGCAGATATGATGGCAGCCCGGCACGTTGGTCGAGCAATTGGTGCAACGACCCTTCGAGGGTCCGCAGCTTAATCTCTCCGAACCGCAACTGCGATAAATCCGCGAGCAGATCACGACCGCTCTCGGAGTCGACGTTTGAAGGACTCCCGTTGCTCGCATGGTCTGCCTCGATTGGAGGCCATTCTCGTTCGAAGAACTGAAGCCGATTTTCCTCAGCCGCGCGGCGATCGTAGGGGGCAAGGTACACATGCTCCGGCGAGAGTCCCGTCTCTCCGCAGAATGTGCCCACCCACTGAGGCCAGTACTCCTCGTCCTCCGGCAGCTGCGTCTGATTGAAGACGATCAGTACCGCCTTGTCCTCGTCCGCTGCCCGTCGGAAGAACTCCTTCACGGCCGCGTCATTGTATTTCTGCTGAGTCAGGATCGCGACGAGCACATCCGCACTGCGGCGGATCTGATCGGCCCGCTCCCAGTTGATGCGAGCCTCGCTGTCGATGTCGGGCGTGTCGAGCACCACGAGATTCTCCGGCAGCGACTCCTCCGTCCGCCAGAACAGCCAGTGCGTTTCGCTTTCCTTCAGCGCGTCCTCAGGGTCCATTGCCGGTTGCAATGTGAAGTCCGGAAAGAGTGCCTCAAGGTCATGCGTCTCATCAAACCCCACCGGCACCAGACAGGTCGGATGCTTCGTCCCCGATGCGAGCGGACTGGTCGAACTGGCCCGCGATCCCGCGATGTGATTGAACACGACCGTCTTGCCGATGTTGGTTCCCCCGACGACCGCGACAATCAGAAACGCCTCCTCGCTCAACTGAGGCACCAGCTTGTTCGAGAGCAACTCAAACCACTCCCGCCCATGCAGCCCCGGCACCTCCAGCGGTCGCGCAGCGGCTTCGAGTTCACGCACGGCAGCATGTAGCTCGTGAACCGGCTGAGCGAGTTGTGTGAGCGGAGAAGACATGAACGGACGTGTGATGAAAGTGGCAGGTGTGCTTGAAGTATATCACAGATCGACGCCCTATCCTGTCTTCGCTTGAAGCTGACACTTATTGGAATTCAAGCCAAGTTCACTCAACACCCTCTCCCCTTGAGGGAGAGGGTGTGGATTCGGCGACGCTTACATCCCCATGCGCTGCATCGTCGGGTCGATCAGCCATAGCCAGTCGTCGAACAGAAACTGCAGCCGGTCGGCCAGTAGGGCGATGCGGCCCATGACTGTGTAGCCGAAGCTCGCCCCGAAGGTGATCATCAACAGCCAGACGCCACCGCGTGCCAGTCCCCCCACGACTCCGCGATGAGGCACCGAGAAGAAGAAGTACACCAGTCCCAACAGAACACCGACAACCACGAGCGAGTTTCTGAGCGATCCCCAGACGTCAAAGCTTTCGTCTGCCGTGTAGACGATCAATGGCAGGATCGTGTTGTTGATCTGCTGAACGAAGTCCGATTCGAGGTAACTCACGAGCCTGAAGCCGGCTGTCGCTCCGATGAAGAAGGCCAACGGCCAACGCGCGATCCACGCTCCTTTGGGAGCCAGCCGCCAGAGCATCATAATGCTCATAAGAAGCGGAGCGAGATAGGTCAAATCCGGTTGCAATCCCTCCTCTAGACCGGGCAGGAAGGAGTTCCGCATCAGACCCGGCACAATGGACTTGAACAGGTTCTGCACCAGTTCATCCCAGAATCCGGCCACCATGAGATACGCAGCCGACACGCCGACGAAGATCGACTCCATCAACTTGTAGAACGGATTGTCACCCAGCACGAAGGACATGATGCCCAGCGTGCAGAAGGCCGCCACCCACAGACCAATCGTCCGCGGCCAGCTCAGCGAGACATTCGCTTCGCTTCGTTGTGACGGCGGCACCCCTCGATGATGCACCACCGGTCCGGCGTCGGTCTCGGCGATCGTCTCCGCCTGGACGTAGACTCGCCCGTTCCCCACCATCGCTGCACGACCAGCAAGGAATAACCCGCCGAGCAGCATCAATGCGGTCCAGAACAGTTTCTCACGCTCCATCACATGTCCCCTCGACTGCGGCCCACGAAGTACACGATGTTGCCCACGATAATGAGTGCGATGATCACCAGATGGGCGAGCAACTGCGGCCCCATCCGCCGCAGTGCCTCCCGTGCATTCGGGTTCTCTCGCAACTCGGGGTACGCTTCGAGCAGCAGGAACTCATACTCGGCCGCCCCTTTGATGGCTCCCAGCAGTCCGTTCAACTGTCGCGGCACATACGGATACAGGTACGGCGACTGCACGCCGGTGCACCCCGCAACCGTCGGAATGTTGTACGGCGTCGATGCGTACAGGACCCACTCCTTCGTCCCCGGATAGCCCGCACTCGTGTTGATGATCAGATCCATCTCCTGAATGTTCTTGACGTCAGCCGTCATCGGCATGTCATCCAGACTCGTGCCATCCACGTCAGCCGCAATCGTGCTTCGCAAATCGGTCACCGCGAGTTTGATCGGTCCCTCGTAACCAGGACGATACCCGAGATTCACGTAATCTTCGCCGTAAGTCAGATCCGGAAACTCTCGTTTCAGCAGATCGATGTTCTCCTGAATCATGGGGGGACCCTGCGGCCACAGGGTCATAAAGTACATCTTGTGATGCTTGAGAGCACACTGCCGCGTGAAGGCGAAGGCCATCGGATGCAACTCGCCCTGTGCGCCGGGGTCGTAGTCGTACGCCATCCAGACGTGTGAGCCGTCCGGCAGATTCTCGATAGCCTCGAAGACCGACCGCACCATCGGCGATGGTCGCTCGGGGAACTGCCATCCCCAATAAATCGGGATCGCGACCGCCAGCAGGATCAGCAGGAAGATCCATCGTCGATCGAGCGTTTTGAGAAACTGATACATGGCTCAATCGTCCCCCGAACCGAGATAGGAACGGTCGACTCCCAACAACACCTTGAGAGACGTCGAAGCCACACCGAGTGCAATTCCGATCGTGATGGCCCGCATTCCCGCGAGATTGAACACACCCATGATGTAATTCGTCATGCTGTCGAAACTCAGCCACTCCATGCCGCGCGGCAGGATGTCACGCATCAGCCCGCCGACGTATGTGCGTCCCATCAGCACGATGAATGCGGTTGAAAGCAAAGCGATTGCTTCCGGGTTCTTCGCACGGAACGCTCGAAAGGCAGCCGACGCGATGAAGAATGCCAGCAAAGCGAACATCGTCGATGCCAATGGTTTGTAGAGGTATTCGTACAGCCACCACAGACTCGACCCTTCCTGGTTATACGGAGCAGCCCACGCGTTGGTCGGAAAGCTCGACGTCGGTTGCACGCCTACTTTCAGCAAACCGACGCTCAGCGTGACCAGAAAGGCAATGAGCGTCACCGCAGCGTATCCCCATCCCGGACGACGATCGGAGATCTTCTGCAGGTTCATCCGCATCAGGTTGCTGCCGCCCAGCACAAAGGCGATCGCCGCCAGTACGTTAAACCACTGCATCGCCTTGCTGCCCCACTCTTCACTGAGCGGGATGAAGTGCGACATGATCAGCACGAAGCCGGTCGTCGCTGCGATGATCATCGGAACTGTTCGCTTCATGGCAGAAACCCTTTGCTGCCCAGGACGTTGTCTTGGAGAAAACTCATCAGAGAAGCGGCCATCTCCCCGCCGACCAATTCCGTATTTGCGGCGACGCTGCCCCATGTCGCCACGCCACAGCCGATCAAGACCAATGCCGCAACGAGCAGCTTGCCGACATCCTGACCCCGCAAACTACCCAACTGAATTGGCTCGCCGGAGAGATACGCAGAGGCCGCGAAGAACTCTTCACCGATGAGCGTGTAATCGCAAGCCGCGACAAAGAAGGGCAGCTGCGCCGGCTCAGCCGTGCCGGCGACCTGAATCGCTCCGACGCCGTTCGCCGTCTCCGCCAGCAGCAGCGACTCTGCATAGAACGTTCCCATGTAGAAACAAGCCGCCGGTTTCTCACGCGTGATCGTCCCTGTGACAGCAGCCGCGTACCCGAACTGCTCATCGGTCAGATAGTAGATGTCGTCCTTCCGATACGCATCCGGGCGCCCCTCTGCCAGATACGACGCCTCGACGGTCTCACGAGCCGTCGTCATCACCAGCGACCGTGCTGTCGGCACCTCCAGTCTCGCTCCATACTCAGCTGTCAGTGAAGCGACGCGGCTCAACACGGTGATGCCCGCGACGGTCTGAATATCGTTGATGTCCTGAATGCCCGGCACGAACAAGCACGCCCGTCCCATCTCCGTCGCACGGCCGACGGCCTCGTCGACCGCCTCCAAGCCTGGGATATTGCGGATGTACAACTCTCGGCCCGATTTGGCGATCACAATGAACGTGGTGACCGCGGTGCAGATCAACAGCACAAAGACGGCCAGCCATCCACGGTCCGTGCGAAACCATTCCATCACGGGCGTCGCTGCCTCGGTCGTTGTGACCGCCGCCGATTCACCTCCCGGGCCGACCGCGACCACCTGATACAGATACGCCTGCTTGCGCTCCACGTTCTTGTCGGTAAAGGACGTCGACTGCAACGGAACCTCGCCAACTTTCGTAAACTCGGCGTCACCCTCTCGTTTGCGAAGTATGTGATACGTCGAGACTGCCGGCGGATCAGCATCGGGATCATCGTCAGGAGAAAGGCTCCATGAGACATCGAGTGTCGTGCCGACGTCATTGGGGTGATCTTTGGCGACCAAGTCAGTCACAGATTGTGGTGACGACTGTGCCAAGACCGGGTGGCACATCAACATCGACACCAATGCAACGCCGAACGCGACGTTTACCCGCGTGACGACTGAAGACTGAAAACTGAGAAATGCAAAATGTAAAATGTCAAATGAACGATCCATCCTTCATCCTCCAATGATCTCGACGTTTGCTCGTGGCACGGTCAGCTTCTCGCCCGACTCGCAGGCGACTTCGAGGACGCGTGCCTTTGACCCGCTGCCGAGGACTGTCGGCTCGGAGGGCAACCCGGCAACGTTGCCGATCACGCCGAAGTAAGGATCGCGAATGATTCGCACCGACGTGCCGACTTCAAGCACACCCGCCACATGAGTGCTGGTCGCGGCTCCGCCCGAACTCGCTTTGTCATCTGCATTGACCGGAATCACGATCTCAGGACGAAGCACGCCGGCTCGAATCTGTGTCGCACCGTTCACCGCTGCTTCTGATCCGGCCCGTGAGGCGAGTAGCTCGAACGTCTGCTGAGCCATCGCGATCTCGCCGAAGCCTTCCGTAATGATGACCGTCAGTCCGATGCGTTCGGTGCCCGTGATGGCGACGCCCAGATCGTAGCCCAGCACACCCTTGAGGTCCGCGTCATCCATGCCTCCGGAGACGATCGCTGAGACGCCCGTGTCAATCGCTTTGCGGATCGTCTCGCCCGGCATGCGGGCTCCGCCGATGACGACTGCTCCCCGCATGTCGTCGCGCAACAGATCGGAGGTGAACTCCTGCGTGTGATCGTGACAGGCCATCACGATCGGTCCGAACGCTTCACCGCCGATACCGAAGATCCCCTGCACGAACGACACATCCGCTTCGACGATCACGCCCTCGCCCGGCATGACCTCGACCACCTCGCCGGTTGCAAACGCTCGCACTTCGACCGGGATTGATGCTCCCCGAACAATCACCTGCCCGGTGACATGCGACACTGATTCGATCACCCCCGCGACCTTCGAAGCATATTCTCCCTTGAACATCCCAAAGATGCCCTTCGTCCGAGCGAGCACGTCACCCACTTCGACGCGGTCGCCCTCGTATTTGAGCATGCAACCGGGGACATCAGCAGGCGTGAGGGACAACTGGTTCGCCAGATTGATCGGCGTCGCATCGCCAGGCAACTCTGTCCTCGCCACGACATCTTGTGCAGCGACAGAATCGCCGACCGACACGAGCACATCCCCCGCAATCGGCAACACTCGCCGAGCGCGATACCGCATGCGATCGGTGACTTGAAGTCCGGGTGTGTATGCTGTGGCCATTTTATTTCACCGCGGAGGCGCTGAGGCGCGGAGATGACGCGGAGGACGTCGTACTCGCTCCAGGATGGGAGGACGAGGCTCCTTCCGAGCCGAGCCGTGGATCAACGTGAACCATACCTCGCAATTGATCCATGCGGGAGCCGTTTCTCATCCGGTTGTGTTCCTTGTTGTTGTCACTCATTGTTCACCGATTCCGTCCGAAACCTTGCCGAACCTCTTTTCCACCTCCGCGTGTCCTTCGCGTCTCAGCGCCTCCGCGGTGACCATCATCCCTCATACAGTTTCAAACTCTCCGACCACTCTTTGACGGTCCGTCGACACTCCGCTCGGTCCTCCGGCGGGATCAATGGTCGCCCGCGTGCGTCGAGGATCAGCCCGACCGTTCCGCCCCGCACCTCGCGTTCAACTCGTTTGCCGGGGCCGTTGCCAAGATCAAAACCTCTGGCTGGTTCGACGACGATCCTCGCCGTTTCACCGAGGCCGAGTGGGAAGAGGCGGACTTCGCCGAATGACATCTCGCCGCGCTCGTTGAGTGTGGAGCCTGTGATCTCATACGTGAAACACCGTTTGCCCGGCTTGCTTCGCCCCTTTGCTGCGACGCACGTTCCCAGATAGATCAAACAGTCCTTCTCGAACACCTCGAGTGCCGCCTGTGGATGCACCGACGCCAGTACTCCCAGGTGAGGCATCATGAAGATGCTGTCCTTTGCCAGTTCGGTGATTCCCTCCGGCTCGAACGCATCGATCAGCATCGACGCCGTCTGCTCCATGCGCGGGGCATGCGAGAGGACGCCTCCCGAGGCGACCATGAGATCAAGCTTCATGTTGTCAACAATGCTCTGCCCGCTCTTCTGCTGGGCGAACGTGTCGCCGACGGTTCTCTGTTGCTGCACGCCCTTGAGTGTTGTCGCGAACTCCCGGTGCTGAATGTATGCCAGCCGCAGTGCCTCCCGCGAAACGGCTTGCTCAAACACAAGTGCTTCCAGCGTCTGCGGAATCGTCGTCGGACGGATCATTTTGTTTTTGACGCGGTTTCGCAATTCGCGTTCGTCCATGTCGAAGTGAACCCACCGCAACACGCTGGGCATCCCCGCCTCCGCACAGACGTTCGAGATCGAGTAGCTCATACCGAGGTTCGCACTCACCGTGCGGTTGAACACCGGCTCGCCATCCGGACCATCGAACACGCTGAACATGTCGGTCGTCGCGCCGCCGATATCGACTCCGACCACGTTGATGCCCCGCGCTTTGGCGATCTCCTGCAGGATGTCGCCGACCGCACCCGGTGTGGGCATGATGGGGGCATCGGTCCAGTCGATCAGTTTGTCGTACCCGGGAGCATGAGCCATTACGTGTTCGAGGAACACATCGTGAATCTGATCGCGAGCCGGGCCGAGGTTCTCGCGTTCCAATACGGGGCGGATGTTCTCAACGACCGTTAACTCGACCGACTCATCGAACGTTTCGTCAACGTATTTGGCGGCCTCCTTGTTCCCCGCATAGATGACCGGCATGCGGTATCCCGACCCGAACCGAGGCTGCGGCTTGGCCGGGGCGATCAGTTCAGCAATCTGCACCACATGCTCAACCGTCCCGCCGTCCGTGCCACCCGCCATCAGGATCATGTCCGGCCGGAGCTCACGAATCCGCTGAATCTGCTCATGCGGTTTGCGGCGATCGTTCGATGCAATGGTGTCCATCACAATGGCCCCTGCCCCGAGCGCCGCCCGCTTCGCCGAGGCGGCCGTCATCTCCCGGACGACGCCCGTCACCAGCATCTGCAGACCGCCACCGGCTGACGACGTCGAGATGTAGATGTCACACCCCTCGGGCGGCTGCCCATCGCTGGCCGGTTTCGCTGGGCGAATGATCTTGCCGCTCTCATCGACGAGCCGACGTCCTGCCAGTTCGCCGACCTCGGTCGCAGCATTGACGACCCCCACCGTCACATCCGCAACCGGCTGCTCCACTGTCGTCGGTGCCTCGCCGCGAAACGTCTGACGATACTGGCCGTCGATCTTCTGAATCAGAATCGCTTTGGTCGTCGTGCTCCCGCAGTCCGTTGCGAGAATGACGTTGATCTGATCGGGATTGAGTTTGGTCATCGTTTCTTTCACCGCGGTGAATCATCCCGGTCAAGGGCCTCCAGCCGATCGAGCAGATAGTCGATCGCCCCACGGTGCTCCAGGAACTCAGCGAACTTGCGGTGCCCCTGTTGATCGGTGAACAGGCTGATGATGGGGGAAAAGAAGTGGATCGCCTGAGCCGTGACGAAACCAAGTGGCCGCGACATCTCAAGATAGACAATTGCCGGAGTCGTCAGCCCACGCCGCGCGATCTCCTGGCAGAGCCGGTCGATCAACACGCGCTGCGATTCCGTCGGCTCCACCGATCCCGCGGGCTCAACGGCAAAGGCATGTCGTAGTTCGTCCAGAAACGCCATCCGAGAGTTCGACTCCTTTCTGTGTTCAGGGAGTGTAGCCGATGCGAATGGCAGGTGAAACGAACCGTCTGATTACTCGCGAAGGTGCGGATGCTGCATGACGACCCACCCTGCAACGGCATAACTCAGCAGCATCCAGACAGATGTCGCGAGCACCAGGAACAAGCCGATCGGATGTGACCAGTGATTCAGGATGCCTCCCATGATCGACGAGATAATCAGAGCAAGGTCGAGTTTTGGTTGGTCCATCAGTATGACCCACCGCTTGCGTGGAAGACGAGAGCATTCATCATCGCTGAGCTCAAAACGCCCCTCTGCGTTATATTCGCCAAACTTGGCAATGAGTTCTTCCGGGCGTGAAATCCCAGTGTAGTCAACGAGCGAGGCGTAGCTCGGGCGTCCTGATAGGATGTCTTTCCGCGTGTCCCAGGCACCGTAAATCGACAACAAACCTGCTCCAACCGTGACAGCCACGATCGCCCAAATCCACATCGCGGAACCCCTGATTATGGAAGTAAGAACAGATTCCGAGCGTTTGCTGTTGTGATGGCAGACAATCTTTCCAGAGACAAGCCTGTCTGCTGGGCGACACATTTTGCGGTATGCGTGACGTTTGCAGGCTCGTTTCTCTTACCTCGCAAGGGGACGGGAGACAGGTAGGGGGCATCGGTCTCAACCAGCAATCGGTCGTGCGGTACTCTGGCCGCGACGGCTCTGAGGGCATCGCTTTTTTTGTAGGTGACCATGCCAGCAAATGAAATATGCATGCCCATTTCCAGACATGCCTCAGCGACATCCGCATCACCACAGAACGAGTGCATCACACCATTGAGTGAGCCAACATCCGAAGCCCGCCGGAGTTGTTCGACAACGTCTGCTTCCGCCTCGCGACAGTGCACCACGAATGGTTTGTTGACCCGTCGTGAGAGGTCAAGGTGCCGGTCGAAATACTCCCGTTGCAGGTCGATCGGTGCGTAGTCCCAGTAGCGATCGAGTCCGGTCTCGCCGATGCCCACGACCTGCGGATGCGTCACGAGTTCTTCAATCACCTCCCAGTCGCCCGGCTGCACGTCGTGAACATAGTTCGGCTGGATGCCGACGACTGCGGAGAGCATCTCGTACTGTTCGGCCAGTTCGACTGCTGCCCGACTCGTGGCGACGTTGATGCCGATCGTCAGAATGCGCTCGACGCCTGCATCGGCAGCCCGCTGGAGAACTTCTTCTCGGTCAACGTCGAACGTCTGCTCGTCAAGATGCGCGTGCGTGTCGATCAGCATGGGACACCCGGGGAGTGGGGCAGTTTGCGATTGGGTGGCATGGCGTCACGGCGATAGCCGGGTCGCCATGGTCCGGACCGGTATGAAAAACATGCTCACCCGCCTACCAGCGTGAGAGCATTCCACCCATTGAGATATGTTCCCTCGTTAGACTGATCCACGAGCAACATGCGTGTTATTTGGCCGCCAACTTGCGGAGCTCGTCCAGACGTCGCTGCTCAGCGATGGCGATGTCTCGCAGCAGATTCGCAGACACGGAGTCCGACTGCACAGTCGTGGCGGTTGATTCGCACACCTTGACGATCATTGCCTGATTCTGCTCCAGTTGATCGAGCAGGAATTCCACGTCGACGTAATGCAGACTGGTGTAAACCGTGGGGTATGTGCCGAAGTCGATGAAGTGGCCATACTCATTCAGCAGGCGGGCCAATGCGCCGACCGACTCACGCTGATTGGCTGCCAGATCCTCGAGTGTCTGTCGCGACTCCTGCTCAGCGGTCGACACCCATGGCCAACTCTCGTCGACGTACTGCAGAAAGCTCCGGCCGATCTGAATCAGCAGGTCGTTCAGTTGCGAACTGATCTTGGTCTCAGCCATCAGCATCCGTGGAGAACTCAATCGGGGCGAATCAGGACGGGTTACGGGAACAACACCGACGCCACATACCGGGCGGTCGCCGAGAGATTATTCTGCAAAGGAGACGCTCCCATCAAGAGAATGGGAATCGTAATCACCAGAACATAGGCACTTGAGTAAGCGGGCAGCTCGATCGTGCGCGCCCCCTCAGGACGCGGTGCGATGAACATCGCCTTCAGCACTCTGAGGTAATAGAACAGACTGAAGATGGTGTTCAAACCGGCGATCGCCACCAACGCCCACATCAGCCAGTGAATGGATCCGGCGTTCCACACCGAGGCAAAAATCAACAGCTTAGCGAAAAACCCGCCGAACGGAGGCATCCCAAGCAGGCTGAACATCGCAATCCCCATGCAGACGCACAGGACCGACATCGTCGCGCTGTGATGAGCCAGTCCGTTGTAGCCTTCAATCTCCTCGGTGAACGTTTCGTTCCGAATGAGAGCGACGATCGCGAAGGCGGCGAGATTCATGAACAGGTAGACGGCCAGATAGTACATTAGCCCTTCGATGCACCGGGCAGCACCATCCTGCATTTGAGCGGCTGTCCAACCGGCTGATTCGTCTGCGTTGGTGATGACCAGCATCGCTGCGACGGCCATCAGCATGTATCCCGCATGAGCGATCGTCGAGTAGGCGAGCAGTCGTTTGACATTCGTTTGTCCATAGGCCGCGAGGTTGCCGAACGTCATCGTCACCGCGGCTAATGCTCCCAGGGCCAAACCGAGGTAAAGGTTCATCGCTTCCAATTCCCCGCCACCCGATGCCGTCATGGCGAGCAGGAACCGAACGAGCAATGCAAACGCAGCCGCCTTGGATGCGACCGACAGGAACCCGCCAATCTCGGCCGGAGCCCCTTCAAACGCATCCGGGCACCAGAAATGGAACGGGACGAGTGACAGTTTGAAGGCCAGTCCGACGAGTACCATCATCACGCCGAGCAGCGTAAGTACGATGTTTGGATTCGAGAGAGAAACGCCGCCTTCGCCGATGAGGTACGCAAGGCGCGGACCCAACTCTGCGAACTCAGCCGTGCCGAGGAGCCCTGCGATGAGGCTCAAACCGTAAAGCATCACGCCCGCCGTGCCGGCCCCATAAACAACATACTTGAGAGCCGCCTCACTGCTTGACCGACGGCCTTTGAGGAAGCCGACCATCACATAGCTGGGCACACTCATCATCTCGACGCCGAGGAACAACATCAACAGATGGTTCGCACTCGTGGCGACCATCATGCCGATGGTCGAGCCAATGAGGAGTGTGTAGAAGTCCGGGCCGTCCTCGTTGTCGGGAATGCCGGTGAGGGTGGTCAATGCCACGACCATCACGAGGAAGAACGTGAGGCCTAACCTGAAGAACAAGGTGAACGCATCGTGCATCAACAGGCCGGTGAACAGCTCACCGGGCGACCCGACGCCTGCCTCCGTCAGTTGGAGGAGGCCGAACAGTGACTCCACCACACCCAGATTCGTCTCGCCGCCGCCGGTCGTGAAGAACACGAACTGCAGCAGCACCGTCACAAACGCCAGCACCGAACCGCCGAGCGCGATGAAAAACGGTGGAATCTTCTGATCACAGTTAAACAGCCGCAGCAGCAGCAGCGAGACCACGGTGACGCACAGCAACACCTCCGGGCAGAACACCTCAATCGAACGAGTGAGGTCGCCGTAGATCAAACCGTTGAGGATTTCGGTAACGGACATGAAGTGTTGTGAGTCGTCAGTTTTCAGTTGATAGTAATCAGAGTTGTGCGTCTGATGAGTGGTTCGAGGGTTCTTTACTTGTTGAGGATGGCGCCGAGTTGCTCGCCGGCTCCTTGGACGGCCTCGTATCCTGCCGTGAGATTGACTGTCAGGTTCGCGATCGACTCCCGCATGATGCCGAACATCAGTTCGGGATATACTCCGAGGATGACCGCCAGAATCGCCAGTACATACGCCACGGAGGCTTCTCGGCTGTTGATCGGGACGAGTGCTTCCTTGTGAGGACCTTTGTAGTCGGGACCGAGGTAAACCCGCTGAATGGTCCAGAGGATGTAGCCGGCCGTGAGGATGACCCCGGCAGCCGCGATGATGGCCAGCAAGGGACTGTAGTTCCACGTTGCCAGCACCGTCATGACTTCGCCGATGAACCCGCACAGTCCGGGGAGTCCCAAGCCAGCGAAGAAGATCACAATCGCCAAGGCACTGTAGTGCGGCATGATCTGCATCAGGCCGCCGAACTCATTCAGGTTGCGGTGATGCACGCGGTCGTAGACCACGCCCACCATAAAGAACATGCCGG
>JAGQPX010000042.1 GCA_020426505.1 Planctomycetaceae bacterium | reverse complement strand
GATCAGTTTTTCAAAGGCAGACCAAAAGCACCTTACAACACGGGATCTAGATGGCACAGTTTGCACATCGATTGATTGAGATAATCGATGCGGGTTTTTGCGGATCAACGAAAACGTGTTCGTTCTCGTTGTCGCGTTGATTGATATAAGAAGGATTCTCCGGTTGTGCGCTCAGGCCCCATCGACATTCGTCACCTTCCACTCCTCGTGATGCGCCATCGGTTATTTCGACAATTGCGCTGAAGCATCAGCCAGATAAGCGGCTGAAGAGCCTACCGTATGCAGTTGGCCTCCTCAGGATTAGCGAATCCGAGAGTAGGTTCTGGGCAAACAAACGTCGGGGTTGTGTGGCTCAGAGAATTCAATTCTGCAATTTGCGATTCGTAAGGTCTGCCTCGTCTTGGTGATCTCAATTCCAGACTTGATGCAAATCTGAAGGAAATCATTCTGTCCCTTTGACCGTCATTAGCAAATCCCCGCTTTCGACTTGAGTGCCGGTGTGAATGTAGATGTCGGCGACGGTTCCGTCGCGTTCGGAGGCAATGATGGTTTGCATCTTCATGGCTTCGAGCATAAGCAACTTTTGTCCCTTGACGATCGGATCTCCTGGTTGAACAGCAATGTTGACGACCATGCCGGGCATGCTGGCAGCGACGTGAGATGGGTCGTTGGGATCGGCCTTCTGACGCAGCGGGGTGTCAGGCTCGAACGCTCGGTCCGTCACAATAACTTCACGTGGCTGTCCGTTAAGTTCGAAAAAGACTGTCCGACGCCCGTCTTCGTGTGGTTCACCGACCGTGTGCAGGCGAATGATCAATGTCTTGCCCGGCTCAATGTCCGCGGAGATCTCGTCACCCGGTTCCAATCCATAGAAAAAGGCCGGCGTCGACAACACACTCGTGTCTCCGTAATCCTGCAGATGCCGGGTGAACTCTTCGAAGACCTGTGGATAGAGGACGTGAGTCACAGCATCCCGGTGCGTCGGCTGATGGCCAATGAATTGTTCCAGCTTGTCGTTCGAGCGTTCAAAATCGGCAGGCGGAAGATTGGCCCCGGGACGTCCTTCGACGGGGGCTTCCCCTCTCAGGATTCGGTCTTGCACGTCCGCCGGGAATCCGCCTGGTGTTTGCCCCATGCGTCCGCTGACGAGATCGACGACCGACTGTGGAAAGGCAAGTTCCCGATCAGAAGTGGTGACGTCGTCTGTTGACATCTCATTCGAGATCAAAAAGAGAGCCAGATCGCCGACTGCTTTTGATGTCGGGGTGACCTTGACGATGTCTCCGAGCATCCGGTTGACGTCCGCATAGACTCGGCAGACGTCACTCCAGCGATCCGCGAGACCCAGAGCCTGTGCCTGTTGGTAGAGGTTGGTGTATTGGCCACCGGGCATCTGATGCTCGTAGAGATCACTTCCGGCGGGAAGGACCGGGCTCTCGAATGGTGTGTAAAACTCGCGGACCGATCGCCAGTACTCGGAGATCGCATCGAGGGCGGCAGCGTTCAGCTCGGTCGCCCGATCCGTAAACCGCATGACCTCCACGAGTGTGTTTAGATTCGGTTGTGATGTGCCTCCCGAGAGGGGGGCAAGTGCAGCATCGACAATGTTAACTCCGGCCTCTGCGGCTTTGGTCAGCGATGCGGCCTGTACGCCACCGGTGTCATGCGTATGGAAGTGGATGGGGATGCCGACTTCCTGCCTGAGTGTCTTGACGAGCAATTCGGCCGCGAATGGCTTGCACAATCCGGCCATGTCCTTGATGGCAAGAATATGTGCCCCCATTTGTTCGAGTTGCTTCGCCATCTTGACGTAGTATTTCAGGTCGTATTTTGATCGACTGGAGTCGAGAATGTCTCCCGTGTAACAAATCGCCGCCTCACAGATTGCCCCGCTCTTAATCACTGCTTCCATGGCAACCTGCATATTCTCGACCCAGTTCAGGGCATCGAACACACGGAACACATCGATCCCGGCTGACGCTGCTTCCTTGACAAACTCCTGCACCACGTTGTCCGGGTAGTTGGTATAGCCGACCGCGTTCGATGCCCTGAGCAGCATTTGAAACAAAACGTTGGGCACCCGCTCTCGCATTTCAGTGAGCCGCTCCCAAGGGCATTCTTTGAGGAATCTCATGGATGTGTCGAACGTGGCTCCCCCCCACATTTCCAGGGAAAACAGTTCCGGACATTTTCTTGCGTAGGCATCTGCGATGCGGAGCATGTCATAGGACCGCAGCCTTGTTGCCAGTAACGACTGATGTGCGTCGCGAAATGTTGTGTCGGTGATCAGAAGTGGCTTTTGATCGAGGAGCCATTTCGAGAATCCCTCGGCCCCCAACTCCTCAAGTTTTTGCCGCATTCCACCAGGAATCGGAGTCGAATGATCACATTTCGGCAATGGTGCCGGATCACGTCTGATCGCGAGGGGCCGGTCCTTGACAAGCGGATTACCGTTCACAATCGTCTCCGCAAGAAAGTTCAGCAACTTAGTAGCTCGATCTCGCCGCGGAGGGAAATCAAACAGCTCTGGGGTCTCGTCGATGAAGCTGGTCGTGCATGTGCCGGCCATCAACGTGGGATGCATGACAAGCTTGATCAAGAATGGAATGTTCGTCTTCACCCCGCGGATTCGGAACTCCTGCAAACAGCGTTCGATGCGACGCGCGGCATCAGGGAAATGCCGAGCCCAGGCAGTCACCTTCACGAGTAGCGAGTCATAGAACGGATGTACTACTGCTCCAGAGAATGCCGAACCCGCGTCAAGCCGAATCCCCATCCCGCTGGCAGAGCGATAGTGAGCGATGCGGCCATAGTCAGGCATGAAATGATTCGTGGGATCTTCTGTCGTCACCCGGCACTGAATCGCGTATCCGTGCGTCGAGATTGACTCCTGAGACGGCAAATCGATCGCCGGGTCATCAAGTCGAACACCTTGGGCGACGAGAATTTGTGACTTGACGATGTCAACGCCGGTTACCTGTTCCGTGACAGTATGCTCAACTTGGATGCGGGGATTGACTTCGATGAAAAAGAAGTCATTCGTGTCCGCGTCGACGAGAAACTCAACGGTCCCGGCATTCTCATAGTTGACCTCCCGTCCGATGGCCACGGCGGCATCACAGAGTGACTGACGAACACCCGCATCAAGATTGGGAGCCGGTGCAATCTCCACGACTTTCTGGTGCCGTCGTTGGACGGAACAATCTCGCTCGAAGAGATGGACCAATTGACCGTGTTTGTCACCGAGAAGCTGAACTTCGATATGCCGCGCTCGTTCGATGAACCTTTCGACAAAGATGTCAGGACTGCCGAATGCGGTGAGCGACTCGCGACGCGCCTGCTCGTAAGCCTGATCAAACTCGTCAGAATTCCGCACGACGCGCATGCCTCGCCCGCCCCCTCCATGTGCGGCCTTGAGAATGATCGGGAAACCGACCTCCTCTGCCAACAGCTTTCCTTGACTCGCATCGCTGATGGCGCCGCCGCTGCCTCCCAGCACGGGCACATTCGCCTGCTCTGCGATCTTCCGAGCCGAGACCTTGTCGCCCAGTTGCTTCAGCGTTTCGACGGTCGGCCCGACAAACGTGATCCCGGCATCCGCACAGGCTTGTGCCAGTTCTGGATTCTCCGACAGGAATCCGTAACCCGGGTGGAT
>JAGQPX010000260.1 GCA_020426505.1 Planctomycetaceae bacterium | reverse complement strand
ATTAACTCGTTAATTATCACGCCGTCGGTGTAGGGCGTTGCATAGGCATCATAACTGCCTCAACCTCTGTCGTTGCTGATTGGATGGCCCTGCATCCAATCAGTGGGTTCAGTGAGACCGATGTCCGCACTTCGAATGCTGCTCACAAGGTAATGCACGGGGAAAGTTGTGAGACGTAAGCGATCTGTTATTCCGTCGGTTGGCCAGGCATTTCTTCGTTATTCAGCTGAGTGTTAAAACCATGATTTCCGATCCTTCACCGCGGAGGAGAGTTCGCGATGCTACACTCTACCCTCGGATAATCACTCTCCTGATCGCGGTAATTTGGCTTGCCCTATTGGCATGTCGGCAAGCAAGTGCAGGTGCTTTCTTCGCGGGTGCAGCGAAGATCGACATCACCAATGAAGAAGCCGGGCCAGTTGATGGACGATTGCATGTGCGGGCGCTTGTGCTGCGGCACGATAAGACGATGGTGGTACTGCTGACTCTTGATGTCGTGGCGATCGGGGAAATTGGGTATGTCAAGAATGACTATCTCCCAAAGGTTCGTCAGCAACTCAGAGAGTTGGGAATCTCGCCGTCAAGCGTGATCGTCAATGCCAGTCACTGTCATGGCATCCCGTGCAAGGATGTTGACGCAAAGTCGATCGCAGCGGTGCAGGCGGCGATGGCCCGTTTGGAGCCGGTGACCGTCGGTGTGGGTGTCGGTCACGAAGATCGCATCATGGAGAACCGGCGTTTTAAGCTGAAGGATGGACGGACGGTCGACGTGAGGCATGCGTACTCGATGCCTCCAGACGAGGAGGTCGCGGAGGTCGGACCGGTCGATCCGGAGATCGGCGTGCTACGTCTCGATCGTGCAGACGGGTCGACGCTTGCTGTCGTCTACAATTTTGCCTGCCATCCGATTCAGGGGGTCCCCAGCGGTGCAAACACAGCCGACATCACCGGCTTTTCGTCCGAGGTGATCGAGGACAACTTGGGAGACGGGGCGGTCGCGTTGTTTGTGCAGGGATGCGGGGGCGACATCAATCCCATCGCCTACAAAGAAGTCGATCAACCTCGGGATGCCGAGCCGCTAGGCAATACGCTGGGGCTGAGCACCCTCACTGCCGTTCGCGACATCGAATGCCGAGAAGATGACCGCCTGAAGGTGTTCAACGAAACGATCACCCTCCCGCGCGGCGACCGCACCGAACGAATCGCACAGCTGGAATCCCGACAACGTCAACTACTTCAATCACTCGGTGGCACGAGTCTCAACTTCGAGACGTTCCTGCCCCTTTATGTGAAGTACAGCGTCTCCGGCGAGTACCCGTCCTCCTTTTCGCACCGCTATCTACACGAGGACGCACTGGGCCGCGACGATCTCCGCAAGATAGACTCGAACAATCGACGGGATATGGATGCTTACATCAACAACATTCATACCATGGAGGAACTCACCCGATTGCAAACAAACCTGCGACTCCTCCAAAAACATCAGAAGAACCTCGTCGCCTCCGGCAAGCGGACGATCGACGTCGAGATGGTCGGCCTGCGCGTCGGTGACTTTGTGCTGGTTACATCCCCCGGCGAGCTAACCGTCCCGATTGGACTGGGCATCAAGAAACGTTCGCCTCACGAGCACACGTTCGTCGCCGGTTACACCAATGGCTACATCTATTATGCTCCAACAGCCGAGCAACTTCTCAATCTCGGCGGAGCCCAGGAAGACAGCGACTGCCTCCTCTCCCCAGAGTGGCAGGAGGTTTTTGAAAGCAAGGTGACCGAACTACTACGGGGATTGTAGATCGAGTCTCATGAATCAATCAGCGGTCCATGCTGAACTGATGTGCGATCAGAACCATTTGTGCGTCACTCAATAGGAATTCGTCATGAGCAGCGTTCCTCAAACTGAATCCTCACCACTTTCCAGCACCGATGGTGTCAGTGGGGGGACGACGAAACCACTTTGGGTGCTGTGGCTCGTGCTACTCGCGGGTGGGTTGATCATCCAGCACGTGGACATCGCCAGTTCGTCGTGGTGGGCGACGTTTGGACGCATGGGGTCGTCGGTCGTACTCATTCTCGCTGGATGGCTGTGGCACGCTGGCTTTCGTAGATCGACGGCCGGTCGTTACACGCTGATGGTCGCAATCGGGATGACACTCGGGGCGATCGGCGACTTCTTCAATGCGGGGCTGTTGCAGTTGATCATTCCACTCCCCGATCCAGTGATTGGCGGGATTGTCGCGTTCGGACTGGGGCACATTGCCTACATCACCGGCTGCTTTGATGCCAAACGGCGAGCGGGTCTGCACTCCGCAGCAGTCATGGGAGGGGCCGTCCTTTTCTGGCAGTTGGTGAGCATCGTCTGTTGGTACTTCATCGTGTATCAGACGGAAATCGAGAGTGCCAAGATGGTCATCTGGCCCGCGCTGCCCTACACGATGCTCCTCGCCGGGACCGCAGGGGTCGCAACCGGTCTCGCCCTGCAGGATGGACGCTTCAGCATCCTCGCGATTGGCGCAGCCCTGTTCCTGATCAGCGACCTCATCCTCGCCTGGGGCATGTTCAAGGGAAGCTTCCCCTTCCGCACGGCAGCCGTCTGGATTCCCTACGGCGGCGGCCAGATGTTGATCGTCTACGCCATCACGACGGCTCGTCATGCGATCCTGCGAGAAGTGTCAACCGACTGAGCATTGCAGCGATTCGGTTTGCCGTGTCTTCGAAAACTCTGTTAGCATGGTGTCGAACTTCGACCATCGCACGGAGAGGACTTCGCACATGCTGTCTTGGCGCTCAGCTGTTCTTTTTGTGACTACACTGCTGACATCGTCCTCCGTTCTGAGGGCAGACGAACCCACCGCGCCGTCGCCGGGAGCGACTGTGAACGACGTCACGCTGCGGGACATCCATCGACGACCTGTCTCGCTCAGCGACTTTGCGGACAAACGGGCGGTCGTCGTGGCGTTCATCGGCACTGAGTGTCCAATCGCCAACCTCGCGGTGCCACGATTGATCGCACTGCACGAGAAGTACGCAGAGCAGGGCGTACAATTCCTTGCCATCAACTCCAACGTGCAGGATGAGTTCATCGAGGTGTCTGCTCACGCACAGGAGCGTGAGATTCCATTTCCCGTGCTCAAGGACTTCGATCACAGCACCGCCGATGCCTTCGGGGCGACTCGAACGCCGGAGTACTTCGTCCTTGATGCGGATCGCGTGATTCAGTATCACGGTCGACTCGATGATCAGTACACCATCGGATTCACGCGATCAAAGGCATCGCGTCATGATCTAGCAGAGGCAATTGAAGATGTCCTTGCGGATTTGCCGGTCGAGAAACCGACGACTCGGGTGGAGGGTTGCAAGATCGGCCGAGCGACGGACCCGCGTGTCCCACATGAGGTGACCTACACGAAGGATGTGGCTCCGATCATTCAAAAACGCTGTCAGGAGTGTCATCGCGAGGGGGAGATTGCTCCGATGTCGCTCGCATCCTATGACGATGCTCGTGACTGGGCAGAGACGATTCATGAGGTCGTGCTTGAGCAGCGCATGCCTCCGTGGCACGCGGACCCTCGCTTCAGCGAATTCAGCAACGACCGCAGCATGACTCGAGAGGAAACCGAGACGCTCCTCGCATGGGTCGAACAGAGGACGCCCGAGGGTGATGCCGGGGACCTGCCACCTCCGGCGGACTTCACGGACGGCTGGGTGATCGGTCAGCCGGATTTCGTGATCGACATGGGCGAAGACTTCGACGTCCCGGAGACCGGCGTCGTCGAGTATCAGAAGTTTCTGGTCGATCCGGGCTTCACGGAGGATGTGTGGGTCCGGCGGGCTGAGGCGCGGCCGAGCAACCGAGCCGTCGTGCATCACATCATTGTGTACATCCAGACGCCCGGCAAACCGCTCTACGCACAGGATGGTACCACGTCGATGCTCACAGGCTGGGCACCGGGAGACATGCCGACGGTCTATCCCGAGGGAACAGCGAGTCGCATCCCTGCGGGGTCCAAGTTCATCTTCGAGGTGCATTACACACCGAACGGTGTCGCGTGCAAAGACCGCTCACAGGCGGGCATCGTCTTCGCCAAGGAGCCGCCGCAGTACGAAGTCGAGACGAACATCCTCGCGAACATGGATCTGAACATCCCGCCCGGCGAGCCCAACCATGAGGATGATTTCCATTACACCTTCAAGGGGGACGCAAAGATTCTCGGCTTCATGCCGCACATGCATCTACGGGGCGTGAGTGCGAACTACGAAGTCACGTACCCCGACGGCGAGCAGGAAACGCTGCTCTCTATCCCCGACTGGGATTTTAACTGGCAAAGCACTTACCGCTTCCAGAATCCAATCGATGTGCCGAAGGGAACGAAACTCAAGTTCACCGCCATCTGGGACAACTCGCCCAACAACCCACGCAACCCGGACCCGACCGAAGAGGTCCACTGGGGGCTGCAAACGTGGGAGGAGATGCAGAACGGCTGGCTGGAAGTCGTCTGGAAGGACAAACCGGTCGCAGGAGAATGACTCACTTCTGTTCGAGCGACAGGTCAGTAGATCGTCTTCACACGAGTGGAAACGTGTGCAACGGCGTATACGTTGGCCCTTCAGGAGAGAGCTGTGATTGCATGAGGATGATCTCTTGAACCCTCAGGGAACCAAATTCTGTGTCCGGGTGAGCCCGCAGCAATGCAGCCAAGCGGCTCGGAGGCCGAGCCTTCACACGGGCCAGAGTGACATGTGGTTTGAAGGGACGTGATCCCGCAGCGAACCCGCACTCCATCATTGTATTCTCTGTCAGCTCCGCCAGTTGCACGATTGGTTTTTCGTGAGCAATTCCAGCCCAGATGACCGAAGAATACGACGGCTTTGGAAACGCACCAAGACCACGCAACTTGATATCGAACGAGTCAGTTTGAGCTGAGACAAGATCGAGAAAATCACGCAACCGATGAATCCAATATTCGTGCGTCTCCCCCAAAAATCTGAGGGTCACGTGGAGGTGATCGCTGTCGACGGGCTTGATTGGACGTCCCATCTGACCGAGTTCTTCAAGGACATCTCGCAAGGCAGGAGACGCGGGAACGCGCACGGCGACAAAGGCACGAATGGTCGTGGACATCACCACCCCGTCAACTCATCATCCCGTCAACTCAACCACTATTTCGCGGTCCCGACGGCGCGGATCTCGCGCATCACGGTCACTTTGACTTCGCCGGGGTATGTCATCGCCTGTTCGATCGCCTGGGCGATGTCGCGGGCCATCTTGGCCGCTTCACGGTCGTTGACCTCCTTAGGATCAACGATCACACGCACTTCGCGGCCGGCCTGGACGGCGTACGTTTGATTGACGCCGGGGAAGCCATTCGCGATCGCTTCGAGTTCTTCGAGACGTCGGACGTACTTTTCGAGTGTCTCCCGTCGGGCCCCGGGACGTGAGGCGGAGACTGCGTCCGCAGCTGCCACAAGGACCGTGTAGATGTACTCCGGTCGGATGTCATCGTGATGCCCGGCGGCGGCGTGCACGACCTCTTCTCCCTCGCCATACCGCTTGAGCAATTCGGCTCCGATGGCCGGGTGTCCGCCTTCCATTTCGTGATCGGCCGCTTTGCCGATGTCGTGCAGGAACCCGCAACGACGGGCCAGCGGACCATCGAGTCCGAGTTGCTCGGCCATCATACCTGTGAGATGCGCGACCTCGATCGAGTGCCGCAACACGTTTTGACTGTAACTCACGCGGAAGTTCATCCGCCCCATGAGTTGCAGCAGCTTCTCATGCAGATTGAACACCTCCGCTTCCTGCGAGCCTTCTTTCCCGAGCCGCATGATGTGCTCGTCCATCTCCTTGTTGGTCTCAGCGACGATCTCCTCAATTCGGGTCGGATGGATGCGTCCGTCCTGAATGAGCTTGGCGAGTGCCAGCTTGGCCACTTCGCGACGGACGTTGTCGAATGCGGAGACCACGACCACGCCAGGCGTGTCGTCCACGATGACATCGACTCCCGTCTCTTTCTCGAAGGCCCGGATGTTGCGACCTTCGCGGCCGATGATGCGGCCCTTCATTTCATCGTTGGGGATGTCGACGGTCGAGACGGTCGTCTCGGATGTGTGCTGTGAGGCGTACCGCTGGACGGCCATGCCGATGATCTCACGAGCCAGCTTCTCCTGCTCCTCCTTGACGGCGGCTTCGTGCTTCATGATGAGGCCGCCTGTCTCGCTTTGCAGTTGCTGTTCGAGCCGAGTGAGGAGCTTCTGCGTTGCGGTGTCCTTGTCGAGACCGGTGATCTTGAACAGTTCGTCCTGTTCCTGTTGCAGCAGCTTGGCGAGTTCGGCTTCACGAGCTTCGATGGCCTTCGCACGATCAGCGACCCGCTTCTGCATGGTCTGGAGCATCCCTTCTTTCTTTTGGATGTCCGTCTTCATCTCGTCGACCGAGGCCTCGCGCTTGTCGAGACGTCGTTCTTCGGTGCGGAGGTTTTCTCTCAGCGAGTTGAGTTCGCCCTCCATCGCCTCTCGACGTTTGAGCATCTCTTCCTTCGCTTCGATCTCCCGTGTTTTGCGGAGGTTGTCCGCCTCTCGTTCGGCGTCCTGAAGAATCTGATCGCGGGAGCGATAGGCTGAGCCTTTCATGAGTCGGTCGACCAGAAAACCGATCGCGATTCCGACCGCCAGACCAATGCCAGCTGAGACAGGGTCCATGAAGTTTGTCCTTGATATCCGTCAGACTCACGAGCGTGAGTCGATCGAACAAGCGACGGCAGCGCAACCGACGGACAGCGGCAGGAAGCAATCGCACCTGTCGTCAAACCACGTCGTGTGGCGACAGCGAGATGACCCGGAGAGAGCGTGAGACTGGTCGTCGCCAATCTCTCGCATGTTCCAAGAGGGTGCAGCGGGGGCGATTCAACGGCGGTCCGGTTCTGGCAGCCGCGGTGACGCAGTTGCACGGACGGGGACTCGTACCGGTTGTTTTTTCGGAGGACTCCACCCCAGCCAGACGGCGACCGCCTCCCAACCACAGACCTCGCACGTGAAGGCGTCGTACGGGGAGACCCGCGAAGCATTCTGGAGTCCCTCGTGCTGTTCCGCGCAGCCGGTCAGCAAGCCGACAAACCGGAGACAGAAAGCAACGACGACAGACCAAGCGTGCATGTGAGCAATCCGTGTATCGGGAGGAGTCGTCAAAGGCAGGGGCGACTCAGTTGAACGCCACCAATGCCGTCTCTCATTCTCACCAGGCCATCACGCCGCAAGTTCTGGTTGTGATGGTAGTTATTGACGTGGACCGCTGCCGTCTCAGTTGGCCGACATCGCTCCAACCCGTTGATCGTAACAAAGCTGAACAGGTTTTCAAGGAAGGGTTTGAATCTGAGTCAGCGGGATTGATAAGGTACGGCCACAGGTCCACTTTCCCGCCAAGACTTCGGGCATGCCCTCCCTCGATCCGCCATCGAATTCCCCCGCCGAACAGCACGACGTCGCACAGCACCTTGCAGACTGGCTTTCGCAGCAGGAGATTACCAAGACGTCGCTCATTGTCGGCGTTTCCGGTGGAGCGGACAGTGTTACCCTGCTGCGCGCACTCGATGCGTGTCGCGAGCAATTGTCGCTGACTCTGATCGTGGCACACCTTGACCATGCA
Organism: Planctomycetaceae bacterium; assembly: GCA_020426505.1. Taxonomy (GTDB): domain Bacteria; phylum Planctomycetota; class Planctomycetia; order Planctomycetales; family Planctomycetaceae; genus JAHBXU01. The sequence continues at coordinate 7,445 of JAGQPX010000260.1, read as the reverse complement.
CTTCGCGACGACTCTGCAACCGATGCGGAATGGGTTCGTTCGCTCGCCAAGCAGTCAGGGCTGGAGGTGCTCGTCGAACGCATGGACATCGCTCGGATGGCGAGTGACTCTGGGCAGGGGATTGAGGAAACGGCTCGCCAGCAGCGATACGAGTTTTTCCGTCGGGCTGCTGAGGAGCAGGGGGCGTCGTACGTCGCGGTGGCTCACACGACTGACGATCAGCTTGAGACCGTAGTGCATCACCTGCTGCGTGGGACTGGCCTGTCGGGACTGCAAGGCATGCCCGCGCGTCGTTCGCTGTCGGAGTCGGTCACACTCATTCGCCCACTCCTGTCGATGACGCGAAAGCCGATTGTCGACTACCTCACTGTGTTAGGGCAGGAGTTCCTCACAGATCAATCGAACACAGACGAACAATTCACCCGCAATCGCGTGCGTCACAAGTTGCTGCCGCTCTTGCGTGAAGAATTCAATCCACAGGTCGATCGCGCGCTCCTCCGGCTCAGCGAACAGGCGAGCGATGTGCAGGAGATGCTTAAAGAGCTGGGGAAGCGGGCCCTCTACGAAGCCCTCCGCGAACAGCGTCCCGACCGGGTGCGATTGCACGCCGCTGTCTTACGAGAGCAGCCGACGCATCTGTTGCGTGAGGTGTTTCGTCAATTGTGGGTCGAACAGAACTGGCCGCGTCAGCGGATGGGGTTTGATGACTGGCATCGTCTGGCTGAGATGGTGCAGAACCCGGAATCGTCAAAGTCGATCAGTCTTCCTCACAACGTGCAGGCAACGAGATCGAGAGGGTTCCTGCTTTTGGAAGTTCAATCCGTTTGAGCTGAGGGGGCAGTATGTGTTTCAGCGAGCCCCAAGCATGGCGACTCGGCTAGCGCCGTGACGCCATGCCACCCTTCGCGATCCAATGGCTATCAAGCATGGCATTGCGAGTCATCGAGCCTCGATTTTTTCCTGTCGAGACCGCCCCTGCTGCTTTCGCCGGATGGGCGTTGCATTTACGATGTGTGTCTCACTTTCCTCCCGCAACTCGTCTCGGCGAGTGACGACCCCTCGCCAGACCGGTTCGCCGGGCAACGTGCGACTCCTCGCATCACTGCCCCCGCCGATCACACAGGACTTTATTCATACACAGGGACTTTGACACCATGAGCAACGACAATCAGGTGGGTGCCGCTCCAAACGCGAAGCGGCTGTTGTGGGCCGGCTTCATGGCCATTCTCGCAGCGGGCGTGGGCTTCTCCGTCCGTGGCGGCATCCTCGGCCAATGGGCGAACCAGTTTGGTTTTACAATGACCGAACTCGGGGCAATCACGGGCGGCGGGCTGACGGGATTCGGCATCGTGATCATCGTCACGTCGCTGGTGGCCGACAAGATCGGTTACGGCAAGTTGATGGCACTGTCATTCTTGTGCGCTGTCGTGTCGGCCGTCATCACCCTGGCAGCGCCGATCGCGTTTGAGTCAGGTGGAAAGTCGTCCGCATTCTGGTGTCTGTCGGTCGGGATGTTTCTGTTCTCGATTGGGAACGGACTGGCGGAGGCTGTGGTCAACCCGTTGACGGCTGCACTGTTCCCGAAGGACAAGACACACTACTTGAATATCCTGCACGCGGGATGGCCAGCGGGACTTGTGCTCGGTGGACTTGCCTCGGCGATGATGGCAGCCTCAATCGGAGATGACGGAACCGTCGTGAAGGCTGCCGTCGACTGGAGGATTCAGATGTCGCTTTATCTGATTCCAGTCTTAGTTTTCGGATTCATGATGCTAGGGCAGAAGTTTCCCAAGTCGGAGGCGGCCGCTGCTGGTGCCACACTCGGCGAGATGGTCAGCACACTCTTCGCACCGCTGATGCTGTTGCTGCTCGTTATCCATGCAATGGTCGGTTATGTCGAACTCGGCACAGACTCCTGGATCGCCAAGATTACCGGGTCGATCATGGCAAGTCCGGCCAAGGGACTTTCTCTGTTCGTATACACCTCAACATTGATGTTCGTTCTCCGCTTCTTCGCCGGTCCGATCGTCCACAAGATCTCCCCGTTGGGACTTCTGTTTGTCAGTGGAATCCTGGGTGCCATTGGACTGACGATGCTGGGCAGCGCGTCGACCGTGATCGCCTGTGTCGTTGCCGCAACTGTCTATGCACTCGGCAAGACATTCCTCTGGCCGACCATGCTGGCCGTTGTGTCTGAACGGTTCCCCAAAGGAGGTGCTGTCTCCATCGGGATGCTGGGGGGTGCTGGCATGCTCTCTGCCGGACTGCTCGGCGGACCAGCGATCGGATTCAAACAGGATTACAACGCCTCAGCAGAGTTGAAGGCGAAGGCACCTGAGACGTACGAACGCTACAAAGCCGATGAACCGAGCCACTTTCTCAACTTCGACACCGTCGGTCTCAACGGAGCCAAGGTCGGTGTCCTCGAAGACGGAGGCAAGGAACTCAATCGCGTGGGTGAACTGCTTGCATCCGAGAACCGCGAAGATCCCAATCACGCCAAGCTCGCAGAGTGGTGGGAAGACGCGAAGACGCACGCGGATCAAGATAAACCCGAAGTCCAGCACGCGACGATCTACGGCGGACAGACTGCCCTCAAGCTGACGGCTTACGTGCCCGCGACGATGGCAGTGCTCTATCTGCTGTTGATCATCGGCTTCAAGATGGCCGGTGGTTACAAACCGGTCGAACTCGAAGAGGCCCCCGAAGCACTTGGCACGGGAGAGAGTTGATTGATAACGCACCTCCCATACACCCGCACATTTGAAATGTGTGGCGAGAGCTGCGTTCCGATAGAGAACTCGGTTGGGTGGCAGGGTCAGACCAACGGGATGGCCCTGGCATTGTGCGACCACACACCGGGGCCATGCGATTCGCTCCTGACCCCGCCACCCGACGCACATTTGAATTTGCGGCGATTGCGAGTTCTTCCGGTATGGGCACAACTCACTTGCCGGGGTTGCGGTAGCGGGCGCTGGCGTCTTTGAGGAAGCGTTGTTCCGCCGGGGTCAGCGCGTCCATGCCGTGGTGATGGACTTTATCGAGCAGGGCATCAAGTCTCGTCTCGGTCTCGACTCGCTCCTGTTGCTCACGTTCGAGCTTCTTGCGTCGACGGTTCTCCCGCCACTGCTCGACTATGCCCGGCTTTCGGAGATGCTCGCCTTCGTCTCCTTCGAGGCTGGTGTAGCCTTGCGAGAAGTCATACCCCAGGAACGAGTCGTCATAGCCGTACGACATCAACCGCCGTTGTGTCATCTCGATGTAGTTCATCACGAGGATGAATGACGCGACCGTGACCAGCACGATGCCGCTGGCCGGCTCAATGGAGTAGCCGATCATCCCCATGAGAACGGACGCTCCCATCGCGGTCCAGAAGCTGATCTTGTGGACGAGTCCCGTCTCCCACCATTGGAGCAGCACCACCTCCAGCATCTGTCCGCCATCGAAGGGGCGGACCGGCAGGAGGTTCAGGTACAGCAGCTTGATGTTCAGCGAGAACATCAGCAGAGCAAGACTCTCCCAAAGATTCTCCTCCAATGAGACTGGCGGGAGAACGATCGGATGAAAGCAGTAAGAGAGAGCCTCCGTCGGGAGGATCACGGGTAGCATCGCCGCTGCGAGCAGGGCATTCGACAGAGGACCGGCCGCAATCGTCAGCAGTTCGCTTCGCAGCGATGGCCCCGGCTGACAGTAGGCGAGGCCGCCTGCCGGCCAGATGAGAATCTCGTGGGCATCTCCGCCGGTCAGTCTCGCCCCGAACACATGGAAGAACTCGTGGACGATCACGCTCGCCAACAGCAGCAGGCCACAAACGGTCCCCAACTGCCAACCAAGGCGGCCCCAGAGAATCAGGAACGCCAGCGGAAACCAGACGCTCATCCGCACGGATGTCTGTAACCACGTTCCCAGGGAGAACGAAAGCGTCAGCGGAGACTGCGAGCGATCCATCAGGGCTGCGAATGCAATCGGGTGACAGAGCTTCGGCTGAGAAGCCAGCCGACAGTTGATCTCATGCTACCAATCCGCCCAACGGGTGGCAATTTGAGTTCGGCATTGCGTTCCCAAGCCGGAGCTTGGGAGCAAGGGTAGGCTGTAGCCGGCATTCGCCAGAAGCCGGATGGACGTCAAATGTCTCACGATCCGCCGTCTGGCGACGATGGCTACGCGGCTCCTCACCCTGGTTCGCCAATGTCTTCGTTCCAGAGTTCCGGGTGCGTGCTGATGAACTCCTTCATCATGGCAATGCACTCCGCATCTTTGACCACTTCAACGATCACTCCTCGTGAGCGGACATACTCCTCCGGACCTTTGAAGGTCTGATTTTCGCCAACGATGACTTCGGGGATGCCGTACAGCAAGACCGCACCGCTGCACATGTCGCAGGGCGAGAGCGTGGAGTAGAGCGTTGACCGTTGATACTCCGCCGCAGACAATCGTCCAGCGTTCTCCAGACAATCCATCTCCGCATGCCGAATCGCACTCCCGTGCTGCACCCGCTGATTATGCCCCCGCCCGACGATCTCCCCATCAATCACGAGCACCGAACCAATCGGAATCCCCCCCGCTCTAAGCCCCTTGCGAGCTTCGTCGATGGCCGCTGCGAGGTTCGAGTCATGCATGGGACTTAGTCCATCCAGACGCGTTGCCAGTCGTCGAAGATGCAGTCGAGGAGTTCGCGGCCTTCGTAGGTGGCGGTGAAGCAGGCTTTCTCGTCGTCGCGGCTGGTCTCTTCGGCGATGGCGACCGTGTCTCCCTCTTCGGTGTACAGCCAGTCGGACTTGCACAGCCAGTCGAGGATTTCGATCAGGTCCTCGCGAGCGATCGGCAGGAAGACTTGACCGTCGAGACGAAGTTGGTAGCCGTACTCTTCAAGCTTGGACCAGGGTAACTCGGCTGATGCATCCCCCTTCCAGTAGGGAGCGAAAATCGACTCATCGTCCGGCTTGACGTTCGGATTGTGCAGCATGTCGATCGCGTTCCAGGGGCAGATCGTCAGCTGATAGTGTTCGGTCGAGTCGTTGGGCGAGCGGTAGCACATCTGACAGCCGATGCACCGCGACGTGTCGATCTGATGATAGCTCTGCCCCGGAATGGGCGAGGGAACTTCATAGATGCAGTCGACCGGACAGACCGTCGCACAGGACTGGCAACTGGTGCACGAGTCCTTGTTGATCACGTTCAGGTACCGGGTCTCTTTCTTCCGGTCATCCTTGCGGCTGGCAAAATACTCGGTGACGGAGATAGTCATATCGAGTTGAGAGTTGAGTGTCGAAAGTTGAGAGTGATGGTTAGCCGCGACCCAACGGGGAGCGTCACGCACCGGTTCCACGGCACTCACAAGATAGCTGCCGGATTCATGTCTCACTACCCAAACATAGCCCGAAGGACAGCCGTTCTCATTCTTGAGACTGCGGGACGTCCTGCATTTGACGATTTTGAAAGAAACTGCGAGTGGTCTGGAACAGAATCGAACCGAAGAGTGCTCCGCCGCCTCCCCAGAACAGAGAACTGATGACGACTCCGATGATCGCCGACATGGGTGACCGATACTTCCAGTCCTGGGCGAACACAATCCAGGGATAACTGTTGGAGCCAAGGATGACTGTGAGGAGCATCGACGGAGCGAACAGCAGCCACATGCCGATCAGAACCAGCCAGCTGTCTGTCTGACGAACCGCGCGGCGGACGAGAGCACCTTCGGCCCAGGGCCGCCACGACGGCAGAATGGCCGCAGCTGCGGAGAGCGGGGCGTTGCAGTTCTCGCAGAAGTGGTGCGTCGGCGGGTTCGCGTGACAGCACTGCGGGCAGACCGCCAGACTGGTTTCGGGAGAGATCGCAGAATCTGTCGACATGACGTTTCCTCAGGACGGAGCGAACTCGTGAGGGGACAACGGTGTCTCCCGACAGTCGGATCACAGCGATCCGGACATTATACTGCCGTTTGCCAACATTCCGTATCACTTTCGGACTCCCTCCATGACAGACTCTTCACCGACTCACTCTCTCCCCGACGGCTTTCGTGCAGCCGGTTTTGCCTGCGGACTGAAGACCGACCCAGCGAAGCTCGACCTTTCGCTGTTTGTCTCAGACGTGCCGTGCGTCGCTGCGGGGGTGTTCACACAGAACCGGGTCGTCGGAGCACCGGTGCAGGTGTCACGAGAGCGGGTGCCGAGTGGGTCGGTCCGCGGAGTGATCATCAACTCGGGCAACTCCAATGCTTGCACGGGGCAGCAGGGTCTCGACGATGCGAAGTGGATGACAGCGGAGACAGCCAAAGGCATTGGCTGTGATGAAACGGACGTCCTCGTCTGTTCGACGGGAGTCATCGGTCACTTCCTGCCGCGAGAGAAACTGGCGAAGGGATTTGGACCAATCGTCGAGAAACTGGCTGGCACGCCTGCTTCACTCGCCGACGCTGCGAAGGGCATGATGACGACAGACACCCTGCACAAGTTGGCGAGCCGGTCGATTGAGATCGATGGGCAAACTGTCACGGTCACCGGAGCAGCGAAGGGAGCGGCCATGATTGCTCCCAACATGGCAACGATGCTCGCCGTCCTGATGACTGATGCAGCCTTGTCACCCGAGCGGGCGACGAATGTGCTGCGCGAGGCGGTCAATGCCAGCTTCAACTGCATCAGCGTTGATGGTCACACGAGCACGAGCGACACGGTCCTGTTGCTCGCCAACGGCCAGGCGAGCGGCGAACGTCAGTCCCCCGATACGTCCAAACCATCACCCGCTCTCGTCACCGCCATCACCGAAGTCTGCGCGGACCTCGCTCAGCAAATCATCCGCGACGCGGAAGGAGCTGAACACTTCGTGACGATAGACGTACGAGGCTGCACGACTCGCAAAGAGGCCGCCGTCATCGCGAAGTCGGTTGCAGAGTCGGCCCTCGTCAAGACGGCCATCACGGGCAACGACCCGAACTGGGGCCGCATCGTCTCCGCAGCCGGGTACGCAGGCATCGAGTTTGCTGAGAGTGAATGCTCGCTGACGATCAACGGCATCTCACTCTACGAGGCAGGCACGCCGATCGACTATGACGAGACAGCCGTCTCTCAAGCCATGTCGACCGGCGAGGTCCACATCGATCTGCACTTCAACCGTGGCGATGCGTCCGTCCGTTACTGGACGACCGACCTCACCGCAGAATACGTGCGGCTGAATTCGGAGTACACCACCTGAGATCGCCGCCCCGCGATTCAGTCCAGATCTTCCCCTTCGGGCAGCAACGCGAGCTGCTCGTCGGTCAAGAGTGACGTCGGCGGTGTCTCTTCGGCGATCTTCAGATTGGACAACGGACACTCTCCTTCGCAGGAAAGAGCCACTGCCTGTACACCTTTGCCCTTTGAGCAACAACCACCAAGAGACACCTTGACGTCGTCAGCGGAAATGGTGGAGCAGGGAGTTCCTTTGTAATCTTCCAGCGATGCGACCTG
>JAGQPX010000259.1 GCA_020426505.1 Planctomycetaceae bacterium | reverse complement strand
AGGCGGATCGGGCCACGCTTTTCGCGGCGTGATCTGCGAGAGCATTCCGTTCGCTATTTGCAGGGGTTGATCAGCCGTATCGAGCGCAAGAACGGCTGGCAGTTGGCCGAACAACTCGGGGAGCCGACGCCGACGAACCTGCAACACTTCATCGCCCGTTCGCGGTGGAGTGCGGACCACGTGCGAGATGACCTTCAGCGCTACATCCAATCGTGTTCGCGACCAAGCCGCAATTGGCGTGTCAGATGCTTGAGCGCCCCCTCGCGTCAGGCCTGCCCGCGAAGTGGGTCACCGCCGACGAAGTGTATGGTTCCGACTACAGATTTCGCCGTTTTTGCGAGGATTGTGGCCTCAGCGACGTGATGGCGATTTCGTCTCAGACACACCTGTTTCTGAACGGACAACGCACGCGCGTGGATGAATATGCGAAACAGATTCCTCCGCGCTGCTGGCGCACGCTCTCCTGTGGGAAAGGCTTGAAAGGAGACCGTCTGTACGACTGGGCTTACGTCTCTTGGCCGCACCCGGAAGACGAGTCGTTCGCACGTGGCTTTCTGGTGCGTCGCTCTCGGAGTGATCCGAATGACTTGGCGCACTTCTTCACTCATGCTCCGCGGCGGACCGCGCTGAAAACACTGGTTCGTATTGCCGGAAGCCGCTGGGCGATCGAAGAATGCTTCGAGCAAGCCAAACAGGAAGCGGGACTCGACGAGTACGAAGTCCGCAGTTGGATCGGCTGGCACCGGCACATCACCCTGTCGATGCTGGCCCATGCCACGCTGGCCGTGATTCGCTCCCAGACTGTTGGCCACTCACGAAAAAAGGGGAGCCGGACCTGATCCCCATCACCGTCCCGGAAGTCCGACGGCTGATTGTGCATCTCGTTGACAATTCCGGGAACACTTCCGATCACGCTCTTGCCTGGTCGCGTTGGCGCCGATGCCACCAATGCCAAGCTCAACTCAGCCACTACCGCCGACGAGGCCACGACCCACCAAAACCGTGATGTCCAACTGTAGTACTAAGTGCCGCTGCACCAAAGTGCCCGTGGTACCATAAAAGTAGCATGGCTATTTGTTGCCCCTTTTGGGGCGGGGGACGAGGCCTCGGGAACCTCTTCCCTTTTGACCAGCTCTGGCCTGGCCGCGCTTGCGAGCGCCTTGACGGCGGGAAGGGGCAATCGACTTGGTGCCTCCATGGTCATCGGGGGACTGACGTCCCCCGCTCGCCTTGAGGCGATGGATCTTGTCACGCAGATCAGCGGCTCGCTCGAATTCAAGGTTCTCCGCAGCGGCGAGCATTTCCGCTTCGAGTTCCTGGAGATACTCCTGCGTGACGTATTCAGTCTCGTCGGCGGTGCCGGTCGCTTCGCGTTCGATGCGTCGGGCAGCGATCTCTTCCTCGATGCCACGTCGAATTGCCTTACGGATCGTCTCCGGCGTGATGCCGTGCTCTATGTTGTAGGCGAGTTGCTTCTCACGGCGACGGTTCGTCTCGTCGATCGCCTCCTGCATCGCATCGGTGACTTGATCGGCGTAGAGATACACCTCCGCGTTGACGTTCCTCGCTGATCGACCAATGGTCTGAATGAGACTCGTCGCACTACGCAAGAAGCCTTGCTTGTCAGCATCGAGGATGCAGACGAGTGAGACCTCAGGCAGGTCGAGACCTTCCCGCAAGAGATTGACCCCAATGACCGAGTCGAACTTGCCTTCGCGGAGTTCGCGGAGCACCTCGACCCGCTCGATGGCGTCGAGTTCCGAGTGCAACCATTCGCAGCGGATGCCCTCTTCCTGCAGGTAACCGACTAGGTCCTCGGACAGTCGCTTGGTCAGCGTGGTGACGAGTGTTCGTTCTCCCTGAGCAGCTCGGGTTGTGATCTGCTCGATGAGGTGCGGGACCTGTCCGCGTGCCGGGTGGATATGAATCACCGGGTCGACGAGACCGGTTGGACGAATGACCTGCTCGACGATCTCGCCTTCGGACTGCTCCAGTTCCCAGTCGCCGGGCGTCGCAGAGACGAAGATCGCATGATCACGCCGGGCGTTCCATTCGTCGAACTTCAGTGGCCGGTTGTCGAGGGCCATCGGCAGTCGGAAGCCATGTTCGACCAGCGTCGTCTTACGAGCATGATCGCCGTTGAACATGGCTCGCACCTGAGGGACCGTCGCATGCGACTCGTCGACGAACATCAGGAAATCATCGGGGAAGAAGTCGTACAACGTGTAGGGCGGCTCACCCGGTTTGCGTTTGGCGAGGGCCCGAGAGTAGTTCTCGATGCCCGGGCAGTACCCGACCTCCCTGAGCATCTCCATGTCATGACGCGTACGTGCCGAGAGTCGTTGGGCCTCCAGAAGTTTGCCCTCCTTCTGAAACCTGGCGAGCTGCTGCTGCATTTCGTCCTCGATCTCCTGCATCGCATCATCAATGCGACTCTGCGGAAGCACGAAGTGCTTGGCCGGATAGATGTAGATATCTTTTTGCGGTTTCTCGCTCTCGCCGGTGAGTGGATCGATGATCGACAGTTTCTCGATCTCATCCCCCCATAACTCGATGCGGTAGGCGAACTCCTCATACGCTGGCCACACCTCGATCACATCCCCCCGCACGCGGAACTTGCCTCGGGAAAACTCAATGTCGTTGCGCTCATACTGGATGTCGATGAGCTTGAGCAGCAGTTCGTCCCGATCGATCTCCGACCCGACTTGCAACGGAACCATCATCGCCAGATAGTCCTTCGGCGAGCCGAGCCCGTAGATACACGACACACTCGCAACGACGATCACATCCCGCCGAGAGACGAGCGCACTGGTGGCCAGCAGCCGCAACCGGTCGATCTCTTCATTGATCGACGCGTCCTTCTCGATGTAGATGTCCCGCTGAGGGATGTATGCCTCGGGCTGGTAGTAGTCGTA
>JAGQPX010000041.1 GCA_020426505.1 Planctomycetaceae bacterium | reverse complement strand
GGACTGCCACAACACACGGGCCTGACGATCGTGCGGCAACAGTTGATCCAGCGACTCAGTCCGCATGGCCATCTGCCGCCGCTGCGGCTCCTTCACACGCACCGAAAACCCGTCCGCATTGATGTACCTGTTCATACGGTCTCTCTAGCGCATCAGCCCCAACTGTCTACACTCCAACCCGACAAAAACTGACAACCGCTCCGCGTGATGAGCGGATTATTGGGAAGCTGACGAAAAGGGGAACACGTGCGAGCATCACTGTCATCACGGCGAAGCGTGATGACGACGCGTGTTGCGTCAGTTTCCCGGATGATCTCTCTCCAGAGATTGGACAGCTGTTGGACGCGTGATGTCTCACCTTCCGCCGTCTGGTGACGACGGTTACAAATCTGACTTTCGCCGAAATTGTGCCAACTCAAACTCGAGCGGCACAGTCAGCACGAGGGTTGGAGCTGCGTAGACGATCTCCAGTTCTTCGGGGCGTGACGTGAAGTTTGCGAACCGATACGACAACCTCACCGCCGCCTCGGCCTCTGCGAGAGTGTCGAACCCCGTGGGGATCCAGTGTTGTGACTCATCGCGAGTCCGCAATGAGGCCATGTTGTGGTAGACCCATGTCCGATGCGACTCAAACGCCCGCCCGGAGCTGTCGTAGGCCACTTGCAGATCGACACATGCTGACGAGGTCCCGGAAGTCTCATTGGTGATGAACGACGTCTTGTCCATCGTGACGACCACGCTACCTCGCCGCCGCATGACTCGCTCGGACGTATCGAGATTTCGGAAGACGAACGTCTCCTCGCCCGCCGCCAGTTCGACGTCGAGCTTTCCATGCAGCATTGCAGACTCGATCTCACACGGCTTGTCTGTCACGAAGTCAATCGTAAGTGACGTCTCGCTCTGACTCGCAGCCGGTCGTTCGAGCTTTGCGTCCACATTCAGCGGCTTTAGTTCGAGATCGTTCGTCAACAGCCGGTAGTCTGTATGAGCGACCCGTACGAACAGCGGACGCAAACGCGGCTCCGACTCCACATGAAACGTCACCCGCACGACTTCGCGATCGGCATTGGTAAAATCGGGTCGGCAGGAGAACGACTGCCCGAAGATGCGAAAGGCTCCCACACTCGTCACGGAGGCAGGGGACTGCTCGTCTGAGCGAGGCGACAGTTGCAACGCTCTGCCTGCATCCTCAAGTCGACTCACAACATCAGCATGTGACTCGATCCATTGCACGGCCTCCCAGAAGGTCGCCTCTTGCCAGTCGACATCATGTTTCGCTTCGAGTGTCTCATCAGACAGCTCATCGACCGAGATGCGGTTGCCCGTTGGCTCTGAGACAGCCTTGACCATTTCTCGCAACGAGTGCGTGCCCGTTAACGTCACACGACTTGCCTCAGCAGTCTGCTCAGCCTGTTGACGCTCCAGCACGGTCCGCAAACGTTCGACCGCATCCCGAACCGCCCGCGACGAGACCTCGTCAGGTGCAGGCAGAGCCGGCAACACGTCGGGGCCCATCTCCCGCAACTCCCGCTCCGCGGCAACACGCGCAGCCCGTGATGGATCGCCCAACTGTTCGATCAGTCTCTGCATTCTCTCCGAATCAACCTCACTCGCCAGCCCAATCGTTGTGATAGCCCCCGCAATGGTCATCACCAATGTGGTGACTTGCAGTGCGTGAGCAAGGTGTTTCCGGAGTTTCATGTTTTTCTATCTTGGAAGGCCATTGGGTTGCCGGGTCTGACCAGCGGGAAGGCCCAGACCGTCGATTGCAGGGCCATCCGCTTCGCTTCTGACCCTGCCACCCTTCCCAAGCACGGTTTTGAAACCGGCTCATGTCAATTTCAGCGTGGAGCGATGCGTTACGGAATGACAGCCACCTCATCGAGTGTAAACCGACCTCGACCGACGGTGAACCTCGAATGTCAGCAGCGCCTCACGACACTGTCCGTGATTCTGGCCTAAGTTTGAGAGTCCGAGGGACCACCTCCAGTTCCACGACCGTGAGGATGACACGTATGATCCGCATGTTCATTATGACCCGACTGACAGGAATGATAGCCGCAATCTGTCTGACGGCCTGCTGTGCATCGACCTTTGCGGAACCGCTGCTGGAGTTGACGACCAAGCAGGAGGTCTACGTCGGCAAGTCGATTGCTCACGATCAGCACGTCTGCTGGCTCGCTCAAACGGACGGGCGACTGGAAGAGATCTCGCTGCGGGATGTCACGTCATTCCGCAAGATCAATGACCAGTTCCGTGGCATGACCGCAGTCGAGATTCGGAGTCAGCTGCGACGTGAGTTCGGACATGACTGGGAGATTGAAAGCACCAAGCACTATCTCGTGTGTGCTCCGAAGGGGCGCGCCAAACCGTTCTCCGCTTTGTTCGAGGACGTCTATCGCTCGCTGCGGGGTTACGTGACCGTGCGTGGCTTCGAGTTACCGCCGCCCGACTTTCCGTTGATCGCGGTCGTCTTCCCGAACGAGAAACAATTTGCAGCCAATTGCCGCAAGGATGGCCTCCCCTTCCTCCCCGGTCTTCGCGGGTACTACCACCGCCGCACCAACCGCGTAAATGTCTTCGAGGACGATTCAGATCACCTGGCGATGACGACTCCGCGAAGATTGACAGCCTTTGATCACACAACAGCTTTTCCGAGTGTGTTACGTGCAAACAGCCGTTGGGGTGATGGATACTCGATATTGACCACCCCATCTGAATTCGATGCCAACATTCAAGGAACGCTGCGGGACACGATCGTCCATGAAGCAACCCATCAGGCAGCTTACAACCTCGGCCTGCATACGCGGATTGGTGAGAATCCCAAATGGGTCACTGAGGGCCTCGCGACCTTGCTCGAACCGGATTCCATGCGACAGAACCGCAGCAGCCAGCAATCGAAAGCCCGAGTGAATCACGAGCGATTCGAGTGGTTTCTCGGCTTCGCCCAGCAACAGCGACAGCCCAAGTCGCTCGCTGACTTCATCTCCAGCGACCGCATGTTTCAAACGGCAGCCCTCAACGGCTACGCCCAGGCATGGGCTCTGTCGTTCTTTCTCGCAGAGACACGCTCAACCCCGTACTGGCAATACCTGCAGACCGTCTCTGAACGCGACCCGCTCAAACCATACGGGGCCGACGAACGTCTCGCCGACTTCCAATCCGCCTTCGGCAACGACATCGACCGTCTCGAAGTCGCCTTCCTGCGATTCATCGACGATTTGCAGTAACCGACGTTGCCGGTGTGCCTGACAGCTTCTCATCGCGACGCCCGTTCAACGTCGCCAGCACGCCGAGACCTGTGATCAAGATACCGATGCTGACCCATTGGGAGATCGTCAAACTCGTGCCGAATTGGCCCAATTCGTCGTTGCGGAGGTACTCGATCGTGAAGCGGGTGATCGAGTAAAGGATGCAGCCGAGGGCGAACGTCTCGCCTTCGTGTCGACGGCGGGGGTAGTACGCGGTCACGACCCACGCAAGCAGGAAGGCGTTGATGGAGCTGTAGATCTGTGTGGGGTGCAATGCGAATGTGGCGGTCGACTCCGGATCGAGGAATCCTCGCTGGACCATCGCCTGCCACGGAACACTTCCTTGGGGGAACGTGATAGCCCACGGCAACTCGCATCGTCCGCCGTAACAACAGCCATTCAGCAGACAGCCGATGCGTCCGAAGCCGATGCCGACGAAGATGGACGGCGTCGCGATGTCACCCAGTTGCAAAGGGTGAATCCCGCGGCGATAGCAGAACAGGAAATATGCCGCTGCTCCGCCGAGTAACCCGCCGAACAGCACGAGTCCTCCCTGTGAAAGGTTGAGGGCTGCGGCGATGAGTTCGAATCCCTGCTTGCCTTTGAAGACGCGGTCTGCATATTGCACGAGGTAGAACAGCCTCGCTCCGCCGATGCCTGCGATGAGTAACCAGAACGCCAAGTCCATGATCACCGTCGGTTCGAGTCCCTCCCGCATCGCACGTCGCTCGGCCATCTTCACGGCGGTCAGAAAGCCGACCAGCAACATGAAGCCATAGCCGAACACGGGAAACGAAACGAAAGGCAAGTTTGGAGCAAAGTTGACCGCGATCAATCCTCCGACAAACAGGAGCAATGACGACCGCTGCTCCTCGGCCAGCGGCGACCGCTTGCGAATCAACTGAATGACGACCCACAACGCAGCGAGCACTAGCACCGCGATGCCGATCCCCGGACCGGGATACCCAGTCGCGGCATCCGTCTTCCAGAGGGTCCACGGTTCGTCGAGGAAGATACGCAGCAGGGTTTGACGCATGAGGAGGGAGTAGCGAATAGGGAGTGGGGAGTAGTTAAGAGCCCACGGGCTACGCCCCGTGGGTCCTGCGACGACTATGGATGTCAATGACCAGATTATCGATCAGTCGGGTCTGTCCCACCGTTGCGGCGACCAGGGCCACCATGCGGGGGACGGGGGAGTCCAACGATTCAAGTGAGTCCACATCGGCGATTGTTGCATAGTCCGGCGTGACGTGTGAGTGTGATGCCATCAGGTCAAGCATGGCTTGACGAATGCCAGTGAGGTCCGTGTCGCCCGCTTTGATTCGGTCCTGTGCCAGTTGAAGAGACGCATACAGCGAAAGGGCCGAGCGGCGTTCGTCATCGCTGAGGTAGATGTTGCGGCTGCTGAGCGCGAGGCCGTCCGCCTCGCGCACGGTAGGGCAGACGACAATCTCGATCGGCATGTCGAGGTCGCGGACCATGCGGCGGATGAGCGTCTGTTGTTGATAGTCCTTCTGGCCAAAGCAGGCGACGTCCGGCTGCACGATGTTGAAAAGTTTGGTGACGATCGTGGTCACGCCGCGAAAGTGTGTGGGGCGATGCTCACCCTCGAGCCGCTTCGGCAGATGCTCCAGTTTGACGTATGTTTCAAACCCCTCCGGGTACATCGCAGGCACTTCGGGGGTGTACACCAGATCCACTCCTGCTTCACGACACTTCTCCAGGTCGTCTTCGAGTGGTCGCGGGTACTTGCTCAGGTCCTCGTTCGGACCGAACTGAGTGGGATTGACGAAGATCGTCACGACGACAAAGTCCGTTCGCTCACTGCAGTCTTCGACGAGACTCATGTGCCCGGCATGCAGAGCGCCCATCGTCGGGACACAGCCGATCCACTCCCCCCCGGCTCTCGCTTCCGCGACAGCCTTGCGAACTTCCTTGACTGTTTCCACCACCTGCATCGAACTCGGCCTTTTGCGTGTCTCTTGTTTGATCGTCGGAATCTTACGGCCTCGCAGCCTGTTGGACGAGAGGCTTCGTGGTCGGAGAGGTGAGTTTCGTTGCGTCGATCCCCGGCGGAGTGGGCGACATGCGCGGGGCTTGTGTGTTGACGACGACCGAGTGCCGGGGGTCCTGCACATTCGGTCCGGCGAACTCGAAGGCATCGAGAAGCAGGCCGTCGATACGGAGTTCTGACGTCTCCACCTCTGTTGGAGAGAACTCACTCGTCACATCCGCAACCGCGAGCGACGACTCTTGCCGCAAGACGGAGCCCTGTCCCGTGATCTGGAGCATGCGATCCCAACCACTTGGCGGCGACTGACTCACAAACTCCAGCAGACCTGCGGACCCCGGTGTGAGGTCGAACACACAATTCTCTGCGGTGAGCACCATCGGCTGCATTGATGTGTCCGGCGACGAACCATTCCACCGAATCGCACCGCCAGTGTTGCGAAGTGTCGTCTGCCGCAATTGCACTCGCAGGGGAACGGATGCGTCCTCGTGCGATAGCCGGATCAAAGCCCCGGCACCGACCTTCAGACAATTGTCGAACGCCAGTGAGCGCGGCATCGTGTGAGTGTCCAGTCCGTGCAGAGAGCCGTCGATGAACGTGTTCCGCATCAGGAACTTCCCGCCGGTTGGATTAGCTGTGTCGGTCACCTTCCAAGCAACTGCAACGGGTGTCTTTGTCACCGACTGATCATTTGGCCCCTCAAAACGACATTGGCTGACGGCGAAGTTCAGACTCTGCACGGCGAGGAGAAGTGCAGGCGTTGTCTCGGAGGCGGAGACGAAACGGATGCCATCGACCTGTACAGTGGGAGCCGACAGTCGCAGCGGAGCCGCCTGCACCATGACCTGAGGCGAGACTCCCTCCGCTGCCCGGATCACAAGGGGCCGGTCGGTGCTCAATGTCGTGACGTCATACGGGCCGGCAGAATTGAGTTCGATCACACCATTCGAGGATTGCGTGGGGAAGGCGAGTAACCCGTGAAGCGGTTTAGCCGTCGCCTCTCGCGCAGAGGCATCATCGCCCACGCTTGATCCGACGCGGATCACATTCGGCGGAGCCGCCTCATGACCAGCGAGACGAAGCAACTCGTTTCGGGCTCCCGCATCGAGCAGCGAGAGCGACAGCCCTCCAAGGATAAACAACGCAGCCATTGCCGCCCTGGTGGGAAAGCGAGCCGCGCTGCGGTGCACGTCGCCGCGACGAGGAACGACAGTGCCAAATGATGAATGGAACTGTGCCAAACGTTGCCGACCAAGTCGTTTGCCGAGCGGCCATTCCTTACGCAACTCGCAGAATCCAGCACCTCGCTTCTCTGGTGTCTTGTCCGTCAACTTGGCGATCAGAGTCGCCAGATGCTCAGGCGTGTCCGGCACCCAGCGACGGACGTCGTCCATGGGCTTTGTCTGATGGGCTGACAGCTTGGCGAGCGGGTCGCCGGTGGGGTAGGGGGGACGCCCGGCAAGGAGTTGCCACAACAGGCACCCCAGCGCATACAGGTCGGACTGATGGGTCGCGGTCCGGGACGTGCTGATGAGTTCGGGGGCGATGCCGTCGTAACTCTCCGGTCCATGCGTTGCGTGAATCGACACGCGGCTGCCGACAGCCGGCAGGACACCCGGATGCAGCAAGACGGTCTGTCCGCGTGGAGTGAGCCGCACATTCGTCAGCGTGATGTCGCCGTGAACCACCTCTCGCTCTTGGAGTGATGCAAGGCCGTCGATCAACTGCCACGCGATGTCGATCACCACTGATGTCGGGAACCGACCGCGACGCACGAGCAAGTGCTTCAGCGTCGGACCCGCAATGTGCGGACTGACAACCACCAGTTTGTCATCGGATTCATCACACCCCTGAGGCACAATGACCGACGGATGCGAAAGACCCCGCTGCCGGGCGATGACGTCACGCACGGCCTGCAACGCTTTCGGCAGACCTTCAGCGGGGACATTTACGAACGTTAGCAGACACTTCTGTTTGGTTGTGCGATGTCTGGCGAGGCGGAGTGTCCAGTCGCCGTCCTTCTCCCATTCATCAACCAGCACGCACGGTCCGACCTGCAACTGCTGCGGGTGATCGGACTCGAGCAACTTCGCCTGGAAAGGGGTGAGCACTCGCGCCTGTGTCAGCGCGTCGATCCAGACTGAGTCGAAGGTCGGCAGATCACGGGCCAATCGTTTGACTTGCGGACGACAACGGCGCACGTCCGCCGGCGTCGCGAGGTCATACCGCGACAAGACATCGAGCAGTTGTCTCGAAGGAGGTTCCACACATCACCGCTAGCGGCTTGGCCGTTGACCTTTTGGGAAAGTTGAAAGTCTTGTTTCACCACGGAGACACAGAGTCGCGGAGGTGACGCGGAGAGCGAGTGAAAAGCAGGTCGATGAGTCAAACATGGGAGGGCGAAGCTTCTGCTGAGCCGTGACGTGTGTCTCCGTTTGTACGTAGAGGATGTCTGGCATTCTTAACCACAGATTTCACGGATAACACGGATTGGCACTCCGGGTCAGGACACGGTCAACTTCGGAATGTGTATTGGAATTCTCGACGCTCACTAACCTAAGTCGGTTTGGATGAATATCCGCGTCATCCGTGAAATCCGTGGTCTCCTCCCTCAAATGTTCATTCACCGGCGCATCTCTCCGCGCGTCCTCTGTGTCTCCGTGACTCTGCGGTGAAATTCACGCGGCCTTCAGGGAGCGGGCGTGGTTGGCCCAGTTGATCCAGTCGGTGACTTCTTCCAGATCGGGCGTCTTGCTTGATCTCAACAGCCGTTGGCCATCGACGGTCTCGACGAACGGGCCGACGATGCCGAACAGGGCTCGGGGGTCCATACCGGCGACTTGCTCCGGCTGAGTAATGTCACATGCGACGAGAACCTGAGCGTCGTGACCTCGCAGCTGCGGGATGCGACACATCAGCCGGGCCTGCTGCTGCCAAACGAGGACCGTCTCCTCCTTCACTCGCTTGTGATCGAGCTTCCTGGCGATGTCTGACGCCTGTCGGTTGAGTAGATCACTGACGTTGATGATGCCCAGCTTTTCCAGTCGCAACGCCATCTTCGGTCCAATCGACGGAGCATCCACGACGGGGCTGTCCATGTTGAGGTAGAACTTCCACTCGGTCGATTGGTCGGTTTGAGGTTGCTTCGAGACTGACGTGAACGGGGTGATGACCGCCCGCTCCTCGCGAGGTTCACGCTCGCTGTGGTGCGACCGGTCGCCATGCGTGTAACGGGTGCGAGCAACCGTCGTGCGTGAACCATGACCGGTTCGCTTGCTGCCGTCTCGTTGTGACGTCGAGCTGCGGGTCGATGACATACGTCGTGATGAGTCGCGGCGGGCATCCTCACGTGAACGGGCGAGGCGTCCGTTGTGAATCCAGCGACCGACGATCTCGCGACTCGGCCATCCCTCCCGTCGGTCCCGCTCCCAGCGATCGCGGGGCAGTCGACTGACGGACGTCCAAAGCTGATCGACGTCGATTTCAGCGAGTTGTCGCACGCTGCGAATGCCGCAGACAACGAGCATCTGGGCATCGACCCCGGTCAGATCGGGCACGCAACAGAGCAGCAGACCTTCCGCCTGCCATTCACGCAGACGTGACTCGCTGATCTGCAACGTATTGAGCGGGACCGTTTCCTCATCGGCGGGGAGGTCGACCAGGTCCGCGACGTTGCGAATGCCCAGGGCGACAAGCCGGTGCCCCATCTGTTTGCCGATCGACGGGACAAGCGTGATCGGACTGTCCATCGACAGCCAGTACTGTCCGCCGGGTTGACGACGGTTCAGCGGTCGAGCCAGTCGCACGCGGTCAGAACTGCCAGTCGAGGTGACGTGCCGCGTGTGAGTCGTCTCCGTCGTCTCGACTCGTTCAACCTTCTTGGCAGCAAGAGCCGGTTGGACTCGCTCGGGGACGCGGACGATGTGGGCTTCCTCGATGATCTCGGTCGGATGATGCGGTTGATCGACCCAGCCGCGAATGGTCCAGTTGGCCGGTCGCTCAACGGTTTCGGGTCGTCTCCACGAGCCCGAGAGAGAACCGGGCATTGAGACGGGGGAGGTGCCTTCGGATTGGAACAGGCTTGCCAGATGGGTGCCGCAGGTAAGATAGATGATCTGTTGATCATGCTTCTGTGCAAACTCGCTCAGCAGTCGCACGGCCTCGTGCAGGCGATCAATGTCGCAGTCGACAAGCACGTCGTCGAACACGATGGGAAATTGGACACCCCGCTCGGCATAGGCACGCACGAGGGCCAATCGCAGACTGAGGGCCACTTGATCCAGCGTGCCGCGGGAGAGTGTCCAGCGGGGACGTTCGTTATCACCGCTGTCGATCACTCGCAGATCGTGATGTTCGGGCGTGACCCGGATGCCGACGTAGCGACCGCCGGTCAGACGGGAGAGATATTCGCCGACCCAGCGGATCACTTGCGGACGCGTGTCCTTCTGGACCCGTTCAACCGCACGACGAATCACCTCACCGGTCACCGACAGCACATTCCACTGCTCTTGGGACGACGTGAGTTCCCGCTCAACCGTGTCGAGATCGACGCGCGTCTGATCGACCTGTTCCTCGAGAGCCCGCACGTCGTCCGGCAACTCGAACGGTATGGTCTGATGACGACTGGCTCGCCACTGCTGACGGGCTGACTCCAGCTGCGACTGCAACTCAGCACAGCGGCGACGCAGCCTTCGCAGCTCCTCAGCGGTCGGCTTCACGATTGTTGCAGCCGGCACATTCCGCTCGACGACGATGGTTGTTTCAGTCACGGGAACCGGCTGCGGGTCGGACTGGGCCCGTTCGTACTCCCAATGCTCCGAGCAATCGCACAAGTCATGTTCAACGCAGTGCTGCGATGGTCCGTGCCATGTTTCAAGGCGACCGGTTGAATCGACGATGGCCTGCCGTTCTTCACGCAGCGATTTGACGAGTTGCAGTTGTTCCAGTTCCTCGCGATCAAGTTGCTCAGCAGCGGCCGAGTAGAACATCTTGTTGTGATGCAACTCGAATCGGGCGACGTCCTGACAGATGCCGTACAGGCGGCGACGCATCTCCTGGACTGAGGTTTGCGTCGTTGTCGCCCATTTGTTGCACATACAGCCGCGCGGCGATTGTTGATTACTGAGGTCATGCGCGTCGTCACGCAGTTCGAGCATTGTCCCTTCCAACTCGCTCAGCGACTCTCGCAGTCGGGTCAACAATTGACCGGCCTGCAGGTCCTCACTGCCGGCGATGCGGGCCGCGCCGAGATTGATCTCCAGCCGGGCTTCCGCAATTTCGATCAGCCGCGTCCGTGCATCGGTGATGCGACGATCGATGTCTTCCAGTTCAGCGCGGCGATCAACGTCGACATGTCTGGTCGAGGCGAACCGACGAGTCGACGGGCGATTCACCGTCACCGTCTCGGTTCGCGTGCGGGTCGGGATCGGCCTCCAGGCGAGGTCTTCGGCTTCACGCAGGTCCGTCTCGACGGCTTGTAACTCATCGTGCAGCCATTGGACCGTCTGCAATGCGTGCCGGCGTGCCGACTGTTGACGAGCGTGATGGTCACGCGTCAGCTCGTCGCATCGTTCACGCAGTTGACGCGTGAGTCGTTCGAGTTCGCTTTGCAACTGATGACGGCTTTCCGTCAACTCAGCGACACGACCCCGACGTGTCTCGTCAACCAGTTCGGCTCGCTGGGCATGCACGGTCGATGCGGCGGACGTCAGGTCGTCCGGGTTGCCGTTCCGGGCGATCAGTTCGATGCCGTCATCAATGGCCCGTTCCACCAGTCGATCCAACGCATGCACGTCGGCGTGACCGACCGTGTAGAGCATCGGGATGAGTGCCGTCGGCACGACGTTCTTCGAGGCACGCGGGTGAGGCGTGTGTCGGCCATCGCGGTCGAGAGTGATCCGCAGCCGCTGATCCGCACCATTGTCGCCGGACCGTGCGAAGCGACAGGCCTCGCCGGACCAGTCTGCGTGCACACTTCCGCCACTGGCTCCGCCGCCGACGGGGGGCATGAGGCCGAGCCGGCGTCCCTCGTCATAGCCGCAGAAGACACCTTGCAGGAAATGCAGCAGTGTCGATTTGCCCGCTCCGTTGGGACCGTACACCACGTTGAGCTGTCCGTTCAGCCCGTCGAGTGTCGTGTCCGAAAGTACGCCGAAGCCGTCGATGTCGATGTGGTGAAACTTCATGTCTGGGTCGCCTTGGTCTGGTGATGACGGATGCGGGTCCGTCTGAGTGTCGTTGGTGAATGAATCTGACGGGCCGGTGCGGGGTCGGCCCTGCGTTGTCTCAACTCGGCTGGGGCTCCTTTCCCAGTCGATGAATGCCTTCGTTGACAACTCGCTTTCGGAGTGCGTCGTTGAACAGATGGGGGGTGGGCGTCGGAGCGTGTGAAGCACATAGACTGTCCGACATCTGTCCCAGTTCGCGGAGGAACGCCCCCAGCGAGGAGTGTTCATGTTGCCAGTCATCAAGCTGATGAGGATCGACGACGGTTTCGATTTCGAGTGTCCACAGGGCGGGCGACTGTTGCTGATGTCGCTCGTTTAGTCTGCGGATCAGTTGTTCCTGAAACCGAGGTTGCAACAGCCGCTGCATGGAGAGTCCGCCGCCGGTGGCGGTCCAGTTGATGATGGCCATCTCGACCGATGATGTCGCTGCCAGTTCCTCTCGCAGGCCGGTCAGCCGTTGCTCAAAGTCTTGCAGCATCTCATCCCAGCTGGTCATGGAACTGAGCGCGAGTTCCTCATGACACCAGCGGACCACGTCCGTCGCAACCGGCTCGATCGACACACGGCCATTCGCATCGACCGTCACGATGCTGCAACCGTGCGGACCTTGTTCGTTCGGTGTGCTGCCTTGCGGCGAGCCGGGGAAGTGGGCCACATCGCCATCGAGTGTTTGCGTGTCTCGCTCCGACTGTCCGCCCAGTGCCCAGTAGTCGACTCGCGCATCGACACCCGTGATCGCCCGTGTGCAGCGAGGATGGATGGCGATCGTAAACATGTCCGAGTCGTGAGGTGTTGTGGAAAACTCTCTGACCGCGATCAGTCGGGCGACAGGTCTGCCGTGCTGACGATGCACACGATCCGTCTGGTCGCCTGCAAAGAGCTTCAGGTTGCTCGGTACATCGGCATAATCGGGCCAGCGTCCCTGCGTCTCGAAGGTCGCCCCGGCCCAGTAGACCTTGATGCCGCGATCAGCGAGTCGCGAGCATTGTTCAATCAGAAACAGAGGACCACGCAGTCCGGGCAACTGTGAATCGAGCAAGCCTCCGGCCAGAATCACGAAATCGATATTACGTTCGATCGCAGTGTCAAACACCCGCCGCGCTGCTGTGTATCGTGCATCGACAAACGAGCGACGCAGATCAGCAGGGAGGTTCGGCACGCCGAAGCAGGGCGTGTCCAGCCGGAAATCGGCTGCATGTAAGAAACGAAACGGTCTGCAGTCCACGTGTGCCTCCCTGCAACGTGTGTGTCGACAATCCTTGTGCGGGGCGGGAAGATACCCGAGTCTTGTAATTCCTGCAATGCCGACTTTTGAGCCCCCGAAAATGACCGATTTCCCGCAGAATTCGACCATCGCGGACGTCATCCGTCACCGACGCACGATCGACAACTTCCGTCCGGAAAGACCGCCGCGAGAGGCCATTCTCGCTGCGATTGACCTCGCCCGCTGGGCGCCCAACCACAAACAGACCGAGCCGTGGCGGTTCCATCTCATCGGCGAAGAGACAGCCCGCGAGATCGTCCGGCTCAACACGGAGTTGGTCCGCCAGCAGAAGGGAGACACGGCTGCCGAGGCCAAGCAAAATCGCTGGTCCGCCGTCCCCGGCTGGCTGGCGATCACCTGCGACGTCAGCGACGACCCGATCCGCGCCGAAGAGGACTACGCCGCCTGCTGCTGCGCCGCCCAGAACCTGGCCCTCGCCCTGTGGTCAGAAGGCATCGGCCTCAAATGGACCACCGGCCCCGTCACCCGCCTCGAAGAGTTCTCCCACCTCCTCGGCATCGACCTGGGCGCACGCAAGATCATCGGCCTCTTCTGGTACGGCTACCCCGCCAGCATCTCCAACAGCCGCCGCAAACCGGTGGAGGAGATCGTCGAAGAGCACGTGTGAGATATTCGCCATGAAAAGCGACAATTGTGTTCATTGAAGGAAATCACCGCAGGGGACACAGAGGTGTCCTGTGGGCAACGCCGAGTGACCTGGTCGACCAAAGAACGTGTGTGTGTGTGTGTGTGTGTG
>JAGQPX010000258.1 GCA_020426505.1 Planctomycetaceae bacterium | reverse complement strand
CGGGAGCGCTCCCGTTGGTCGCGGCTAATCGGTTCACTTTTCCGGCAACCGCACCACGCCATCCCAGTTCGGCGGGGCGATGCGGTTGTGTTCTGCGATGCGGAGGGTCAGAAAGTCCTGTGCCCGGTCCGAGGGTGGCATGCGGTGCAGGTGGTGATACGCGTCCTCCCATTGGCCTGCGAGGAATGCCTCGACCCCTTGTTCGTACTGACGAATGTGCTCAGACGTCAGATCCGGACGCTCATCCTCAGCAGGCAGCAACTCGTGCACATCAAGAGGCGTCTCCAGTCCCACCGGAAGCACGCGACCCAGCTTGCGCACGCGACCATCTTCCAATGACATCCGTCGTCGGACGATCTCTGCTGTCGAGTTATCCAACAGGATCGGCACTCTCAATTGTTTGGTCATTGTTTCGAGACGGCTGGCGAGATTCACCACGGGGCCGAAGACCGTCACGCTCACGCGATCGCTGGTGCCGATCTTGCCCGCGACGGCTCGTCCACGTGCAATGCCGATTCCCACGCGGAAGTCGCTGAGCGCATGACCGGGGGTTTCCGCCGTCTCTGCGAAGACTTTGCGAATCGCCAGTGCCGCGCGGCAGGCATTCAGTGGAGCATCCTCCGAGGGGAAGGGCCATCCCCAGAACCCGAGCACCGCATCGCCGAGAAAGTCCCCCGTGACTCCGCCGTACTCCAGCACGCGCCCCGACATCACCTCAAGCGCTTTGCTGACGCGATCGAGCAAACCGAGCAAATCGTCAGCCGCCTCCTCAGCCCGATGACTGAAGCCTCGTAAGTCGCAGAACAGAACCGTGACATCACACTCGCGCGGCTCCAACATGTCGGAGTTGAGACCGACTTGACTCCCTCGCTGCTCCAGTGCTGCGAGGATGGGGGGCGAGAGAAACTGCCGCAAGACAGACAAGTCGCCTTCGATGTGATTCACCCGTTCGACAGCACTGATAATCTCCGCAACCAACTCTGCGAACTTCACATCCGCCTGCAGAATGGCCGAGCCGGGCGAACCTGTCGCTCGCTCGATCAGCGTCCGTGGCTCGGAGCGACCCGCAACATATAAGCCCCACGGGCCATGTTGATCTTCGTTGACGAATGTGCAGAAGGCCCAATCGAAGTCCGCGGTCGCGGTGAAGACGGAATCAGCCGGGTCGCTGCTTTCCCACGTGTGGAGCACGGTCTGTTGACGTTTGAGCAGAGCCTCGGTGACGAGACGACTGCTGGGGCGAAACGACCCGGCCGTCTCTTGACGTCGGTCCCACTGAATGACTTTGACACCTCCCTCATCGTCAATTCGCACCAGAGCGACGGCATCTGCGGTGCGAATGCCGGCCAACATCAAGCTGACGAGTCGCGAGTCCCGTTCGCTCAGACTCCCGGCTCCCCAGATCACCTCAGGCAGTTTGGAGAGCACATCAATGCGTCGGTCCGCATCCTCAAATCTCACCTGCTGCAACTGGCCGGGTGCGAACGTCACCTCCTCGACAAGTACCTCCGCCGGCGACTCCTCGCTGAGCGACAATTCGCCGATGTGAAAGACGGTCCTCCCAATGACGAATCGATCCCCCGGCCGAAGCTTGCACGAATCCGTCGGCTCGCCCCCGACGAACACCGGGTTTCGTGCGGTTTCCAACCGTTGCAACAAGACGTGCGTGCCATCCGGAGTCAGCCCAACGTGCGCACGCGACAGCTGTGCCTCCCACGGAACGATCAAGTCGGCCGCAGTGCTGCGTCCGAGTTGGGCTGTTTCGTTTGGGTCGAGCACAAACCGGCATCGCTGACGCGGCTCCGATCCCTCAGCTATCAATTCAAACACGACAAGGGGTCTCGCATCTCGGTCAGGTCGAGGCTCGGTGGATGAGATACCACAGGATACCAAGCATGAGGCTGAAGACCACCAGAGCCGCGATACCGTATTGCCAGAACACCGACTCCAACGCCCGGAAGGGACGTAGAGCTTCGGCTCGTCGCTCCTGCACGACGGCGACCCATCCTGTCTGTTTAACCGGGGCAAACGCTGCGAGCCAGTCACCGCTGTATGTCGCGTCGAGGCCGGCAGTCGCAACCGGGTCTCGGAAGTTCCCACTGCTTTGTGAGTGCGTGACCATCTCGGTCAAGTCCTCAGATAGTCGCAGCTTCTGTTCGATCTCTGCGTCACTCATCTCCCTCATGGCCTCCCGCGTCATCCAGTGGTGATCGAGGAGGAATCCCCGTTCCTCTCGTGTATCGACGAGTGAGAGAAACCGGTTGGCATTGTCGCCGGTTGTCTTACTGTCTTCACCTCGCACTCGCTGTTCCCACGGCGAGAGCAAGTCGGGCAGGTCGATCGTGCGGGCCAGAATGCCGATGACGTTCTCTTCCGCTTCATCCCAGACCGGCACGGCAATCGCCACCATGTATTGATGGGTCGCATCCGAACGAAAGGCGGTCGAGATGCCCGGCTTCGTTCGCGGCTTAAGGTCGCCGGGGAGAGAACTTGGATCGTACTCCTCAACGCCGCCGTGAAAGTACGATCGCCGCGCAAAGTTATCTCCGATGGTGTTGAAGTTTTCCGGAGGTAGAGGAATACGAGCGAGCTGATCGCCCGCCGCATTGGTGAGGAACCAGCTTCGATCCGCAGACCGGTCAGCCTCTCGGAGTCGCTCAGCCCACGCAGCTTGCCATTCGTTCAGAGGTGAGGTGAGTCCGCGCCACTCATCGAGGGGAGTCTGTTCGGTCTGGTGAATGAACTCTCGCAACTCGGGCGATCGAGCGAGTTCCTCCAACTCGTCCTGACGGCTCAGCAGATCGGCCTCAACTCCGTGAGCAAGAACACTCGCTGCGACCTCGTCGCCTTCGAGCAACCCATCGATCAGGTCACTGTTCGATGCTTCAACGACTGCTGGCACGGCACGCCAGGCGATCCAAAGCATGGCCAACAGAAAGAGAATCGGTCCGAGAAAACCCAGGATTGTTAGTGGACGACGGGCGCGGGCATGATCTCGTCGGTCGAGTTCATTGAGCACAATCTGCGCGTTTGTGAATCGATGCTGCGGTTCGGGATGCAGGCAGCGATCAATAATGTCCGCCAACTCACGGTCGACGCCCGGCAACTTGCGATGCTCATCCGGTCGCGGACTTGTCTCAATGATCTGACGGTACGCTTCCAATCGTTCCGCCAGCGTGTTCGCCTCGCGAATTCGTTTCTCGTTTGCTTCATTTCGGTAAGGAGCATGACCGCACAACGTGTGATAGAGCAGGGCACCGAGCGCGTACACGTCCCAACGGGCATCCGGGATCGCCTGCAGATCGGCTTGCTCCGGAGCCATGTAAAACATCGTTCCCAGCGCGGGACTTTGATCGTCCGACAGTCGCGACTGGCCGAAGTCTCCGAGTCGTGCTTCGTCGTTGCGATCGAGCAGGACGTTCGCCGGTTTGACGTCACAGTGCAGGATGCCGCTGCTGTGGGCATGCACGAGCGCACGGGCGACCGACCGAGTCACATGCACAGCTTCGTCGATCGGAAGGGGCGACGATTTGAGCCGACCGGCGAGCGAGCCGTTCTCCAGATACTCCATCACGAAGTAGGGCGGGTCATGGTTCCACCCGACGTCCAGCAACCCCACCACGTCACGTGATGTATACAGCACGGCCAGCTTCTCGACCTCACGGCTGAGCAGTGACCAGTCGAGCCCGCGACGATGGGAGTAGAACTTGATCGCGACCCGTCGGCCCGTGTTGACCTCCCGCGCGAGCCAAACGGAACCGAAAGAACCGACACCCAGACATCGCAGGATTTCGAAGCCTGGCACGTGCGAAGGAGGCGAGACGACCTGCTGGCTCAGCTGGCGTGAATAATCGCGCGCAGCGTCGTCCTGCACTTCGGTCCCGTCTCCGGCAGGAAGTCGGACTGTGTCAGAGGTATTGGTCGTCGCACTCATCCGGCATTTGCATGACTTGTGACGTCAGGATCGACGCAGTGCTGCTGAAAAAGACAACGAAGAGGTTACTCGAATCTTCCCCCATTTCGGGGATTGGATGATGGACCATAGTTCGAGAACTCCGCCCATCGGAGGTCCCGTCAGTGCTCAAAGACCATTGTAGGCACCCCCTGTCGGAATTGCGCGTCGATCCGCCTCCTGCGGGCTGTTTCAACCGTCTCAATCACGATCAAAAACACAGGGGAGTTGATTGAGACTCGGCACCTCATCAGCTACAATTCGGTCAGCCATCGATGAGGCAATTTCCCTAGAAAACAACGGGGTTTCGAGCCTCCTATCCGACTCATCGATTGACACTTTTTGCTTCCTATCCCCTGGCGAGAATGGAGTTGCCCGAGCGAGACAGGCCGCCGGATTCGAGCGGTCGTTTTCAGCCCATCACCGGGCACCTTCCCCCCCTGCCGATGCACACTCTGCCGACCTTTGCGGTCGGTTATCGATGCGATCGGTCTGAACACCACACGACCTGTTTGAGGACGCGCAAGCTTGGCTGACGAACCAACGAATCCGAACGACCCGACTGAAATCCCTGAGACTGGCAACGGCGAGACTCTGACCGGTCGCATCGAGAAGCTCGACATCCGCGAGGAGATGCAGCAGAGCTATCTGACTTACGCGATGTCGGTCATCATCAGCCGCGCGCTGCCCGATGCCCGCGACGGGCTCAAACCCGCTCAGCGACGTATTCTCGTCGCCATGAACGACCTCAACCTCGGTCCCAACTCCGGGCGGGTCAAGTGCGCTAAGATCTCCGGCGACACCTCCGGTAACTATCACCCTCACGGTGAAAGCGTCATCTATCCCACTCTGGTCCGACTGGCTCAGGAGTGGATCATGCGCGAGACGCTCGTCGACAAGCAGGGGAACTTCGGATCCATCGCCGGTCTCGGTCCGGCCCAAATGCGATACACGGAGGCCCGCCTTTCACAAGCCGCGTCCGAACTGCTCGCCGACCTCAACTACGACACCGTCGACTTCATCCCCACCTACGACCAGAAGGGGATGGAGCCGGTTGTGCTTCCGTCGCGATTCCCGAATCTGCTGGTAAACGGTTCGAACGGCATCGCTGTCGGCATGGCGACAAGCATCCCGCCGCACAATTTGGGCGAAGTCGTCACAGCCGTCCAACTGCTCATCGACAACCCGGATGCCGGCATTGATGAACTGCTGGATGTCCTGCCCGGTCCCGACTTCCCCACCGGAGGCGTCATTTGCGGACGGATGGGCATTCGTCAGGGTTACACCACCGGTCGCTCGACCCTCACCGTCCGGGCAAAGGTCGACTTCGAGACGGAGAAGAACACCGAGGTGATCGTCGTCAAAGAGATCCCCTATCTCGAAACTCGCGATCGCATCAAGGAGAAACTCGAAGCCCTCATTCGTGAGGACAAACTCAAGGGGGTCTCCAAGGTCGTCGACTACACAGACCGCAAGACGCCCACGTGGCAGGTGCGGCTGCACATTTACCTCAAACGGGATGCCGACCGTGAAGTCGTGCTGAATCAGCTGTACAAACTCTCCCCCTTGCAGACGACCGTCAGCGTGATCCTGCTCGCACTCGTCGGCAATCGCCCGGAAACGCTGTCCGTCAGGGAACTCCTGCAGGAGTTCATCCGGCATCGTGTGACCGTCATCCGCCGACGGACGGAGTATCTCCTCGCGGAGGCCCGCAAACGCAAGCACACGGTCGAAGGCCTGTTGATCGCGCAGATCGACATTGACAAGGTGATCCAAACGATCCGCGACTCGGCAAGTCGTGCAGAAGCGAAGGTCGCTCTGCAAGGCATCGAAATCGCCGCGGAACTGATCGCTCGCGCATTGGGCGACGAGGGCTTCCAACGCTTTCAGGAAGAGCAGGGCGTCAAATCCGAGTACTCGCTCTCCGCCAACCAGTCCGAAGCGATCGTCAGCATGCAGCTCGGCTCGCTCGCCAATCTTGAACGAGAGAACCTGCAAGGCGAGCACAAGCAACTGCTCGATGCCATCGCCGAGCATCTGCATCTCCTCTCAGACGAAGCACACATCCTTGGCGTCGTTCGCGAGGACATGGAAGACCTCAAACGCAAATTCCCCACCGGCCGGCGAACCGAGATCTCAGAGGAGGAACTGACGGACGTCAACAAGGACGAGTTGATCGCCGAAGAGCCGATGGTGGTCACGCTCACTCAGCGCGGCTACGTCAAACGGACCCCTCTCTCCGTTTACCAGGCACAGAACCGGGGTGGAAAAGGCATCAAGGGGGCCAAGTCGGACGACGAAGACCCCATTGAGCACCTGTTCGTTTCCAGCACACACAGTTACCTGCTGTTCTTTACCAACTTCGGCAAGGTCTACTGGCAGAAGGTGTACGACCTGCCGCTCCAGGCGCGCACCGCGAAGGGCCGGGCACTGGTCAACCTGTTGAGGCTCGCAGAAGACGAAACCGTGCAGGACTGTGTCGACGTCCGTGAGTTCGATGACGAACGCTTCCTCTTGATGACGACCCGCCGCGGCTTCGTCAAAAAGACGGCTCTCTCCGCCTACAGCCGTCCGATGAAGGGGGGCATCATCGCCATCAAACTCGAAGAGGACGACCGTTTGATCGATGTCGTCAAAGTTTCCAGCGGTGAGGACGTCGTGCTCAGCACAAACAGCGGCATGTCCATTCGCTTCTGCGAGGAAGACGCCCGCGCGATGGGCCGCAACTCACGAGGCGTCAAAGGCATCACACTCAGCAAGGGAGACGAAGTCGTCGGCATGGTCGTCGCTTCCGAAGACCGCACTCTGCTCACCGCCTGCGAGAACGGTTACGGCAAACGCACGCCATTCGGTGTTGGTGACCTGGACGACGAAACGCCGGATGTTGAAGACGCCGCTGACGAATCGGCTAGTGAAGGCGAAGATGAGACCACCGCGACCAGTTCCACCATGCGTTACCGCCGCCAGAAGCGAGGCGGAAAAGGAGTCCGCGACATCAAGACCACCAAACGTAACGGCCCCGTCATCAGCATCCTGTCTGTCGAGGAAGGGGATGACGTTCTGATGATTACCACCAGCGGCAAGATTCAACGCATCCGCGTCGAGGACATCAGCATCATCGGCCGCAACACGCAGGGCGTCCGCATCATGACGCTTGATGATGACGACAAACTTGCCGGCATCGCACGCATCCCCGCCGAGGTAGCCGACGAGGACGAACCAGACGCGAAGTGATCGTTGTGAGGACCGTCAGTACGACGGGGCGATCGCATGATCTGGACGTTCACGTCGTCGCTGAAAATGCTGCCTGCGCAACTGTCGCTGGACTCGCCAGAGTTCAGACTTCGTGGATGACAAATGACGTGATGGCTGAATTCTGGCGAATCCAGCGACATCGGAGGTGCGATTGACTTGGACAGCACCACTGGTAGGGAATTGATTTGGTTCCAGCGATGTTGTCGTTTACTGTATTGGTGATGGAATACATCAGGTCATTCTCACTGCGAAGTCTTTGGCGCTCATCCTTTTCGCGGGTCAATTGGTGAGTCGGTTCAGACTCTTATTCTGGATTCTCCTGGGGATCACATTATCGCTGGTGCTGCCGATTTTCGGCAGTTATCTGTCGATGATGTATTTCCCCAAGAGTCGCTTTGCGCATCTGCCGATTCATTCGCTGCTGGAGTCGATGGGCGGCCTGATGGCCGTGTCGATCGCAGCCATCCTGATTGTGGAGTGGCCCCGCAAACGAGCGCAGCGACACTATCCATGGATGGCCGCGGCGCTTATGGGGATGGGAATCCTCGATGTGTACCACGCCGGCGTGCAGCCGGGGAACAACTTCGTCTGGCTGCACAGCACAGCGACATTGGTTGGTGGAGTGCTCTTCGCGTGCGTATGGCTGGACTCGATCCGGTTGCGACGCCGGACGATCGCAGCACTGCTCTGGCTCGTCACCATTCTGACAATGATCGTCGGTTCCGCCTCCTGTGCGTTCCCGGCTCGGCTTCCCGCGATGGTCGTCAACGGCGATTTCACCACGCTGGCCCGCGCGCTCAACATGATCGGAGGGTTGGGGTTTTTCGTCGCCGGCACGTTCTTCATCCGTCGTTTTCATACCGATGGCGATCATGTCGACTGGCTGTTCGCCGTCCACACCATGCTCTTCGGGGCGGCTGGACTGTTGTTCGAACTCTCCTCGTTGTGGGATGCCGCGTGGTGGTGGTGGCACATTCTGCGGATGGGGGCATACCTCGCCGCGCTGACGTTCGCGATCCGCGCCTACCTCGATGCTGAGCGGGCCCTGCTGCGGATGAATCGTCAGATGAACAACGACCTGGACGTCGCAGCGGCCCTGCAGGAACGATTATACCCCCGCACCGCACCCAGCTATCCCGGCTTCGACATCGCCGGTCATGTCTTCCCCTCCAAGCGAGGTTGCGGCGACTACTTCGATTACATCCCGATGCAATCCGGTGAACTGGGCGTGGCCATCGCTGACGTCAGCGGTCACGGCATCGGACCGGCGATGGTCATGGTCGAAACGCGAACCCTGCTGCGTCAACTCGCTCACACCCACACCGATGTCGGTCAGATCATCGAAGAGCTGAACCGGATCATGGTCGACGACACCTCGGACATGACGTTTGTGACGCTCTTCATGCTGATCCTCGACCAGCGACTCGACACATTTCAATACGTCGGGGCAGGGCACCCCGCTTTCATGGTTGATCATTCCGGAGAATACCAACAGCTGGCCAGCACCACACTCCCCATCGGGATGACGGAGCAAATCAAAAGCGACAGCCAGACGGCGTCACTCTCCGCCGGCGATGTCATCGTCCTCACGACGGATGGTCTCGCCGAAACCCATTCAATCGATGGAGAGATGTTCGGCAACGAGCGAGTCATCGAACTGGTCAAGTCCCTGCGAGATCAACCCGCCGAACAAATCGTCCACGGCCTCTACCGCGCCTCACGAGAATTCGCAGTCGGCAACCCCCAAAAGGACGACATCGCCCTGGTCGTGCTGAAGTATTTGGGAGACAAGAAATCCCCCACCGCGGACGTCTCCTGACCAACACTCTGACGGGTCGTCAGTGTCAATTTCGCTTGAGGGCCCAGTCGTTTCCGTATGGGTGTCGCAGGCACGAGATGACGCTCACTTGTGCGAGCGATCTTCGAAGAATCATCGGAGCGTAAGTGTGCATCGTTCTGTCGCTTTGCGACCCAACCGTTGTCACCTCCAGTCGGGCCTCTCCGCGTCCGATTTTGATGACGGCGGTCATCATTCGCTCTTCTTCTGGGCGGCTTGTTTGGCCTTTTCGTAACCGGGCAGGTCTTCCAATCGCAGCAGGATGAGATGACTCATTGCCAGGCCACAATAAGAGCCGACGTCCGTGCGTAGATGCGGCGAGCGTCCGACGCAGGTGAAGCTCAAGGTGTGCGTCTTGTCAGGCTCCAGTACGTGGTTGTCCAGCCGCGTCCACAGCCAGTCGAACGCGCCGGTCGCGTTGAAATCGATCGGACCGCCGATCTCCTTGCCGTTCAGGCTTGGTTGATAGATGCCGCGAATGATGCCGTACTGCATGAGGGCGTTCAGTTGATACTTTCCCTTGTCGGGCACGGTGAAGTCGATCTCGATCACACTGTCGTCGGCCTGAGTGAGCAGATTGAATCCTTCCTCGGAGTTGATGAACCCCGTTGCCGGTTCCGCGCGCGTCGTCAGCGTCGAGACGGGAATGATTCGATAGGGAGCCGTCCGTTCTTTGACCGCAGGCAATGGGTCCGTGATCTCCACGATCGGATTCTGGTACCAGTACGCGACTCCGCTGACGAAGTCCTGCCGGGGGAGAAACTGACCGAGGTGCTGCATTCCCTCTGCGAACACGCTACCCCGCGTCTCCATCTGCACCCGCAAGGACGTCCGGAAGGGGACCGGGTCGAGCAGATGCCAGCGGTAGGCAGTCACGCGGTCGCCGGGCATGTAGCCATCCCATAACGAGACACCGAAGTACGGCGTGTGAAACTTGCGGAAGCCCCATGCATCGCCGAAGTAGTCCTCCGTGCCGGTCCCGCTCAACGACGGCGACGCCTCACCATCGACGAAGAACCGGTCGTCTCCCTCACCGAACCATCCCTGCTCGCACATGTGATTGGAGAGCACCGTCCCAACGTAATGGCCGTGCCCCTTGGTATCGAGCAACAGAAAGTCCTCCGGCGACGTCGGGTTCTCCTGCCGATACTGTGCATGGAAGTACACCGTGTCGTCGGGCAATGTGTCGTGCTTCTGCCAGTCGACGTAGAAGTAGAAAGAATCGGTCCGCTGCTCGCCGTCGTTCGAGATCACGACCTTCGCACGCTCCCGGAACGGCATCTTCCAGTAGCAGGAACGAGCGCGGCCGTGTGACGAGACAGCCGTGACGGCTGAGTGATAGTCGTCTGCAGCACCGTGTCCGACGCCGAAGAAGTCCCCCAATGGCACCTGCACACTCGGAGACGTGCGGCCATCGTAATACACCTTGAGCACGTGCGATCGTCCATGCAGGATGTCCCACGTTCCAATGGTGCACCAAATGTGATTGATGATCCCCGGCCCCTCCAGGTCGGCCAGCACCAGCTCGCCTCCCGGCTCAATCGAACGGGCATCGCCGTTCCGCGTCAGATCCGGATTCGCACTGCTCGCCCGCCGCGGCTGCCAATCAATTTGCCGCGTCAGCCCGTCCAACGGCGGCTGAGCACCAACCGTCCGCACTAGTAACCCAATTGAACACGCAGCCCATACCAACCAAACCTTGCAGAAAGCAGCCTTCAGCATTTCGCCCCCATTCTGACGTCAATTGATTCATCCGAAGTGATCCGCCATGAGACATCGACCGCTTGGACTCACGGTCGCCCGACTGGAGTTTACGACGGTCGGGTCGCAATACGTAAGGATGGTTGACACTCTCGGTTTGAGAGTTTTTCCAAGCGACATCAGTCACCTTGCAACACAGAATGAGTACGCGTGAGTTGAGGAGTTAATCTGTCTCGACACCGCTACCGTGCCGACGCGATGCCAGCAGGGCGCGAAGTGCAATCAACGTGAAGCCCAACCCCATTAATCCGACTCCGACGCTAATGGGAACGGGTCCTAGAAACTCACTGGCGATCATCAATCCGATCCCGAGACCAGTCACCACCCCTCCGGGCCATCGCAATTCACGGTCCCTGATGGCAGCGACGGCGTAACAAATGCTGCCAAGCATGAACGCATCTGCAAGTTTGTAATAGAGGATGACGACGCTCGAGTTGGACAGCAACGACAAAGTGATGTAGGTCCGGCTGTGCCCAATGATGTTCGGCACGGTTTT
>JAGQPX010000257.1 GCA_020426505.1 Planctomycetaceae bacterium | reverse complement strand
TCTGGAGGAAGGACATCGCCGAAGAATTTAATACGGGGCTTGAGTCATTCGGATTTGTCTGCTCTCCTCTGATTGACGGCGATGGAGTCATCGTCCAATCGAGTGCAGGGACCCTCAAGGTCAACAAATTGACGGGTAAACTCGTCTGGAGAATGCCCGATGCTGAGTTAGGAATGATGGGGGGAGCATTCTCCTCGCCGATCATCGCAACCCTCGGGGGGCACAAACAGTTGATCGTCCAGACTCGTCAGCAGATGATCGGACTCGATCCTGATGCAGGAGTGCAACTCTGGTCGATGGCGATCCCGTCGTTTCGGGGAATGAATATTCTGACCCCCTTGGTGATTGGTGATCAGGTTTTTACCTGCACCTACGGCGGCGGTGCTCATTTACTTTCGATCAATCGGACTGATCAAGGTTTCGAGATTCGTCAGGTCTGGGAGACGAAGATGGAGGGCTACATGTCGTCACCGGTCCTGGTCGACAATTCGATCTATGTTCACCTAAAAAACCAGAGGTTTGCATGCGTCGACTCCCGGAGTGGCAATGAACGATGGCGGTCAAAGCCGTTTGGGAAATACTGGAGTATGGTCGTGAATGGTGATCGCATTCTGGCCCTCGACGAGCGTGGCAAACTGTTACTTATTGATGCTGACCCAAACGAACTGACTGTGCTTGATCGACGAACGGTCAGTGAAGAGCCAGCCTGGGCACACCTAGCTGTTTCCAGCAGCCAGGTCTTCGTCAGGTCTCTCAATCAGCTGACGGTTTTTGAGATGAATCAATGAAGGCCATTGTGCTGACTTGCCAAAAACAATCGCTCCAAAGTTGGCCATTCTGAGAGAGATCAAGTCAGTCGATGCCAGTTTTTGATTACGAATTCACCGTCGACGCCCCTCTGAGCCTTGTGCGTGAGTTCCACCACGACACTGGAGCTCTCAAGCGGCTGACTCCACCGCCCACGATCGTTCAACTTCACCAGGTCGAACCTCTCGCAGAGGGTTCGGTGTCTCGCTTCACACTCTGGATCGGACCAGTGCCGCTGCATTGGACAGCCGTGCACTCGCATGTTTCTCCGTACGGATTCACCGACACTCAAGCCGCAGGCCCCATGAAGAGATGGGAACATACACACACCTTCTCTTCATTGAGCAAAGACTGCACGAAAGTTCAAGAGCACGTTGAGTATGAACACAGGTCGGGATTTGCGGGGCTGCTGACGCGTCTCCTGTTCGCGAGGCTGAATCTGTTCATGATGTTTACCTATCGAAAGTTGGCCACCCGTTGGTTTCTCCGTCACAACACTGTCTGAAAATTCGTCCGAACGTAATGAATGACTTTGAGAAAACCATTCTGCTGACTCAGTTGACCTCGACGTTCGGCATGACCGGATTGATTTGGTTCGTCCAGTTGAGCCACTACCCACTGTTTGCGAAGGTCGGCCGGGAAGGTTTCGCAGAGTATGAGCGGTTACACAGGGTCCGGACGACCGTTGTCGTCGCGCCGCTGATGCTGTCAGAGGCGGCAACAGCCGTTCTGCTTTTTCAACTCGTCCCGGATTGGATCTCGTTCCATTCGGCATTGTTGGGAGCGGCCCTGATCATGGCGGTCTGGGTCTCGACGGCTACACTCCAGGTTCCGCAACACGAAAGACTCTCCGAGGGTTTCGAATCGTTTGCCTTGAGAAAGCTCGTCCGGACCAATTGGATTCGCACTGTGGCGTGGTCAGCCCGCTCAGTTCTGCTCATCCAATGCCTCTGGCAACTTCTCAACTAGGTAGATCACCATGAGGAATCTCGTGCTTGTCTTGGGTGATCAACTCGATTTGAATTCAGCTGCATTCTCTGGATTCGATGCGTCGCACGACTTGGTCTGGATGGCGGAGGTGCAGGAGGAGGCCACTCACGTCTGGTGCCATCAACTGCGATTGGCGGGCTTTTTTTCTGCGATGCGCCACTTTCG
The DNA here is from genome assembly GCA_020426505.1 of Planctomycetaceae bacterium. Lineage (GTDB taxonomy): Bacteria > Planctomycetota > Planctomycetia > Planctomycetales > Planctomycetaceae > JAHBXU01. The sequence continues at coordinate 1,754 of JAGQPX010000257.1, read as the reverse complement.
GAATGAACTCAGGTCAAAGAACATCCACGTGAGTTATCACGAACTCACGTCCGATCAAGCCAAAGATTGTGGAAGCGACTTCCGATCGCTGCTTCGACAGCAGGTCGACTAATCTCGACCTGCAAGATTGATCGTCTTGCACCCGGGTGACAACCGTGTGCTGAATGCGATTCAGAATGAAGCCGCCGAACTCAGCATTCCCCTGGAAGTTCGACCTGATGACCACTTTTACTGCGAAATCGAGGAGTTTGCAGAGTGGGCCAGGGGACGTAAGCGTACGGTCATGGAAGACTTCTACCGCCACATGCGCCGAAAGCACAATGTGCTCATGACCTCGTCAGGCGATCCAGTGGGAGGGGAATGGAATTACGATTCGGAAAATCGTGAATCGTTCGGCAAAGGAGGCCCAGGCAAGGTTAAGCCGCCGTGTTCGTTTCAGGCCGATGACATCACGCAGGATGCCATCCGTATGGTCGAACGGCGATTCGCAGATCATCCCGGTACATGCGAGCACTTTGATCTTCCCGTCACACACAAGCAGGCTCGTGCCCTATTGCGAGACTTCATCAAACATCGTCTGCCTCAGTTCGGCAAGTGGCAGGATGCCATCTGGATGGATGAACCGTTGCTGTATCATTCCCGGCTGTCATTCGCCCTCAATCTACACCTCATCAGTCCGCGCGACTGTGTCGACGCAGCCGTGGCGGCCTATGATGCAGGCGAGGCGCCCATCAACTCAGTTGAAGGATTCGTCCGCCAGATTCTCGGCTGGCGGGAGTTCGTCAGAGGCATCTATTGGAAGGAGATGCCAAGTTACATCGAACGCAACGAACTCTGGTGCGGAGATGTCGATGTCCCGTCCTGTTTCTGGGATGGCAAGACAGACATGCGGTGTGTGTGCGATGCGATGCAGTCAGTTCTCAAGCATGGTTACGCACACCACATCCAGCGATTGATGGTGCTTGGGCTGTTCAGTCAACTTGTGGGAGTTCATCCTCGTCGGTTTCACGACTGGCATATGGCAATGTACGTGGACGCGATTGATTGGGTCAGCCTGCCCAACACTCTCGGCATGAGTCAGTACGGAGACGGAGGGATTGTCGGGACCAAACCGTACTGTGCGAGCGGAAATTACATCAACAAGATGAGCAACTGTTGCTCAGATTGCCGCTTCAACCCGAAAGAAGCGACCGGAGAAGACGCTTGTCCATTCACGACTCTCTACTGGGACTTTCTCGATCGCCATCGCGATCAATTCTCGAAAGAACCTCGTATGAAACTCCAGATGAGGAATCTCGATCGGAAGGATGACGAGGAGATGCAAGCAATTCGGTTGCAAGCTTCAAGAGTGAAAGATTTCGTGAAAACTGAAATGAGAGATTGATCGTCCTCGACCTGAATTCCAAGTATGTGGTCAATCAGCAGTCGATTGCTGAGGCGCTGACCACCAACGATTGCTCGATCTTCTCCATCTGGGCCTCGTCATGATGTGTAGGGTAGGACACGGTGACAGATTGGTTGTAAATTGCTAATCAAAGGATGAAGGGTTCAAAGTATCGCCGCAGTCCTACTTATTTAGATCTGCGGACATCATCGGCTACGGTCTCGTCATTTTTGCCGATTCAAATCTCATCTGCGTTCACCATCGGTTCCCATGACCAACACTCCGCAGTCGCCGAAAGTCGTAAGAGTTGATGCAGCTTCACAAGAGGCCGAAAGCGACACATGACGAGCACACCTGTGTCATCAACGAG
>JAGQPX010000256.1 GCA_020426505.1 Planctomycetaceae bacterium | reverse complement strand
AGACAACGAAATCACGCTGGAGTTCCTGCGTATCCCAGACCTGACCATGCTGCTGTTCGAGATGTTCTCGGCTGCCCGGCTGGGCATTGATCTCAGCCGTCATGGTCCTGCGGATGTCTTCGGTTGGATCGTTCATGTTTGCCTCCAGTGTTCGAGGTGAGTTGTTCTGATGATTCAGTAGCGGGTGCCTCGCAGGTCGATCTGTGTGGGATCACAAGTGGATGTCAGATTGCGTCGTTGAAATCCTTGCCGTGGTTCCAGTCTTCTACGACTTCGGGCGGACAGTTCTCCCTGTCAGGACGCTCACCGTTCTGCACCAGCAAGATGCGGTCGGGGGAGTCGCCGCACTCTTTTGCAAGCATTTCGGCAACTTCCTGTGGATTGCGGCTGTTTGTCGGCCTGCTGATGACAAACAGGCTGTCTTCGGCGTTGAGAGAGATGGCGAGGAACTTGCCGGTGTGTTTGGGGGTGTGAGTCTGTCTCATCGTGATCTCCAATGATGTTGTTCTCGGGCGAAGACGATCCGGGCTGCCCTTACAGCAGGTGCCCTGAACCAGTCAGATCAGTATTCCTCGGGCAAGAGGATGCACGTCGAAGAGCGATCCGCTTCCGTGATGATCCACAGCTTCTCGCCGAGCTTCGTGCGATACGAACTGAGGATGCGGCTGCCGTCCTTGAGGGACTGCTCATTGGCCTCGGCGTCCTCCTCGCAAACATCACCCCAATCGCCACGAACATGACGAGTGAGGAACTCCATCGGCGTTTGTTGCGCCTTCTCCAGAGCTTCCAATGCCCCCGGCGTGGCGACGATTTGGCCCAAAGGAAAAAGCTGTTTGCGTTCGGCCACCATGATGACTCCTGTTGTTCGAGTGGTGTGGTGTGATGCTGCGATAGCAGGTGCCTGCCAGTTCAGGCAGCGGCGGCGATGTGCTGAGGGAAGTAGGCTTCGAGCGTGGAGTTCTCGTCGGCGTTGAGAACCGCTTCCCACGTTTCAACGAAGCCCGGCGTGCTGGGACAGAGAGCATGGCTGTCGTCGTCGAACAGCGTGTCCACGCCGTCGCTCATTGGGCGCTCATCGCCCGATGGGTTGTGGCGGACGGCAAAGAAGCTGGAGTATTCGACGACGGTGAAGAGTTTGTGCTGAGGCATGAACCTGCTCCTGAGTGATGGTGTTTTCCACACTCAGAAAGCAGGTGCCTCAGATCGCCGAGATCAGATGATGATGGCCCGGCACTTCCGTTTCTCGGCTTGGCGGCGGTGATGTTCGACCACGATGGCTCGCCATTCCTCATTGCCGCCGTAGCGGTCGATGGGAACTTCTGAAAAGTACCCAAGAGGACAGGAGAAATAGTAGGGAAACATGCTCTCCTCCATGTCCTTGTAGCCCCAGCTACCCTGATCGCAGCGGAGCAGGTCGCACTGAATCCAGCGTTCGGTCGGCTGGACTTCCACACCGTTGTTCGTGAAGGTCCGCTCCCAGACGCTCCACAGGACGCCCGAGAACACACCGCCTCGGTAGCAGTGCTTCAGGCAGGTGCTTTTGACGAGCATTTCTCCAGTGTCTCGCTCCCAACCTTCAACCCGCTGAGCGATCAACTGCTTGCGGTTCACATTGTGGGGATATGTCCAACCCATCGATCTGGTCTCCTGCTGATTGGTGAAAGGTGACTTGTCTGTCCAAACAGCAGGTGCCTACTCCTCTTCGTCCCAATCGTCGGTCTCATCATCCTCGTCTGATTCGAGGTACTCCGGGGCGGACTCCCAGCACTGCTTTCGCCGCTCAAACTCACCGGCGTCATCTTCGTCATCCATGTCAAAGAGTTCGGCGTAGGTATAGACCGATGCCCCCGGTGAATGGTCGTTGCCGAACGAGCCGAAGTAGATCACACCGTCGTTCTCTGGGGTTGGCTCATCAGGGATAAAGAACCACTCGCCGCAATCGCAGTCGCCGTAGTC
>JAGQPX010000255.1 GCA_020426505.1 Planctomycetaceae bacterium | reverse complement strand
CCACATTTGATGCGTAGGCCCTGGGGGATCAGTTCCCCTTTGTGTTGCTAACCACGTTGAAGTTGACGAAGTTGAGGACTCCGTTAAAGACGGCTTGATGCGGCTTGAAGTGGAGCATTACGACGTCGCCATCCTTGATGAAGATGCGTTGTTTCTCATCCTGCATGGCGCGGGCGAGGTCGACGCGAATTTGAATTTGGTCGCCGGAGGGGAGTTCACGGAGAATGATCACGCGTGTCGGCCTGACCATGTGCCCCGGTGTTCCGCCGGCGAGTGCCATTCCTGACTGACCGAGCGGGCCGCCCGTTGAGCCGGTGGCGAGTGCAATCGCCTCGATCACATCAATGTCCTCGTCACGCGGTAGCGGAACGCGGGCACCGGACAACAGGCCACCTGTGTAGAAATACTCGTTGTGTCGTCGCGGTACGTAGACGACGTCGCCTTCGTCGAGGATGACATCGCTCGGTGCAAAGGGCAGGTTGGAGCAGGGATGCCCCTTGAGCGGAATTCGGACGATGGAATGGTGATCCTCACCGTTGTACCCCTCGGCAAGTTGCCCGAGCTGCTCGGCGGTGATGGGGAGTTGAGACGGAAGTGAATCACGTCGAAACACCCAGATTTCGTTGCCCGCGTCGGTCCCCGGCAGACCGCCGGTGGCGGCGAGTGCATGCAGCACGTCGTTTTCGTAGGCCGGCAGGTCAATCACTTGGGCCGAGCCGCGGTGAATGTGATCCACCTGTCCGGGCGGCAGGAGTGCGACGTTCGTTGCTGGCGTGTCTTCACGCAACACAACAATTCGCTCAACACGCGGGATGATCAGGGCCACGGAAACTCTCACTCGGTCCTGCTGGACAACGTCCTTGGCGAGATAAGCCTTCTTGATCGCCTCAATCGTTTCCGGAATTGTGAGACCAGCGACCGGGAGACGTCCGACGAGCGGCAATTCCAGATCACCGTACGGGTCGACAGTCATTGGGATACCAGCCGTTGGGGCAACGATGCTGCCGTGCGGAGGATAGTACTGCTGATTCAACGACTGGAACCGCTGAAGGACAGGGGTTTCATCCGTCGTCGCAGGAATGACTCCATACACATAGACGGACAGCGAATCGCCGGGACCTACGATGTGGGCTTCCGGCTTCTCCTGGCCGAGTGATGTAAAGGAGACAGGGCAAAGGTCGTCCTTTGGCTCAGTGAAGAAGTACCGGTCGAGGCGGTTGGCCGGAATCGCTTTGTTCGCCGTTGTGATGCCGTAGCACCCCGGAAGCGACGTCACCGCTGAGAGCAGGACGAAGCCGAGGAGCATGCACTTTTCGTGCGTGTGCTTGGCGGTGAACATGAGGAAATCCTTTTCTGATAGATGCCGTAGACGCTGGTCGTTTCCTCTGGCTGTCAATCACTCAGGTCGATTGATGCAGGCCGGGGCGAAAAATGAACTGTGGAGGGGAAGGAGGATGTCGATCACACCGACATTGCTCTCTACCACTTCTCCACAAGGACAGATCGCATGGGGTTTGCTGTCTCAGCTCGTGAGATCAACGCGGACTGTCCTTCGGTCGGCCGATTGACTGGGGCAGGTCGCGAATCCGAGAAGTCAATATCTTCGAGTGGCCCGAGGATCTGGAATCCACCATCTACAGACGGTGGTGAAGTCGGAGCCGGTGGAATATCCAAAGCTGGTTCCTCAGGCATTTGAATCTCATCAGAGGCACCAGCGGGCTCAGGCGGAGGTGGCACGCTCTCGTTCGGCTGGATGTCAACCGCTGGTTCGGAGGAGAAGTCGTCTGACGGAGTGGGGGCAAAAGCGTCGGTTGGTGCAGGGCCGACCGGATAGTAATCCTCGATCTCGATGATTCCCGGTTCATTCGCACAAACAGGAGGCTGGCACGAGCCTGTCGGGCAATTCAGTGGTTGACAACTGCATTTCTGACCGCCACAAGTCTCGCAGGGAGGCGTCCAGAGTTTGAGATAGTGAGTATCGGGCATCTGGGACGCGTAAGCCGCTCCGTCCTGGAAGCCGAGGTACCAGTGTTTGCGATCAACATCGCAACGGTCCAGAATCTGACTTGGTTTCCAGTATTGAGCCGGGGAGGTGATTGGTGGACAACCATTCCCTCCGGTCGCGACATCATAGAATCCGGACTTCCAACCGCACGCGTAACTCAACGAGTCGGGTGAGTTACAAGTCACCTTGTAGTCCTGGTAGGCACTCCAGGCACGGAGTTTTTGACATGATTCGTACTTACAGTCTTCCAGTGAAGCACACCCGACGATGGGTCCCAAAGCTCCCAGAGCGACAAGTCCCAGGATTGATTGAAAACGGGTTCGCATGATGATTCCCTTCACCTGACGCAAAAGTCGTTGCAATCAGGTATCGTTTCCCCCACAGAATCATCTTGAGAAAAGTCAATTGCCGTGAAAGTCGGATTAGACTTAAACGTAGAACTGTCGTTGAAATCCGGACATTCGTAAAAGTCGCCGTAATCGGAAAACTTTATCTAGTCGCATGTCGCCTTCAACTGAGGGAACGGAATCGAAAAACATCTGTTCAGCGGGGAGACCGACTTGCTCGAACGCTCATGGCGCCGTATCCAGGGAACCTCTCTCCTCTGGCGATAGCTCTGCCTTGGGGGCAAGAATTCAGGGATGAATCGAGAGTTGGCACGACGGTTGAGAAAGGTCTCCCGGGACAGTACTGAGTCAGACCTTGATGCGCGAAGACCGCCGTCAGTCTCGGCTGAGTTGGCACGATCTCACTTCTGGTCACCGACATGAACCGATTGCCAATTGACCAGACCGTCTCCCCAGAACTCCTACACAACCAAACCAGCGAGGACTTTGCAGTTCCTGTCATCGTCAAGCTGTCTGACATAGCTCCCGACCGTCGTGTTTGGTAACGCCGGGAAAACAGGAAGAGGTATACGCCTGGAAGTGATTCTCGCAAACGAGTCATTCGCACTCGTCTGATCAGACGTCGGACAGAGGCTACTGAAACGATTCCTGACCTCTGAATGTTGAGCCATCGGCAATCTTGAGACTTTTCAAGAGAACTTGACCCGATTTCCGAATTTCACCTATAAGTCCGTCCCCAGTGATGCTCGGACGGTCACATGATGTGCTTCGTTCGAGACGAATCAAGGACCTGAGGTGGTCACTCGCCCTCCCGGATTCGTTCCTGTTCCCACGCATCTTCGTACGGAGAGTCATCATCATGAGTGAACGGAATCACTCTCATTCGGCCACGACTTCTCGCACTGATGATCCGGTTCCGAATCGTCGGATTTTGCACCTCCTTGCCGGGACTGCCTGTGTCGGACTGATTGCCATCGTGACGTTTCAGTTCCTTCGTGCGGAGTCTGCGACGTCACAAACGCAGTCGTCAACTCAGCCGACGACGACCGGCAAAGCGTCCGCCGCCTCCAACGAGAAATACCTGGGACGGGTCAATAATCAGCCGATCTCTTACGACGAAGTCGCCCGTGAATGTGTCGAACGATACGGAACAGACGTGTTGGAAAAGATTATTAATCGGATGATCATCCAGCAGGAGTGTGAGAAACGCGGGATAGTTGTCACTGAGGCAGAGGTCCTGCAGGAGGTTCAGAAGATCTGCAAAGGTTTCAAACTCCCGTTGGATACCTACTACCAGTTGCTTCAATCCGAACAGGACATCACCCCTCAGCAGTATCATCGTCACATCATCTGGCCAAAACTCGCGCTCCAGAAGCTGGCCGGCACCGAAGTGGCCGTGACGGAAGATGACATGCGAAAGGCGTTCGAGCGGGACTACGGTCCTCGCGTCGAGGTTCGTATCATCATGGTCGACGGAAATATCCGTCAGGCGAATGAGATTTGGGAGCTTTGCAACGCGAATCCGCAGGACTTTGATAAGCTCGCGAAGAAGCACTCCGCTGATCCGAACAGTCGTCCCCTTGGTGGAGTTGTCCCACCGATTCGAAAACATGCTGGGATGTCACAGATTGAGGAGGAGGCATTCAAACTCAAACCGGGAGAGATCTCGAGCGTGATTCAGGTTGGCACGGGTCGGCATGTCATCATGAAGTGCGAAGGATACACGAAGCCTGTTGTCGCGGATGTCAAGGACGTCTGGGCCGAGCTTCACGAAGCCCTGATGGAAGAGAAAACTCAACTGGCTGTTGCGGAGGTCTTCGAGACACTCAAGGAAGATGCTGAGGTGATCAATTACCTCACGAAAGAGTCAACCGTTCGGAAGGCACCAGGCCAGCGGTCAACCGGCGGCATTCAGCAGACCAGCGGGACACAGACGACCAGGGGAGTCACACCCTCCGTCGCTCGTTGAGTTGTGACGTCCATTCAAAGGTGTGGGCCAATCTTGCGGTTTCGCAAGCCACTCCACTCAAGCCCGGCTTCCTCGTGAAGCCGGGTTCTTTTTTGACTCGGCGGGAAACGCGACGCAACGGATGTTTCGCTGTTGCCATGCCGTTGAACGTGGTCGATTGCTCGAAGCGTCCTGCGAGTTTCCCACCTTCGGGAATGTGCGGATTCTGTCCGAACTCCAGTGACGGATCGGCGTTCTCTTCGGGTAAACAACAGGTGTCCCGTCGTTGAAGTGGGGCAGTTGGGCCGCACACGTCGACACCCGATCAAAAGGCATGCACGATGGCCGACTTCAAAGTGACAGAGTTGGACCCCGAATTGGACTTCGGCAATCTCCCCTATTGGGATGTCGTCATCATCGGTGCTGGTCCCGCCGGCTTAACGGCCGGACTCACGACGGCACATCGAGCGCTAACGACGCTGATCATCGAGGCGAAGGACAAGCCGGGCGGACAGCCTCAGTTTCTGTATGCAGACAAACGCATCGTTGACATCCCCGGATTTCCCGACGGCATTACGGGTGAGGAACTTTCTGCTCGGGTCTATCGACAGGCGGTCGATGCGCTCGTGCAATTCCGGTTTAACGAGGAACTTGTGTCAATCGAAGACACGGAAGATATCGAGAAGGGGGACTCACTCAAGCGGGTGGTGACCAGCAAAGGGGAGTATCTGTGCCGTAAGGTCATCATCGCTGTCGGGCTGTTGCACTTTCCTCGAAAGCTCCCGGTGCTGGATGAACTGGACTCGAAGAAGGTTCACTACAAAATGCCGAAGATCGGTGACTACGAAGGGGGGCATGTCGCAATCATTGGGGGAGGCGACTCGGCACTTGACGCGGCCGTGATGGTGCAGCAGCGGAACGGAAATGTCCATCTGATCGTTCGCGAGGATGAGCCAGTCGGAAAGGCAGACACGTTGCAGCGGATTCGCGAGGCGGGTGCCGATGTGCGGCTCTCGTCCGAAGTGGCATCCGCCTCCTTCGCAGGGGGCCAAATGCAACTGTCGCTCAGTGACGGCACGACGATCGACGTCGAGCATGCCATCGTGCA
>JAGQPX010000254.1 GCA_020426505.1 Planctomycetaceae bacterium | reverse complement strand
GAGTGGTTGACCATTGGGCCGAATGAAGACATGGCGACAGCGGCGTCACACTTCGACGTCGAACTGACAGATAACGTCACCTCGAATTCTGTCGGTGTGAATCACCAACAGCATGCGCGTAGCTCTCGCTTCAGCAGCACCAGCGGTCCGGTCGCCTCACTAGTGCAATGGATTGCTGAGCATCGGTGGATCGTGATCGGTGCGTCAACCTGGATTGTCTTCAACGCCGCCGTCTACTGGTTTGTCTTTGCATCACATTCCGTCGAGGACGAGTGTCTGCAGGCGTACTCAGAAATCTGGGCGGAGTACAAGCAACTGACAGACGAGGAGGTCTCGCCCGATCGCTGGCAGGCGTTCTCAGAAACATCGAAGTCGAGGCTGACTCCGTTGATCGAGCAATTGAACAGGTCCACAGACGCACAGAGTCCGAATCTTCGCAATCTGCTTTGGGCAGGGAGGGACTGTCTACTACCGCTCACATCCGGTCAAGAACCACCTGTTGAGTCACGCCGGTTCGAACGCGCCTACCAACAACACATGAGTGCAGTAATGAGGAGTACACAATGAATTACAGCCAGCTTCGACAGAGTCCTGAGCAACCCTGGCGGCAATCCACTTCGATATCTGGTCGCGACCGAGAACGCTCACGTCAGAATCCTTGCCCAGTCACCACTTGGTTCTGGATGAGCAGCGACACACCTGCTCGGCGTGGGTTCTCGCTGATCGAGTTGCTCGTCGTGATCGCAGTGATTGGCATTCTTGTTGCGTTGATCCTGCCCGCTGTGCAATCTGCTCGGGAGGCCGCTCGCCGGACGAAATGTCTCAATAACCTGCGACAATTTGGACTGGCCTTTCACAGCTACCATGACAACTACGATCAGTTCCCGCCGGTCTACGTCGCTGTTCGAAACTCAGTGCTTCCCCATTTCATTGGTGTGCCTGGACCGATCGACGATGCCAACATTCACACGTACGCCGAGTTTCTCCTGCCCTACCTGGAAGAGAGCGGCATCTATAACAGGATTAACTTTCAGGAACCCTACTTCTCCCCGGCCGATCTCAGCGGCCTGGGATTGGGGAACTACACGGCCGACAACCAGTCTGTGATGGCGACGCCACTATCCGTGTTCCTCTGTCCGTCGGCCCCAAGGGACGTCAACCCTCATGACGATGTATGGGAAGACGTCTCGCCGGGCGTCCCCTTTCGGACGGGAGGCAACGATTACGGTCCCAGTTCGGGTGTCTCTCGCGCATCAGGAGGTCTGCTGAGTTTCGCTCCTCCCCAGGCGACCGGCATTGCCCAGGGTGTACTCACGAACGACTTCCCTTCCAATGGATTGGGCGATGTGACAGACGGCGTGACTCACACGGCCTTAATGTGGGAAATCGCAGGCCGTCCCGACCTCTGGCAACTCAACAAGAAGGTCGGAGTGACGAATGGCGGAGGCTGGGCCGACATCAAGAATTCGGAGAACTGGTTCTCCGGGTCCAGTGCGGACGGAGCCACAATTCCCGGTCCCTGCGCGATTAACTGCACCAACGAGGTGGAATCAGGCACGTACAGCTTTCACCCGGGCGGCGTCCATGTGCTGCTCTGTGACGGGTCGGTTCAGTTCCTCAATGAGAATTTGGACATCGGTCTGTTTGTCAATCTCGTCACCGCCAAAGGAGGCACGACACCGGATGCCTTTTGATGACATCAGTATTCAGACTGCGAGGAACCCACGAAGAGTTCCTGACAAGGATCGAATCACAGACTTTGAGACACAGTCTCCCGATCAAACTGCGATTGTGAAATCGATTTGAGCAATAGATTCCAATCAGTCTTTGAGAGAGGCGTAGGCAGCATGTTTGATCGACGCAAATTGATGTCCGTCGGGTTGGTGACAGCCTCCATCGGCTGTGTGTTCTGTCTGCCTGCGACGAAATGTCCGGCTGCTGATCTCGGCGAGATCGCGACCGCTTACGAGAGGCAAGATGCCACGCTGGAAAGCCTGTATGTGAAACACTCCATGTCTACAGAAGCGATTGGAACTCCAGCAGACATCCACAAATACCTTGGAGTCGAGTGGCTCGCAGAATCGACTCGAGCATTCGCTTTCAAAGGGCGGATGAGATACTCGCTGTCTCAGACAGCGGGGACTTATGAACACATTGTGGATGTCGATGAAGAGGGCAACCCAGAGATGGTCAGAGTCACCCCCGGTTTGGAACAGACGTTCAACGGTGAGGCTTACTTTCAACATGACGGCAAAGAAAAATACCGGGAACACCCCGCAGCCGTGATCGAAACCAGGGAGGAACGACTGAAGGAGCCAACCGTTGGCCAATTCCATTGCTCATACCTTGAGGCGAACTTTCGTACGTTGCCCAACATCTTCGGCGAACAGGATCGATGTGATGCCTCAGTCAGGTGCCTGGCGGAGTCGGGTGCGTGTCGGGTTCTTCCGGAGACCGCGATCGTTTCGGAGACTGAGTGCGTTGTTCTGACATGGGAACGCACAGTCGAGTGGAACCTTGTGGGAGGTTCGACTCGACAAGAGCGAATGCTGAACAAACTCTACTGTGATCCGCAGCGTAACTTCGCAATGGTTCAGTACGAGTTGTTCAACGTTCTGGACGAACCGGTGCTTCGTAGCCGCACGACCTCATCCGACTTCGTCGAGGTCGCGGACGGCGTGTGGCTGCCGCAGACGATGATTTCAGAGAGTTGTGCCCCTCCACAGGATGTGCCAGATTCGCTGCGAGGGGTCGCGTTGCTGCGGACTCGATACGAAGTCAGTGAGATACATGCGAACGATGTGCCCGATGAATTGTTTACTCCCGAAATCAACACCGGCACATGGGTTCATGATTCACGTCATCTCAAAGACGGCGAACCGATCCAATACGTCATTCCCGACGACTCGAGTCAGCTGGCGTCGGTGATGCAGGAAGCCATCGCAACCGGTTATTCGATTCCGAACTCAACTAAGCCGCAACCTTCGCCCATGAACGTCCTACCGGACCCGATGCCCGACCGTGGCGACTCCTCCAGCAATTCCTGGCGAATCTTCATCCTGATCAACGTGCTTGTTCTCATCGGTGCAGCTGTCTGGTTCGTTAAGCGTCGTGCATAACAGAGCAAACGACGCTAAGTCGCCAATGAGAGGCATCGTTTTTCGATCAACATGGAGTGTTTTCAAGCACTTGCACTTGGTCAAGCTGAGGTCGTGAGACTGTGGTGAGTGCAGGAAATCATCGTAGACACTGCACACCAATTCTTGAGACAGGCCGAGATCCAATGTTTATCCGATTCAAAGTGATTTCCATCGGGGCTCTGGCAGCCTTCGTCGGCTGTGTGCTGAGTCAGCTTACAGCGACGTGTGCCGCTGCTGAGTTGAGCGAGATCGCAGCCGCCTACGCGAAGCAAGAAGAATCGCTGGAGAGCCTGTTTGTGAGGTACACGGTTCGTTCGGAACTGGCTGGGACACCGGCGGACATCCACAAGTTTCTCAAGGTCGAGTGGCTTGGTGAAATCTCTTTAGCGTATGCATTCAAGGGCTCGATGAGATATGCATCATCCCGCAATCCAGGGAACATTGAACACATCGTGAATGTGGATGCGGACGGCAATCCAGTGACAATGCGGGTTTACCAAGGAAACGAGTGGACCTTCAACGGCGAGGCGGCATTCGTACACGATGGGAAAGAGTCATTCAGTCAGAATCCGGTTGGATCGATCGAGGCAGCAGATCAAATCACGCAGACGGATGCCATTCGATTCAATCAGCAATACCTGCAACATAACCTTCGTGCGATGCCTGATGTGTTTGGCGTCGAGGATCGCTGTGATGAATCTCTCCGGTGCCTGGTCGAGTCTGGCAAATGCCAAATCCTCCCGGGGGACGCGATCGTCTCGGAGACGGAATGTGTGGTTCTGACATGGGAGGGATCAGTCGTGTGGACCTTCGGAGATGGTTCAGCTCGAAATGAATTGATGCTGAACAAGCTCTACTGCGACCCCGAGCGCAATTACGCGATCCTGAGACACGAGCGATTTAACATCCTGAATAAACCAGTACTCCGTGAACGCAAGATTTCGTCCGATTTCGTTGAAGTGACGAACGGCGTCTGGCTTCCGCAGCTGGTGATTGTCGAACGTTGCCCGCCTCCCCAGGATGCACCTGCTTCGCTGCATGGAGTTCCTCTGTTGCGAACACTGTACGAGGTCAGCGAGATCCACGCGAATGATGTCCCTGATGAATTGTTCACCCCGGAAATCAATCCGGGCACAACGATCAGTGATTCACGTTTCTTCAAAGACGGCGAGCCGGTGGTTTACGTCATTCCCGACGACCCAAATCAACTGGAGACAGTGATTCAGGCCGCCTTGACATCCAGTGACAAGCGACCGAACCCTCGTGCCCGGCCTGAAGCTGAGGTGATACCGACCACGATTCCAGACCGCGGTCTCTTCTCCAGCAACACTGGACGACTGTTCCTATTGATCAATGTGCTTCTTCTCGTCGGTGCCGTTGTCTGGTTCATCAAGCGTCGTGCGTAGCTGAGCGAATGGCCTCAGAACCATGAAAAGAACTTATCTCGTTATTCAAAGTGGATTTCCCTCCATGCAATTTCAGAAACCGATCGCGTCCACGCTCGTCTCAGGATTGCTGATCTTCACTTGCCTTCTCAACCATGCAGATGGGCAGGCCACAAGCTCAGGGACCGATTACGATGACCTCTCTTTGCAACAGGTACTGGAGATGCTGCAAGAGAACGCTTCTTCGCTCACACCGATTTCACTCGACTACACCCACCAACTCATCCCGTCGGGAGATCCGGCAGAGACTCTGGCTGAGCTCGGCGCGCTTGGCGACGATCCATTTAAATACTTCACCTTGTCCAAACAGAGGTTGAAGTGGAGTGACGGACGGGTTTACTTTTCCCAAACGATGCCCCAGGTCGAAGAGGGCGTGTGCTCCTTCTATCTCTGGGAAGTCTCGTATACAGATGGTGTTCAATACGACGGAAGCCGGTTCGCTCAGAAACCGGTTCTGATGAAGCGGCCAGCCACTCAAGTCGATCGTCGCGTGTGGAGCGCGAGCGTCGTCACGGTTCCTTACCTGAAAACGTGCGGATACGATCCACTGATCTGGAGCGACCAGCAGGCTGACCATCTGGAGCTTCGTTCCTGGATTCCCTACACACTCGATTCAGGCGGCACTCTCGAAGGAATTCAAACGGAAGATGCAGGTGAGCACAGTGGCTTGGTTCGCATCGAGATCATTGGTCCGAATCCTGTCCGCATGCAGGCAGACTTGATCGACCTGGAAGCTGCGAAGCGAGCACTTGCGACAAGCCGGGAGACACCGGAACGGCAGAAAGAGTTAATCAAGCAACTCGAAGAGCGGAAGTCGGTCCCTCCAACCAGAAACTACACGTTCTGGCTCGATCCGGAAATCCATTTTGCGATCCGAGCAATAGAGGAACGTAACGGCGAAGACCAACTGCTGGTTGAACGCACGTTTGAAGAATTCGAACAACTCCCCGAACGCAACGTGTGGTTGCCTCGCCTTTGCACGGTTCGGCACTTCTCATTTGATTCGGTGCCGCTACGGATTTTTCAGTCCCCGATCGTGACCGAAGAGTTTCGCGTCAGCTCAATTGATCCCAGTCCGGTTGATGCGAGTCTCTTCGTCGTGGAATACACAGACCCCGGTGCAGAGATTCACGACTTAACATCTCCCAATACCGCAATTGGCCCCAGTGGAATTCAGCGAACTGTGACCGACTCCGAAGAAGAACAACCGCTGAAACTGGAAGATGTCAGACGGCCAACGAACTCGTTCTGGCCATGGTTTGTCGGTTCCAACGTCATCTTGCTCATTGCTCTCGCCGGTTTCCTTGGATGGAGGTACATGAAGCATGCATGAGTTCACACAGGCTGGCAGTGGAGCAGATTATCCGGCCGTCTCCTCTCGCTCGACGTTGCTCACCCACAGGACTTGTACTTCGGAGAATCAACAGTGCCCCACCTGACAGAACTTCGTTCTTTGCCGCTACGGTCTGTCCTCGCATTAACATTGATGCCGGGACTTCTCTTCATCGTTGCAATTCCCAGTCGTGCTGACGGACAGACTTCTGATCCGGCAGCAGATCAGGATGACTATTCCTCGCAACGTGTCCTTGAGATGTTGCGAGAGAATGCTGCCTCGCTCAGTCCAGTGACGGTGGCCTACACACGTGTTCGAGTTCCCGCTGGAGATCCCGGAGAGAGTCTTTCCAGTCTGAATGTCCCTCTCGAAAATCCTCGCGATTACTTCTTTTCATCAGAGTGCAAACTGATGTGGAGCAAAGGACGTCTCTACCTTTCTCAAACCCGTCCCGGCACCGGGGAGGGCGAGTCTTCCACTTTCCTTCAAGAATACTCATTGGTCGATGGTGTGGAGTATGTCGGAAGACGATTCGCGAGTCATCACCACTTGTTCAAGCAGCGTCCAACACCGACACCAAACGAGGCTGTTGACTCCACGAACTACCTTGCAGTCTGCGGCCACATTCCAACATGGGGTGATGATCAAATTGGCAGTCTGGAGCTTCGCTCCGGGATCACACACTTGCTTGATTCGGGAGGTTCTCTCAAAGGCATCCAACCGGAGAAATCCGGGGCGAAGAAGAATCTTCTGCGTGTCGACATCATCGGGCCCAATCCCTGGCGTCAACAGGCAGACTCAATCGATTTTGAAGCAGAGAGGCAAAAACTGGAGTCAATGAATCCGGAGATGGCTGACAGACACAGACGGTGGGTCACTCTTCTCGAAGAACAAAAGTCGGCTTCTCCAACCAGAAACTACACGTTCTGGCTCGATCCAAAGTCTCACTTTGCGATCAGTGCCTCGGAAGAACGTATGGACGAAGGTCTGTTGCTCGTTGAACGCAAGTACGCAGAATTCGAACAGATTCAGGGTCGCAATGTGTGGTTGCCTCGTATCTGTACGGTTCGACACTTTTCATACCACACTTTGCCTTCACGGGTCTCAGCATCCCCCCTCGTCACCGAAGAGTTTCGTGTCAGCTCTATTGATTCGCATCCTCTGGAGCCAAGTCATTTTGTGGTGGAATACACTGAGGGCGGCGCGTGGATCGACGATGCCACTGCCCCCGGTGCAGCAAACGAGCCTGGAGGATACCTGAGCACGGTCATCGGTCTGGAGAGACATGAACCAATCGAGTCGGATGTCGTCAAACCTTCGACATATTCGTCGTGGCAATGGTTTGTCGGCTTGAACGTTCTCGGACTCATCGTTCTGGTCGGCTTCTTCGGATGGAGGCGCATCAAGCATGCTTGACCTCTCACACTCTGGCAGCGACTCGGATGTTTCAGCCGAGATGTCACCCTTAAAACTGTGTGCTCTGGAGAGACAACCATGAAGTCCCTGACAAAAGATCGTTCCCTGATGTTACAGACTGTCGTGACATGCACCCTGATCTTTACCTGTCTTCACAATTGTGTTCTTGAACAGCCCACGGCTACAGCGAACGACGACGACCTTTCGCCGCAACATGTCCTGGAGACCCTGCGTGAGAACGCTTCCTTGCTCACACCGATTTCCCTGGACTACACACATGAGCACATCCCCGGAAGAGATCCCGAAGAGACGTTGGCTGAGTTAGACATTCGCCGCAACGATCCTCGCGAATTCCTGAACAAGTCCGAGCACAACGTGCTCTGGGGTGATGGACGTGTCTACGTGTCATCAACCCGTCCTCTGGTTGATGATGGCGTGCTGTCTATTCATGTCTGGGAAGAGTCCTATACCGATGGTGTGCATTACTCCGGACGCCGCGTTGGCCAGGATCCAATCCTGTTCAAGCAGCCGGCCTCCCGAATCACGAACGGCCCTCCGAACACGAGCGTGATCAACCTGCTCTACCTCAGGTCGTGCGGCTACGACCCTGTGCTGTGGAGTGACGAGTCAGCTGAGAGGCTGGAGCTTCACTCCTGGATTCCGTTTACAATCGACTCTGGCGGCACGCTCGAAGGCATACATCGCGAAGATTCGGGTGAGCACAGCGGCCTGTTTCGCGTCGACATCATCGGCCCGAATCCGGTCCGCGAGCTGGCAGACTCGATCGATCTTGAAGCAGAAAAACAAGCACTCAAGTCGAGCCTTGAGACGCCCGAACGGCAAGCCGAGTTGATCAAACGAGTCGAAGAATGGAAGTCGGCTCCCCCCACCAGGAACTACACCTTCTGGCTCGACCCGGACATGCGTTTTGCGATCAGGGCTTCGGAAATCCGAAACAACCATGGTCAGTTGCTCGTTGAAAGCCGGTGTGAAGACTTCGAACATCTCCCGGAACGCAACGTCTGGTTGCCTCGCCTCTGCACCGTCCGGCACTTTTCCTATGACACCGTGCCCGGACGTCTCTTTCAAGACCCGATCCTCATCGAAGAGGCCCGCGTCAGTTCCATTGACCTCAGTCCGATTGAGGCGAGTCGCTTCGTGTTGAACCACACAGAACCCGGGACAGTAATCAATGACGGTACAGCCTCCGGTGCCGCCAACGAGCCCGGAGGATACCTACGTACTGTCATTGGTGAGAAGGAGAAGGAAGTTGATCCACTGAGGGTTGATGATGTCAATCCACCAAAGGCCTCAACTTGGCGATGGTTTGTCAGTGTGAACATCCTCGGACTCATCGTTCTGGTCGGCTTCCTCGGATGGAGGCACATCAGGCACGCTTGAATTCACAAATCCTGGAAGTGGAGGGTATGTTTGGGTCTCGTTGGGAAACGGGACGAATAACGGTTCCGCACGTACCTTGTTGTCTGCGAACGTGGGCGTCACGCTCAGGATGGTCTCAGCTCTCTGGAATTCTCCTGATGTTGTGGGGGGCAAGGTTCGCCCATGGGAACATGGAAAGAACGATCGGGGAGTGGATGCTGTCTCGACCAGGGAACTGGTGAGGGTTGAATTTGTGCGGAGGGACGCAATCACAGGTCAGCGGACCGAGCGGACTGGATGTGTGTAGGGTCGCGGTGAAGCGCAGCAACATGTCCCTGTCAAATCACGTTGGTCGACGACAACTGCGATTCGGCCAGCGTTCAGACGCGGACCGTGAGACCCCGGATGTCAATGCCGTGTTGATCGTCGGACACGAGCAACTTGATCCGTTTGATTCCATGCGTCGAATACGCATGTTGCACGTCAAGGTTTGTTGAACCGGCTGGAAACGAAAGCAACTCATATCGACCGCCGGGATTCCACTGCACGAAGACACGACGAGTGTCATGCTGCAGGACGTCATGCAGTGTTCCGGTTAACTGCACCAGACGGTCTCCCAACCGGAGGGCATGGACTCGCGTCAGGTTTGGTCGGGTGTTCAGGACCCGGATGGCGAGTTGGGCCTGATTGCCGCCGCCGTGTTGATCTCGCCACTGCACATTGACTGTGTAGCGGTTATTGACGAGGCTGTCGGAGTCCTCGAGATACCGGTGTCGCACTCGCACATTGCGGGAGGCACGTGGTCCAAACGTGAAAGTTTCCCGGTTACCATCACCCCAGTCGACATCAAGGAAGAAGGTGTCTCCCGCGTTCGGTTCGGTAATCCTGCCGGAGAGTGTGGCGATGCCCCCCTCGAAAATCACGGGTGTCAGTTTGCGGTCCTGGAAGGCCGGAGCATTGTTGCGGGTAATGACCACGTCGTTGCCGTCCCCGCCGTTGTAGTCGATCGTGAAGTTCTGGCCGTTGACCAGGAAGTTGGCACCATCCGGCAGGGGCGTGCCGTCGGGGGTTTCGAAGGTCTTATTCAGGTCCGGAACGCCGGTTCCCGTGACGTCGACGATTTTGAACGCAGTCCCCAGCGGGAACGTGGCCGTCGTTTGTACGTCGAGGATCGGGAACAGCACGTCGCCGTTCACGGCAAACTGATCAAGTCGGAGCACCTGTGTCTGCAACTGATCGAACGATGTTGCCGACGTGAGTTGCGTTGTAAAGATCGACCCGAACAGGAAACTGAAATCGTTGGCCCGGAACTGCCCGACGCCGTCCTCACCCGGCCCGAAACGGGCCCCAGAACTGAGGACGACGTTCCTCGCCTGACCGATGCCCGACAGCCGTCCCCCATTGGCGACCGACAGCAATGAGGTCTGCAGGACACCGTTCAGTCGATATTCGCCCGCACTGATGGTCGTCGGTCCGCCGTGCTGATCGGTCGCTGACTGGAGCATCCGCCCCAGCCCCCGTTTCACAAAGGACGCGCTTCCCACGTTTTTCAAAGGCTCAGTACGGACCAGGACTCTCACTTCAAGGTCGTTAACAGGCGCGCCGTCGGCAACGGTGAAGTCGTGGACGCCGGGTTTGAGAAACAGTGTCCCTGTGCCCTTGAATGTTGAAGCTGCACCATTCGAGCCATCGGCGTTGGCCGTCAGATTTCCTCCCAACAGTACAGAACTGCCAGCGCCTAATGCGATATCGGCACCACGTAAGATTAATGCGTCTCCGACCGACACCTGACTCGATTCTTCGACGCTCAAACCCGTTGATGTCAGGAACAGATCGTCGCCGATATTCAGTTGCGTCGCACTGCGCGCGATGAACGTTGGCGTCCGCGCGACCACGACGTCTTCTGTCACGGTCAGGAGCATTTCGAAGAGGCGGGATCCTGCGGCACCATCCGTGATGTTGAGACGGCGAATGACTTCCTCACCGGTCGTCATGACGAGTCTTCCGCCGGACCGGACGTCGATGTCGGCGTCACTCGGCAGCGCCCGCACAGTGCCGCTCACCGAGAGTTGCGTCACTCCTCCGCCGAAGCCCCCGATATCGATGTTCCCGGGCAACACAAGCTGATTCGGGAAGCGTTGGATCGTCTGCACATCCCCCGCCTGAATGGTCAGACCCGAGAATGAATTGGCACCGCGCCGCGGTTGGATTCGCAAAGTTCCCGCGCCGGTCTTGTGCAGCGTGCCGCCGATCAGGGCGCTGTTGAGGGTCAGATTTCCATTGGAGACGTTCATCGTGCGTGCACCACCAGCCGGTGAAAACACAATCTGTGACGAAGGCGCTGTCGGACCGAACTCCGATGGCCCAATGGAGCCGCCATTGGTTGACGTCAGATCCCCCGTCAACGTCAAAGCGCCGCCGACGTCCGAGGACTGATCATCGATCAGGATTCGCGTCCGGTTGAGCGAAACCGCTCCCAGCGTCTCTCGCACAATCTGCAAACGAGCGGCGAGGTCTCCGTTGGGGTTGGGGTCTGTGAGCGTGACGGGAACGCCCGGCAGGAACTGGCCGACGGGCTTGCGATCGCCGCCAAGGATGTTCTCGTCTCCAACGCTGACGAAACCGAGATCGTCGACGAACAGAGGACCGGCGACAGCGGGCACATTGTCGGGCTTATCGAGGATCAGTTTGCCCGCAACCACGAAGATTGGATTCGCATAAGTGTTCGCCGAAGATCCCGAGAATACCACTCGTTTTGTCGGCGCCGACGGGTCCGTCGTCTGAGCATTAATCGACAGCGTCCCGCTACTCAAACTGCTCAGTGCTCCACGAAACGTAAGCTCGCTCGCCCCCGCAACGAAGTCAAAACGCACCTCATGATCGCCTCCCGAAAAGCGAATATCAAAATGGATCTCAGTATTGCGAGCACCTTGGGAGTCGTTCAGGAGAATATCGCCATTCAAGGTGATGCGATTCCCGGTCAGCTTATAGTCGTTCCCCTCAATCGTGATGTCGTTGAAGACCGTGTTGGCCGGGAAGTCGTTCCGTGTGCTCAAGTCCCCTGGGTTGATCCCCACAAGGGGGAACACGAGATCATCACCAGCCACCGGGGCGATGTTGTCCTTCCAGTTGGTGGGATCGGTCCAGCGGTCGTTGAGCGTGGCCCCGCCGTCCCAGACGCGCATGGCCAGCAACACGCGTGTCTCCAGAATCTCCACGCCCGGGCCTCGACGACCTCTCCGCAGGCGGCGCGAAGGCGTGAACTTCAACCAACGACTAACAGACCGTTTGATCCGGTGGAACATCGAAGTGCGTCCCGAGAGGCCATGAATGAAGAGAAACGCGTGCAAAACATCACGAAACTCAACGATCATCACCTCTTCGACGACAAACCGCGACGAGGGTTGAAGGTGTGTTTCCAGCAC
>JAGQPX010000253.1 GCA_020426505.1 Planctomycetaceae bacterium | reverse complement strand
AGCAGCCGTCCAGCAACTCGGCTTCGCGGATCAGGTCAGCCACGTCAGCACAGGCGGCGGCGCGAGCCTCGAAATGCTCGAAGGAAAGGCCTTCGAGGCGGTCGACCTGCTCGACGATGCCTGAGACACGTGTCACTGAGGGCCATCGGCAGCAGAGCATTGTCTGAACACCTGCATCACACGATTTGCGTCCTCGATGGCTTGTATCTGATCCGCGAGATCGGGAACCGGAACCAGTCCTCCCACGACGCGTCGGGCGAACAGGTCGAGCATCACCTCTGCCGAACTTCGGTCCGCATTCAGCTTCTCAACTGAGGTGTGCCCCTCCGCTTCCCAGCGGAGATTCTGCTCGCCGCAAAGCAATGCCACCCCTCGCCGGCACCTCAGTTCAATCGTCAGAGACGGAATCGCCGTGGGCACCACATTCCCGGAGCCATTCAACGTCACCTCGACAGCAACCGGTTCGTCAGCTGGTTCGGATTGACGGAAGGATCGATACGCGAGACGCACACTTCTGATGTCACCGTTTCGATCCGACGCGTACTCCACCTCGACCAGATGTCGCCGCAGCAACGCACAACAACAGTCAACGACCTGTATCATTGCAGATGTTTCCGCAGCACACTTACCGTTCGATGCTGCCTCGACCTTCATCGACGTCACGGGACCAAGATCGGTTGCCATCAGTTCTCGCAGACGCAGGATCGCAGGGGTGAACCTCAGTGGAAGCTCAGGTAACACCGTGACACCCGCATCATCTGCACGTTGATGCCAACGACGAAGTTGATCCACATCAGTCCTGACGTCCCGCCCGACAAAAACGGCCACTCCCCGTGAGGCGAATTGTTCGATGAGCCAGTCAGTCCGCCAGTGCGTGCCGAGGTACAGCCAACCGCGCACGTCCGTCTGGTTCAGCAAATCTCGGACACCAGAGGCGAACGACGATTGGAGTTGATCAGCGGTCACCTCGGCCCGGGTAGCGACGTCGTCATGGACGGAGACGACCCGTATTCGCTGCTGCATCTTGAGGAGCGCCGGCAGATATCGACTCTGCCAGTCCGTTCCCAAGCCAATCACGCCGACGTTGACCACCGGCAATTGAGGCATTGCTGTTTACAGTTTCGTTGTCGAACGCGGTTCCCAATCCGTACAGGGAGTGGATCATACGGGCGTGGCCACCGACGATCAAACGGCTCGTCGTCCCTTACATCTTCCGACACTCACAATTGTTCCCGTCACCGGCGATCGACACGAACGGCAGAATCTGCCGTTGCAAGCATTGCCAGTTGTGATTTGCAATCTCGTCCAAAACGGACCGGTACAAATTGCGAGATTCTCCTGAGTGTCTCAATTCTCAAAACGCCTGAATAAGTCGCTTCCTTTTACTAGTACACGAGTTGCGATCGCTCATTGCACGATCGTGATGAACAGCCTCTTAATTGGCACACGGACTGCAATCCATCGCATCACAAAGGCGGGGACTCAGCCGCTTCATTGATCGGGGACTGGGAGTTCCCACCAACAATCCACTCAGCAACAGACGGCTGAGATCACAACTCACGAAGGAGACAATCATGCTCGTTTTGACTCGCAAGCAGGCTGAAACCATTCACATTGGCGATGACATCGTGATCAAGGTCATCCAGACGGGCCGCGGGAGCATCAAGATCGGCGTCGAGGCACCCGGAGCCGTCCGTGTCTTGCGAGGCGAAGTCGTCGAAGAAGCCGCCAAGCATTCAGCCACCAGTCAGGCACAGGTGTCCACGCGTGTCGTCCGCCCTACCAAGCCGGCGAAGAAGGCCGGTGAAACCATCCGCTTTGGAGCCGTCTGACCAGAAAGTGGCGGAGTGAGAAGTGGCAAAGTGATAAAGGGATGAGAATAGTTCGCCGCCGGGGTGAGGACCGCGACGAGGAATGATCTTGCAAACATTCATCCCTTTGCCACCCTGCCACTCGACCACTTTGCCACGCCATACCGCCTCAGAGAACGGGCGTCACAAGACGCTGGCACCCACACGGGAACGGGGACGACT
>JAGQPX010000252.1 GCA_020426505.1 Planctomycetaceae bacterium | reverse complement strand
CTGTGGCAGTGTCACTCCCCTTTCGGCGTGTTGCTGGGAGGGATTTGCGAATCCAGTTCTTTCATTTGAGGAGCCAATCACATGGCCAAGTCCAACAAGTCCGAGTCCAACAAGCCGGAGCAGGTTTACCGCATCGGCTTCGTCAGTGCATCAGTGTTCGCGCGCGACGTGGAGACCGATGGTGGAAAACGCACGCTGCGGTCCGTCAACGTCCAGAAGCGTTACAAGGACGGCGACGACACGAAGTACACGTCCTCCTTCGGCCTCGGCGAGCTTCCCCAGGCCATCCGCTGCTTGCAGCTGGCCCAGGCCTACATCGAAGGCCACGAAGCCGAAGTCAACCTGGACGACTGATTCGCACCCGCCGATCTCACGATCGGTCCCACGGCGAGCCCTCATCGGGAGGGTTCGCCGGTTTCTCACGTACTTGTGAAATTGAATCGAGCCGCCATGAAAAGTCGCGACGGAATCGGATTGATCAACGCCAGCGAAGCGTACAGCAAACGAATGGTGCTTGAGCGTCTAGGGATTTCTCAGAAGACGTGGGATAAGATGCTGGACGAGGGGCTTCCTTACACAAACGTCGGTCACTCGCGTTGGGTGACCGGGAAGGACCTCATTGAGCATCTTTCACGGAAAGCAGAAAGGAAAGACACATGCACTGTTCATTCACAGAAAGGATGATGACATGCCGAGACGGCCCGAAATTGGCAACGTACAGCTGTACCCCAACCGTCCGCTCAAGAAGTCGGACAGGAATGGATACGTTCTCAAGTTCTACTGCCCGATCCGCAAGAAGCGGATTCGGAGAAACTGCGGCACACGTGACCGCCGAGAGGCCCGTCGGATTCTGCGGGAATGTCGTGAGCGACTGCTCAACGGCCAGTACGTGGAATCGGGAGGTGCCATCACGGCCACACATGCGGTTCAGTCCTCCACTCTCATCATGGGGTTGCCCAATGATGGCGATCGCCCTTCAACAACGTGGCAGGATGCCTTTGACCGTTACCGAAAGCACAAGAGCACTCGTGTCCGCAGCAAATCGCTCACGGATGCTGTCTCTCGTCTTAACATTGCGGAACGGATCTTCGAGGGATATCGCGACGACCACGGGTTGTCGGAGGGCCTGCAGGTGACCGATGTAATGACGCTCGACATGCTGGAGTACCTGCAGGACCGACTGCTGGCGGGAGACGAGTGTCGATATGATGTTCGTTCACCCAACACGGTCAACAGCATGATGGCGGCCGTCATGGCATTTGTTCGTTTCTGTCATCGGCACGGCTGGATCGACAAGATTCCGCCGGTCGAGAAGCTGGACACGGACGATGTCATGAAAGGACGTCCGATTACTGGTGAGGAGTTCGAGCGGTTGCTGGATGCAACTCCAGAAGTAGTCGGCGAACTCTCGGCTCCTTCCTGGCAATTTGCTTTGAGGGTGCTGTGGGAATCCGGATTCCGAGTCGGAGATCTCATGGACTTTTCCTGGGATGACGACCGGCACATCCACCCGGTCTGGCCGTCTCGCAAATGGCTTCATCCTACGATCGTCATTCCTTCCACACAGAAGAACGGTCGTCACCAGGAAATCCCCATGCTCCCAGGCTTGCGGGAACTTCTGGAGACTGTTCCGAAGTGCGACCGAAAAGAATGGGTCGTCGATCCGCTGCCGATTGAGTACGAAATCAAGTCTGATACCGATTGGTTCCGACCAACGAATGATGACTTGAAAGGACTCACTGCTCGGTACAGCAACCGTTCGATCGCTGCAGCTTGCGGCGTCTCTGACACAGCTGTCCGCAAATGGTTGTCTGAATGTCGGATTCGACGAAACGTCGAGTTCCAATCCAACACTGGAACGATCACGTCCTCGGAGATCCGATCAATCAGACGCCGAGCCACAAAGCACCACTCTCATGGTGCGCGTCGTACTCTTCGCCGTTTGACGAAGGAACGCGTTGGCCGGATCACAGCCATCATCGGCAAGGAAGCTGGCATCATCGTCCAACAGCCGGACCATCGGACATATCAAAAGGTGAAGTACGCAAGTGCTCATGACCTCAGACGAGGGTGCGCCCAAAGGCTCATCAACGTCGGAGTCTCAGCGGAGACTCTCAAGGTCATCATGCGTCATCGCGACTTCGCCACAACCGAACGCTACTACGGTGCGATGCGGTCAGCACAGTCTGCTGCTGCGGAAGTGGCAGCTCAGATGTCTGCTCAAACGTCCCCCAACTCATTTGTGGGGGGATTACTGGGGGGACATGAGACTTCCGACAAGCTCTCTCCGGAGGAGCTGTCCAAGCTAAAGGCTTTGCTCAATTCGCTTTGAGTGAGTATCCCCGGGAGGATTCGAACCTCCAACCTTCGGCTCCGGAGGCCGACGCTCTATCCAATTGAGCCACGGGGACGGATGGCTGGCTTCATCAGCACGGCCATTCGATCAATCTATGACTGGGATTCGTGGCTGTCAACGGGTTGTTTGGTGAGCTGTCTGACAAGGAATCGCCCCGGATGAATTGAGTCGTCCGGGGGCGGTGCTTCAGCGGGACGGGGTTTCGTCGGTATCAGTACCAACCGTCTCGCTCCAGACGTACCAGTGGGGGTAGACGTAGACCCAGTAGCCGGCGGGGAAGCCTTTTTCGTCGGCGTCTTGGGGGCCGGTCCACCAGCCTCGGTTGTGGAAGGCTCCGTACTGTTTGAAGTCCTCGGGACGTTGGATCTTGTCCAAGAGGTCATCGTAGCGTCCGTCGAGTGAGGCCTTGCGGCGGGCTTCGAGGGATGAGAGTTCGAGTGGCGGGGGTGAGTCTGTGCCGTGCGACTGTCGGTGCAGTTGCCGGGCTTTGAGGACCATGTCGATGAACTCGGCACGTTGACCGCTGTGGTCGTCGTCCATCGCGTCGCGGGCCAGTTCGAGGACTGCGTCGAACGTGGCGTTGCCGCGATAAGACGAATTCCGCAGCAGCATGCCGAACGAGGCGACGGCGGCGGACCAGTTGAGATTGTTCGAGGGTGCCTGTTTGTCGGTATCATCGACCAACGGGAACTCGAGTTTGACGCTCTCATCAGTCACCGTCTCGCTTAGCCGCGACCCAACGGGGAGCGCCGGCTTGTAGCGTAGTTTGACGGTGAGTAGTTCGGGAGAGGCTGTGCGAGAGATTGCTTTATTCACTCCAAGTTTTTGAAGACGTCGTCTGGTCTCTTCAATTTTCTTCCGGACAGCAATGACTTTGGGATGTTCGGCACCGTACTCTTCCAGCAACTGACGTTCCTCCACGAGAAGGTTAAACAGGGACCTTAGTTCTTCAGAGGCAGGAGGCAAATCGGAAGAGAGTTGAGAGTTAACAGTTGGGGGGTCAGAGTCTGGATCGGGCGTTGAAGCGCCTTTGCTTTCCGCGGATTGGTACTTCAGTGGGTCGACGTTTGGTTCGTTCGGTCGTTGCACCGGCAGGGCGTCGGGGGGGACGATCTCGTACAGCGCAGTCACCGAGTGACCCGCGCCGAGGTCGCCGGCGTCGATGC
>JAGQPX010000251.1 GCA_020426505.1 Planctomycetaceae bacterium | reverse complement strand
CTCTGGTCGTCTGGTACGGCGGCGGCCTCGTGCTCTCACGTCAGCTCTCGCCGGGTGAACTGGTCGTTTTTCTGACGTATCTGAAGCGGGCATTTCGACCGGCTCGTGACTTCGCCAAGTTCAGTGGACGCCTCGCCAAGGCTGCCGCAGCCGGGGAGCGAGTCGTCGAACTCCTCGAACAGACACCTGAAGTGCAGGATGGCCCGGATGCCGTTGAAGCTCCGAGTTTTGAGGGACGTGTCACCTTCGAGCAGGTGTCGTTTGCATACGTCGCTGGGTGTCCCGTGTTGAGGGAGGTCGACCTCGATGTTGGTCCCGGTCGCCGCATTGCCATCGTCGGCGAGTCGGGCATCGGCAAGTCGACGCTCATCAGTCTGCTCATGCGACTGTACGAACCTCAAGTGGGACGGCTCCTGGTCGATGGCGAAGACATCCGTCAATTCAAGGTCGACTCACTTCGTCGGCAGATCGGCGTCGTGCTTCAGGACAGCATCGTCTTTGCCACAAGTTTGCGAGAGAACATCCGCTGCGGGACCGAAGCCACCGAAGAGCAAATCGAGACGGCTGCCCGACTCGCCAACGCTCATGACTTCATCATGGCCCTCCCCGATGGTTATGACACCATCCCCGGCGAGCGTGGAGTCACCCTGTCTCGTGGACAACGGCAGCGACTCGCCATCGCACGCACAGCTGTCCGGCAGACCCCCATTCTGCTGCTCGATGAACCAACAACGGGGTTGGACACTGAAAACAAACAGACCGTCATCGAGGCACTCGATCGCCTGTCGACCGATCGCACAACGTTCCTGATCACTCACGATCAGGATCTGCTCTGCCTGGCCGATGAAGTGCTGCGTCTCAATCAAGCGGGACTGACGACCTCGCCAGAATGTTTGAGTGCAGATCGTTGCCAGCAGCCTGTTGTCATTCCCACTTGATCCCCGCAACCTGATTCATTGAAGACGTTCTCCCATGCTGTCTGACGCTGACCGAGAATTCATCCGTCGCGACCCGCAGATTCCGGGGCTATCCTTCGCACTTGACGAACGATCGATTGCTGATTGGATCTCGGAGAACTGGGATGACATTGATCGACAGTCGGTCACAAGCACGTTCATTCGCTACAAGCCGGGCAGGAGTTGCCTCGTCAGCTTTCGGGCTGAACAGCATGGCCTGCCGTTGAGTTTCGCAGTGAAGTGCTTTGGACACTCAGCTGTCGAAAAGTGGAAACGCTTGCAAACACATGTGAAGCACCGTCGCGGGCAGGGTCAGCCTCCAATCATTCATCCATCAATGTCAGTGATTGCCTTTCAACGACATGATGACCCACAACTGCGATCACTGAGGCGACTGGCCTATCGTCACGGGGAACGCAAGCTGCTTCGAGAACTTCTTCCCGATTCTCCCGAACACTGGCCAGCTCGCATTACCGAACTGCGGTACAACCCGGAACGTCGCTTCGTCGGGAAACTGACAGCGAAGCTCGGTCCGGTCGGCGTTCTCAAGTGTTATTCGAAGCCGCGATTTGATGCCGTCATGCGTACCGGAGATCATCGTTCCCTTCACACTCTCGGAGCATCGACGCAGCATCACGCAATCGTATGGCCGTGGGTTGAGGGGCACACTCTTGGAGACCTCTTGCGATCAGGCACCGCGACAGAAATGGACATCGAGCGAACCGCAGTTGTACTTGCGCGATTGCACGCCGAACCATCCACCCTCTATCGCACCAACACGTCACATGGGCAACTGAACCGCATCCGCTCTCTGGCTCACAACCTCAATCATCTCGTCCCCGAGCTGTCCGCTCGTATGTGTTCGCTCCTGCCGGTCCTTGAACGACAGTTGACTTCACAACCTGAACGGACATCGATGATTCACGGAGACTTTCATGCGGACCAGGTGGTCCTGAGCGACGATCACGCAACGCTGATCGACTTCGACAATCTTTCAATTGGCTGCCCGCACTCCGATGTGGCAAGCTGGATTGCACACTTGGAATGGTTGGCGGTTGCGGGTGAACTTGAGCCGAACTCAGTTGATCGGTGCATCAAGGCATTTGTCTCTGCCTATCGCGAGTCCCCGATCGACACTCACCCAGCAGAAATCACACCGCATCTCGCGATTGCCCGTTTGTTGCTGATTGACCGTCCGTTCCGACTCAGACTTCCCAACTGGCCACAAAAGATGCTGCACCTCATTGACCGAATTGAACGCGATGTGCTCCCGAGCACGAGGGCCCCCCGCATTCGTCCTGACGGCGGCCTGTCGAAAGGCCGTTCGCCGCAGCCGATCTCTCCCGATCCCGCAATGCCCATGTTGAGCGAGGCACTCGATCCTCGTTCAATGACCGAATACCTGCGGACATCCTCACCGGCACTGAGTGACGAGTTAGGCAACTTCGATGTCGAATCCGTACGGGTCGTCAAGCACAAACCGGGGCGCCGATGCCTGATCGAATATGCATTGAGGTCGTCCGTGTCATCGACCATCGCGCGTCGCCGATCCCTTCTCGGCAAGGTGCGAGCAAAAGGGCTCGACAAGCACAGCTATTCAATCCAGCAAGCCTTGTGGAATACGGGTTTTGATGATCTCGCAAGCGACGGCATCAGTGTCCCCCGCACACTCGGGACAATCCCCGACCTGCACATGTGGCTGCAAGAGAAGGTGCCAGGGCAAGTGGTCACCGAATTGGTCGGTCGCGTCGAGGGGTTATCTCTGGCCCCACGCATTGCCGAAGCACTTCAAAAGCTTCACGAAACAAACGTCCCCACATCTCGATGTTGGTCCTTCGACGATGAGTTGGCCATCCTCACCAAAAGTCTACCAGTGGTCGCAGAAAAGCACCCCTCTCTGTCTGGAACGGTTTACGAGATCCTGGAGGGATGCCACGACGCTGTCGCCAACATGAGTGACCATCCCGCATGCGGCATTCATCGCGATTTTCATCCCGATCAGATTCTCGTCGACGGCGATCGACTCTGGCTGGTCGACCTCGATCTCTACTCTCAGGGACACCCGGCCATCGACATCGGCAATTTTTGTGGCCACATGTTGGAATCAGCCGTCCGGAATGAACATGGCTGTTCAATCTTGAACGATTTCGAAGAAATCTTCCGTCAAGATGTGGTCATGCGAATGCCCACTCTGAATACAGATGATATCCACCATTGCACCACACTGACTCTCGCAAGACTCATCATACTGAGTTCGCAATATCCAACACGCCGCGCCTACACACCGCGAATTGTGACCGCCACGCATCAATTCCAGAGGAGTCGGACCACGCCGTCCTGCCTCCGATGAATTTCCCCAAACCCATCTGCCGATGGTGGAGACGGTTCACAGTGCTTGCAGACGAGCTCCGTGGACTGTCGAGGAGAGCCCACAACACCACTGATGACCCTGCGCGTTTGCGTTGTAGAAGTGATAACAGACAACACGCGCCACATGCCCATCGAGCGATCTCATGAGGACACCGCACCTCGTAAACGCATGTGATCGTTCAACACTCCTGATTGATTCTTCACCACCGGATTCCGTGCTCGTCCAATGACATGGGATGATGCCACAAGGGCCATTCAAGCCATTACCGTTCGCACACATGACGAGCACTCCGCGGTTGCTTGAGTTTTCAGGATCTAATTCATGCGGGCGTTAGCATTGGTCAATCGAACGAGACCACTCTCCACATCGGAACGACGCAGCGAAAGAATTGTCAGATGTGATTGCGTTCATGCTGCCGAAAGGGATATAAGAGCATGCGCCCCAGAGGGAGTGCTCCAGCGAATGCATCTTCAATAGTGCCTCCGGCAGACCGCCGAATCCGTAGCCCGTCGCAGATTTGTGAATCGGGCTGTGAACCATCCCCAGTCTCTCGTTCCTACACCCCAGCGGTGTCAGACGGCTGAGACATTGACAACCCGTCCACGAACTTGAATGCTGGAACCATCTAGCAGTGCGGGTCGGCGTCGTCCTCCACGTAAGGTTTGTCGCTCATGCGAAGTCCGGTCTTGAATGCCATCTTGTTAGTCCTCAGTTTCAGCCATGTGGTCGCCGCAAACGACTCGGCGCTACCGCAAGATGTCGCCCCACCCAAAGAAGGTGTAACCGTCGCTCCACCGTTGTCCGACAAGCCACCGCCGGAGTACAAGAAGTTGCCGAATTTCGGTTCCATTTCGTGGTCGACTCGACGGCTCCCGTGGGTTGAACAAGGTCCCTACGCGGGAATCAGTGGGGTTGCCATGTCGACAAATGGCCAATCGATTTATGTCGCAGGTGGATTTATTCCCGGAGGCGATGAAACGGATGACCCGGCCTCACGCCGCACCTCGCGGTGGGCATGGTCATTCGATTCTGGCAGTGGCAGCTGGACGCAACTTTCTCACCTGCCTGTGCGTCGTGAGTACACACGAGGCGTCGTCCATCAGTCGATGTTTTTCGTTGTGGGTGGAGGTCAAATCTCGAAGGGAAGAATGCCGCCGTATCGAGCCTATGGCGAGTGTGCCGTCCTTGATCTCTCAGGCGAAGCACCAAACTGGAAGATCCATAGTTCTCTCAACGTCCCAAGAACTCACACGGCCACGGGCAACATCGGATCTCTGCTCGTTGTGGCAGGTGGAAATGAGTACGACATTGAAGAAATGGGGTACAGCCATCGCACGATTCGAGACACGACCGAAGTGTTCGATCTGACTCAACCCGATCGAGGTTGGCAGGTTCGCTCCAAGATCCCTTCGGGTGGCCGTGGTTGGTCAGCTTCCGTCTCCAACAATGGCCATCTCTACCTTTTTGGCGGTCTGAATTGGACCGAAGAAGGAACAGCCAGGCGGATTCAGGAAACCTGGAGATACGATCCTCGCTCGGATCGTTGGCGGGAGATGTCACCGCCCCCACTCGCTATTTCCGGTTGGGAAGCTGGCTTGTATGCCGATCGATACGCAATGATCGCTGGCGGGATAACCGCGTCAGCATCGCCGTCCACCAGTGAAGTGACATGGTCGGATCTTGTCTGGGCTTACGATTGCCGCGACGACATCTGGTTGCGGGTGGACGGAACGCTCCCTCCGGGAGCCGTCTTCAACGATCCGGGCGCAGTTGTCGTGCAGAACAAGCTCTACCTTCTGGGTGCAGAAGGACCACATGGCAGCCATTACAATTATTTTCTCGTGGCCGAAATCAGTCCAAAGCACGATTGAACGATTTCGAGGGGATCTGTTGGAACTTGGTGTCTTGGTCACCATCGTAGGTAGTACCGATGTGTGACTTCTGGTTTGAAGGAAGATCGGCTCCCTACTGTGGACGAATTTGGAGCAGGATGAGACGAATGACTGACAGGCAGCTAAATGACGCGTTTGGAATATCACGTCGTGATTTTCTTCAGGGGATCGTTTTGCTGGATGGCAGATAATGATCTGGGCGTTATCGAAAACCTGAATGCTCGATAATCTTCAAGGCTCGAAAGACGGAGAACTCGAGACAATGGATCTGGTGTAGGTTCGCTTGAGAGTACGTCAGGAACTGGTTGGGCGTGGCTAGCACTACTCCGTTAAGTCTAT
>JAGQPX010000250.1 GCA_020426505.1 Planctomycetaceae bacterium | reverse complement strand
AGTAAGTGGGGGGCGTGCCCCCCGTGCCGTCAAGGATCGGGGCCGCGCTGCCTGTGCGGCTGCCTCCCGGTCTTCCTGCGCTGCTCTTCGTGCAGACCGGTGCCCTCCGCGTCGGCAGTCCTTGACTGCACTCCCCCCCGCTTGGGGGACGGCGTTCCCGTTGCCGCCCAAGCAGAGCTTGTGCTCAGCGGGACTTTCGCCATTTCTTTTTTCGACGAGGAGCAGCCAACATGACCACCACGACACAGAGAACCGACGTTTACACACGAGTGACCGACAAGATCATTGCGGACTTGACCCGTGGGGTGCGTCCGTGGCATCGACCGTGGCAGGCCGAGTATGCGGCAGGCCGCATCACACGACCCTTGCGGCATAACGGAGAACCGTATCACGGCGTCAACATTCTCATGCTGTGGGCTGAGGCAGAGCAGCGGGGGCTGGCCTGTCCCTACTGGCTGACCTTTCAGCAGGCGAAGCAGTTGGGGGGACACGTTCGCAAGGGAGAGAAAGGCTCGACCGTCGTCTATGCCAGCAGTTTCCAGAAGACGGAGACCGGCACCGACGGTCAGGAGATCGAGGAGACGATTCCCTTCCTCAAGCAGTATACGGTGTTCAATGCGGAACAGTGTGAGGGTTTGCCGGAACGGTACTCGGAATTGGCCGAGACACCCCGTGATGATCTGCAACCGGTGGAACGGGTGTCATCGTTTGTGGCGGAGACCGGGGCGGAGGTTCGCACGGGTGGAACCCGTGCTTACTACGCCATCGGTGGGGATTATATTCAGATGCCGCCGTTGCCAACGTTCCGGGATGCGGAATCTCACGCTGGAACCTTGCTGCATGAATTGACGCATTTCACACGGCATCCGTCCCGGCTCGATCGGGACTTGGGACGCAAACGCTTCGGCGATGCTGGCTACGCAATGGAAGAACTCGTGGCCGAGTTGGGAGCTGCCTTCCTGTGTGCTGATCTAGGCGTGACGCCGGAGGTCCGCGAGGACCATGCCAGTTACATCGACTCGTGGCTGCAAGTCTTGCAGCAGGACAAACGGGCCATCTTCACCGCAGCGTCGCACGCCAGCAAGGCGGTCGATTACCTGCACAGTCTGCAACCGCAAGTGATCGCACAATGATGACTGCATCCGGCTCACACATCGCCCGGCGACAACGTGTCACGGGCGGAGTGCCGGATGCGGAGAATCTCGACCCGTCTCCCTTCGATCACAAACAGAATCCGGTACATCCCCCGGCGGCGACCAAACAGCAGTTCGCGTAGCTCCAGCCCGAGGTCTTCGGCTTCCAAGGCCAGACCGCATCGTTCGGGTCGCTGTTCCAACGTCCCGATCTTCGCCAGCAGTTGCTGATACCAGCGGGCACCGGCTGACGTTGCCCGCTGCTCCTGAAACCACCGCAGGACGTCGTCGGCATCCTGCAGGGCCTTGTCGGACATTCTGACGCGGTATTGCACGCTCATTTTTCGTCAGGGTCGATGCCGTATTTCTTGGCCAGGGCTTTCAATGCGGTGCGAGCCGGTTTGGTCCGTCCCGCCCGGACATCGGCCAGTCCTTCACGGATGGCGGCGAGCGTTTCCTCTCGCTCGCTTCGGGAGGCGGCCTCGACCAGCTTCTGATAAGCCGCCGCATCCTGGACGACGACCTGGGCCTTGCCGTTGACGGTCAGCACCATCGGCTCCCCCGTCTCGTGCAGCCGGTCGAGATACTCGGACGTTTGCCGTTTGAAGTTTGTGAGCGAGTCGATGCCGTTTTCCAGGTTGAGCATGCCAGTTTCCTTTCGCATTGAATTCGGTGCGAATCCAATGCTACCAGACGTGGGGGAGCGGCGCAAGCCGAATTCCTCGTGTCGTCACTCAATCTCGATCTCCTCAATGAGGACCGCGTCCTTGCCTGCAACTAGACCGGCGGAGCCGTCCGCTTCACGAATCCAGGAGACGCGGTGTCGTATGATGCCATCGACGAGCCGGATCATCGGCCGGGCCTCCGCATTCAGGTTTCGTCCGCTGATCTTGACCGTCCTGCCGGAGAAACGAAGCGTCAGGCCGGTCGAGGGATCGAACTCGACCGCATCAAGCCAGGCATAGCCGAAGGCTGAGATGCAACCGTTTTTGTGACGCAGTTCAAGCATGACGGCCCGGTCGCGAACACCCCGTAGCCAGCCGAACGCGCCGCAGTCCTCGTCCCCTTCAGCTTCGGGAATAACGGGAGACGGGTCGCTCTCTTTGCGACGTCCCACATATTTGTCCAGGAGGCTATCGGACATTTTGTACCTCTTCTTCCCGTTGGCGTTGTTCTTTCAAATCGGGGCTGACGGACTCTGGCTGTTGCCGCTGAGCGGTACGACGTGCGATGTCTTGTCGTGTCAGGTCCGGTCGTGGTGTCGCACCATTCACGAACGCAGAAGCGGAGAGTCGGTCATCCGTATGGCCGATCGCGTCCCGTAACGCGTCGCGGTCGTCGGTGTAGATCGTGACCCGTTGCCGTGCCCGTGAAGCACTCACGTAGAACTGCTCTCGCGAACTGGCGGGGAACGACTCGCTCGACTGGCCGACGAAGACTTCATCGACCGTCTTCCCCTGCGAACTGTGCGACGTCACCACATAACCATGAGTGAAGTGGCCGAAGTGCTTGCCGATGAGCCAGCCGTTGTTGAGGCGGATGTTCCCCTGCTCGTCGAAGCCCTGCACCTGATACAGCGAGCCGTTGTTGAGACGATGCTTGCCGTCCGCCGTCTGGCCGTTGTGGGTGATGCGGATCGTGTCCCCCTTTGCCAGTGAAATGGTACGGGCACGAAACATCTGAAACCGCTGTGCCTGATCGAGGGGCAACACTTCGACATCCTGCACCCTCATCCGCTGGCCCCGTGTGTAGCCTTTGGCATTCTGATGGAACTGCAACACGTCACCCGTGCGAAAGTTCACGCGGTCGCTCCGCTCGGCTTCAGTGAGGTACGAGTTCTGCAAGACATCGAAGGTCCGCTCTTCGCCCTTGAGTCGGCCCGCGACCTGTAACGAACGGCGAATGGACGATGTGATCCGATCCCCCTCGGCGTGCGTCGGCGAGACGACCAGTGCCGTCTTCCCCTTGAGGACGGCCCCCACATAGTCTCGTGCGAGTTGCTGGTCCCGCTCCTCGTCCGGCACCTCGTGGACCCAGCCGAGGTCGTCGAGACGATCGAAGCCTTCCGCCGCCCGGCCTTCGCTGAGGGCTTTCACGGCGGCTTTGTACGCACCCCGCTGACGTTGGATGTCTTTTACCTGAGCGGGGACGATGCCTGCCTCCTCTTCCAATACTCGCAGGGCAGCTCCCCGCTCGACCGAGCCATGTTGTCGCCAGTCGCCACTGAGCAGGACTCGTGCGTCGAGTTGTTCTGCCAATTCAAAGACTTGCCGCATGGTCTTCATGCCGAGCAGGCCCGCTTCGTCGATCAGCAGCAGCTGACCGGCGACTTTGGATTGCAGCTGCTCATCGACGAGCAGACGCGCAACCGTCTCCGCTTCAAAGCCTTCGCTCCGCAACACGCCCCGGCTGGCATCCGCTGACGGGGCGAAGGCGTAGACTTGGGTTCCCGTCTCTTCGATCGTCTCCACAGCTTCCTTGAGCAGGGTCGTCTTGCCCACCCCGGCAGCTCCCCGGATGATCTGGACCCGGTCACGGGACTCCAGCACATGTCGGACCGCTCGCTGCTGATCCGCATTGAGCCACTCCCGTTTGAAGTTACTTCGCTTTCCCACAAACGGCTTGCAGGTTCCCCGTCCACGTCGGGCGAATTCGACCACTTTGCGTTCTTCCAGGAGCACGTCCCGCGTGGTCGCCATGCGGCGACCTTGCCGCTCGCCCACGATCAATTTACTCCGTTCGGCCTGATGCAGCACCTGATCGACGGTCGACTGTCCGACGGCCTGTTTGAGGGCCGTCGCCAGCACCTTGCGTTCGGGGACGATCGACTTGCGTTCAAACTCATGACTCAGGGCATGCTCGACCGCACGCTCGGCGGCGTTTCCATCCTGTGGCTGGGCACTCCCCCCGATCCGCCGTTCCAACGTCTCCAGCGAGGTCCACTCCTGATCCGTCATCCGGCTCCGCCAGGACTCCTGCAACTGGTCGAGTGTCAGGTTCTTTTCCTTGCGGTCACGCGTGCGTGCACCCAGATGCGACTTGAGTTCGGGGTTGTCGATGCCGAGTTTTTCTGCCTGTTCCTCAATCAGGGCCGTGCGGCGAGAGAACTTCTGCACCAGTTCGGGCGTGATCCCCGTCAGTTCCCAACCTTGTTTCGTGCGACTGACCGGCAGGCCCAAGTCGCTCAAACGACTGGCCAGTCGCGAATGAAACACGGCCTCAAAGTAGGGAGCATCCCGCTTGAGGTCTCGGAACTGGCCCGCCTTCCAGGCCTGCTCTTCCTCGTCATGGGTTACGTTGAAGACGAAGCAATGAGCATGCAGATGCGGGTCCGGCAGGCCGTCGACTGGTCTCGACGTGAAGTGGATGAACTCACCCCAGGTCATGTTGCGGGTCAGCTTGTTCTCCTGTTTGCCTCCTTTGCGGACTCGTGTCTGCATCTCGGCTTCCATGTCCCGCATTGTGCCGTTGACTGCATCCCGGAACGCATCGAGCAGCCGTTCGTCCCGCGTCATGCCGTATAGAAGTGACAGGCTCTTGGGGACGTGGAAGTTGAAGTCATAGCCGACGGTTCGATTTTCGTTCTGTCTGAGCGTGAGTTGCTGGCCGGTTGTCGGATTCCGGTTTTCGCAGAGCGCTTCCCAATCGGCCCGTTGCACTTCTCCTGTGAGGCCGAGACGACGTGTCCCCTCCCCCCGCCATTGGCCGGGGAGTTCCTGTTCTCCGTCGAGGTAGTAATCGGACGTCGAGTAGTAGCTCTTCGCTCGATCGACCCCAGTGCTTTGGATGATGCGCAGCATGCGTCATTGTACGCCCCGAATCTCTTAAGAATCGTTAACGCGGACCATTGTCCCGCCGTGTCATGGGATGGCACCGATTATCCGGTGAGCGGGAGCGATCGTCTGTCAGCTCCCCAAGTGTCTCCTTCGTTTTCAACAGCTTGCTCAATTCGTCCTGCCCCCACACGAACCGTTGACTGGGCACCCTCAAGCCGCCGTCGGTCCCGTCCAGCAAAAAATCGGCTCCCCCTGAAGGTCGCCCCCAATTTTTGACTGGACGGCTGCGCTTCGCCCCGACTCAAGCGGCTGCGGGGTGAGGTGCCGTCAAGGTCGCGATGGGCGCGGCCGAGAGCATTCAATCGAAACGAACAAAGGAGACAAGACATGACTGACACGAACACCCATCCCACCACCGGAGGCAACAAGTCCCCGAGCCACACGGCTTATCAGGTCCGTGACCGCGAAGGACGCAAGAGCTTCTGGACCCGCATCGGCTCTGCCTGGACGCATGCCGACGGCCAGGGCTTCAACCTCCAGCTCGACTGCGTCCCGCTCGACGGCAAGATCGTCCTGCGAACCACCACGGAGAACAACGAGTAACTCCCCTTCATCCACCGCCGGGGCGGGTCCATCACGGTCCGCTCCGGTTCAATTCACGGCTCACTGCCTCATCGCGTTTGAACCTCGCGTGACGACTGCCGGACCGGTGATCTGGACGCCTCAAGAGTCTTGCCGCCTTCTTATCTCTGGTAACGCCTACCTTAGATGGCCTTTGTCATGAGCGGGCAAGCAGATAGAGGAACTTCTTCACAACACCCTGTGCGTTCTCAAAGCATTCTGCGGCATCAAAGTGCTCGATCAGTTGGATGCCATGATGCTTGAACAAACGATCGCGTTCATGATCAACCGCCGCTGATGTGTGGTGTGGCCCATCAACTTCGAGAATCCCCCAATTGCCCGAATGGAACACCAAAAAATCCGGTTCCTTGTTGATGCGTTCAGACACACCAAGTCTCGCTTTGCAGTTTGGAAAGAAGAGGGCCTTTGCATCGTCAAGAGCTTTGGCCACGCGGACTTCTGTTTGGGATCGGAACCGATGATTCATCCAAGTGACAACTCGGTCAGCGCCAACTGCCTGATTGTGAATTGACTGACCACGAGCGATTTCAAGCAACTGTTCCCGCCATTCTTCATCGAGTTCAAGCAGTTGCACTCGGTATTCAACGTCGACACGTTTGATTGGGGCTGGAAGAATTGCGAGGAGTGCAGATTCGATTTCGGAAATCAGTTGCAACGAGTGCTCGTGTTTTTCATCCCGTTCCCACGGCTCATTCGGACCAAACTGCAAGAATTCCTCGCGACTCTGGTCATAGCTGACCGCGGATGTGAATGCATCGTACACCGTTCTTGGGCCACGAACTGATACAAGTGCAGTTGGCCCACCAGCAGTGTTCGGCTTGAATTCATCCACCGAGAGAGTGCACGAGAGCAAGACGGTCGCGGCATCAAATTGGGATCCATCAAGCAAGTATTGGGAAGTGCTTGCTAGTATCTCGTCATTGGTGGGCAATCGATCGAGTACCATTGTGTGGGCCTATAATCCGTATTGCCATCGAACGTCTGAGGTAAGGCGGCGCAGCAAAGACCTTGACTTCAGGACCGACTGCGCAGAGCCTTCCCGTTCATCGATTTGTATTTTGGCTTTCGAGATGTTGTTTCCAGTCGATGAACACATCTTCGATCGAGCAGGCAAACGCTGTCGACGCCTTGTCCCACGCGCTTTGTATCGCAACCAAGTATACCATTAACTGGTCACCATCGTGATTGATGCCAAATACTGGACCGCCACTTAGGCCAACGACGCTTTGTAATTCACCTTTGTCGACAATTTCAAACGCGAGACGACCGTTTGCTTGTGGGCAATCCGCTATTGGACATACTGGGACGCAAACAGGTTTTAGGCCAACGCCAGCCTGCGTCGTTGATCGTTCGGAATCGGTGTGTTCATGCGGAAAGCCAACGATGAAATGGCGGTCAAAGCTTGTTACGCTGAGTGGATTGTCGCGGAACGGGAATGTTTTGATGCCGTTTTGTTGAAGCAGTTTGCATTCATTGTCGTTTAAGGTGAACACCGCATAGTCGAGCCCGCCTTCGTCACGGCAAAAGTGATCTGACGTGCTTCGGGTTTTTCGGACA
>JAGQPX010000040.1 GCA_020426505.1 Planctomycetaceae bacterium | reverse complement strand
AGTAGTCGTAGAAGATCTGCCCGCAACTGGCTTCCTTGTCGCGGGACGTCATCACCACGAAGCCGGGCAGTTCCTGCGAGTCGCTGCCGAGTCCGTACGTCAGCCACGCACCCATACTCGGCCGACCGGGCCGCTCGAACCCCGACATCAAGTGCGTGATGGCCGGGGCATGATTCACCTGTTCGGTGTGCATGCTCTTGATGAAGCACAGGTCGTCAGCGATCGCCGCGGTGTGCGGCAGCAGGTCCGACACCCATGCCCCACTCTCGCCGCGTTGCCGCAGCGGCTCCAACGGCTTGAGCACGGGTCGCTCGGTTTGCCCGGAGGTCATCGTGCTGAGCCGCTTGCCACCCTGCACTTCATCAGGGATCTGCTTACCATGCCATTCGAGCATCTTCGGCTTGTGATCGAACAGATCCGAATGCGACGGAGCCCCGTTCTGCAGGAGATAGATCACCCGCTTCGCCTTCGGAAAGTGATGCGGCAGATCAGCCAGTCCACCGGTCGCCGTGGCGTCAGCCTTCGCGTCATCGTTGAGCAGCGAGGCGAGCGCCATCGCACCGAGCGTGTTCGCCGAACGGCCAAGCAACTGCCGGCGTGTCTGCAAGACGTGTGCGTCAAGGATTGGGTTCATGGGTTTTCGTCAAAGACAAATGGGATAAAGAAATCGTCAGGTACGGCTTTTGACGCGTACCCATGAATCGTCATTCACAGCGAGGAGATGATGCTCCCACTGACCGTCCGGAAGTTTGAATCGGCAATCGATCCAAGGCAAACCCCATTCATCAATCTCGTAGATGCGTTGGGCATTCCCTCTGGCAATCAGCTTCTCATAGAGTTCTCTTGTCTCTTCAGCGAAAAAATAGCCAGATTTGTCAGCATCGCTGGGCATGCGGACGATGCGAATTCGATCACCAACTTTGAGATCTCGCCATGCCTCACTTGCCATCATTATCCTTCCAATCGACTCTTGAGATGACGGGGTCAGGCACCATTTCGCATGTGTGGACTTCCAGCCACTGAGGACATAGACGGCGAAATGGTGCCTGACCCCTTTCGCTCTTTGACCCCTTTCACTCTTTCGTTAATACTTCATCGAGGTTGAGGATCAACAAACACAGGCTCGTCATCGCGGCGTGGTCGGTGATGTTGAGGGATTTGTCGCGGGAGGACTCGCCGACGGCGAGCAGTTCGTTTGAGGCGTCCGGATTGGAGACGTAGTGCTCACGAAGTGCCTGCAATCGCGTCGTCAGGACGGTGAGTTCTTCATCGGTGGGGTGACGGGATGTAGCGAGGCGGAAGGCGAGCGTGACTGCTGACTCGTCGGTCTCGTCCGCATCGAGGAGGACTCGCTGGGCCATTGCGCGGGCCGCTTCGACGAACGTGATGTCGTTCATCGTGGTGAGTGCTTGCAACGGCGTGTTCGTGCGGACCGCGTTGACTTCGCAGGTCTGCCGCTTGGCCGCGTCGAAGAACATTGGTGGCCCGACGATGCGTCGCCAGTAGGTGTACAGGCTGCGGCGATAGAGGGCCGCTCCGTGATCCTGGTCGTACTGCTTCTTGCCGAAGGTCGCTTCGGCCCACAGACCGGCTGGCTGATACGGCTTGACCGACGGCCCGCCTTGCGTGTCGTTGAGCAGTCCACTGATCGCCAGTGCCTGATCCCGCAGCATCCATGACGGCATGCGGTACCGGGGTCCCCGGGCGAGCAACTGATTGCCCGGATCACGCTCGGTCAACTCGGGCGAGACGCGGGAGGTCTGCCGGTACGTCGCACTGGTGACGATCAGTCGATGCAGTCCTTTGATATCCCAATCGGTGCGGATGAGTTCGGTGGCGAGCCAGTCGAGCAGCAACGGATGCGTCGGCGGATCGCCTTGTGAGCCGAAATCCTCAACCGTGCCGACGAGCCCCTTGCCGAAGAAGCGTTGCCACTCGCGGTTGACAGTGACACGAGCGGTGAGCGGGTGCTGCGGATCGACCAGCCAATGGGCGAGTGTGAGCCGGTTTGTTGGTTGATCCACTGGAAGCGCGGGCAGTGAGGCAGGAACAGCAGCGGCGACCTGTTCGCCCGGCTTGTTGTAGGATCCCCGGTCGAGGATGAACGTGTCGCGAGGTTCGTTGCGCGTGTCCATGACCATCACCTGCACGATGCGGTCGTTGACCTTGTTCCGACGATCACGTGTCTCCTTGAACGACGCCAACTGCTCAATGAACTCCGCCTGCGACTCCTTGTAGTGATCGATCACTGCCTGCAACTGTTCGTTTGACCGCTCGTTGATCGGCTTGCCGAGTGCCTCGCGAACGCTATCAGGAATGACCTGTGATGCTTCATCAGACTCGTCGGTTTCAGATGACTCGGTTGTCGGCAAGAGGTCATTGCGATGCGACTGTTCCCACTCGGCGAGCGCTGTCGTCTGCTCCTGCAATGTTGCATCGAGCTTGGCCAGTTCGGCTGTCTCCTCTTCCGTCGGCACCTGCATCGTCGGGGGGATGCGACCGCCGCGGAAGTTGCCTCCCTCTTCGGTCGTACTGTTGAAGAAAGCGTACAGTTGATAGTACTCCTGCTGAGTGAACGGATCGTACTTGTGGTCGTGACAGCGTGCACAGGTGAATGTCGAGCCAAGCCAGATAGTCGCCAGCGTCTCGACACGGTCGAACAGATTCTCGACGCGTGTCTCCTCCGGAATGCGGCCTCCCTCGCCGTTGTGCATGTTGTTGCGACAGAACCCGGTTGCGATCCGCTGGTCGATCGTCGCGTCGGGCAGAAGGTCGCCAGCCAGTTGTTCGATCGTGAACTGATCAAATGGTTGTCCCGCATTGAGGGTTCCCACGAGCCAGTCTCGCCACGGCCACATGGTTCTTTCGGGATCACCCTGAAAGCCGCTCGTGTCTGCATACCGGGCCGCATCCATCCACTCCCAAGCCATCCGCTCGCCGTAGCGAGCAGACGCAAGCAGTCGATCAACGACCCGCTCATAGGCATCGGGCGAGTCGTCTGCAACGAACGCATCGATTTCGGCGATCGTGGGTGGCACGCCAGTGAGATCAAGTGTGACCCGACGTAACAGCCGCGTGCGTTCGGCTTCGGGTGACGGAAACAGTCCCTCCGTGTCCAACCGTGCCAGGATGAACCGATCGATTGCGCCACGTGTCCAAGCGGGTTGCGAAACCGCAAGCGGGGTTGGTCGAACGGGGGGGACATAGGCCCAGTGGGCACCGCCGTCGGCTCCCTCTGCGATCCATTGCTTGAGCAAGTCGATCTGCTGGGTCGTCAGTGACAGATTCGAGTCGACCGGCGGCATGCGTTCGTCCGGATCGTTCGACGTCACCCGCCGGATGAGTTCACTCGCCTGCGGATCGTCTCCAAGCAGATCTGCAGTGCGAGCCGCAGCAATCCCCTCCTGCGTATCGAACCGCAGCTCGGCCTCCCGCGCATTCTCATCCGGTCCATGACACGCAAAGCACGTGTCACTCAGGATCGGCCGAATGTCACGACCAAAGTCGACATCGGCTGCGCACGCCGGGTGAACAATGGCCGCGAGCAGACAAGCAGTCAGTAGAAATCGTCCTGTAAGAACGAATGGCTTCATACCTCTATAATGTCGAGTCATGCAAGGGGCGTAAACTGTGGAGCTGTCAGGGCTGCCATTCGGTCGTCGCACTCCGTACGATGCATGCTCGGAGTTCGGTTGACCAGATGACCTCGGCCCACGAACTATGGGCCCATGTGTGATGATGTATGTGCATTGAAAGAAATGGGAGATTCCGCTTTCAACTCATGGTGAAGCCAAGATGCCAACAAAGCATGAATTGATTCTGGCAGCCCTCCCCTCACTCTGGGTCGACATACTGGGGATTGACGAAGACGAGGCCCATGTTGAGCCGGAAGTAAATCTCATTGACTGGCTGAGGTCATTGGGAGATGGAATCTATGAGGAGTTGGACTTTGCATATGTCCATGCGCGCCTGCAATCGAGCTTTGGCATGACCGCCTCTCTTGAAGCAATGGATGAATACTTTGGCAGCCGAAATATCTCTGAAGAAGAATGGAAACGGATTGTTAAACCGACATTGACGATCTCTCGCTTCGCCGACTGGATTGCCAAGTACACTCCGGTTCCATCCTATTCTCCAATTTCCATCGCGGGACACCGCTGTCAACTTGCCGGAACTTTCAGAGGTATTGAGGATGTTGTACAGAGCGTCGCTGCCTCTCCCCCCTCTTTCAGTCCCAGCACCCTGATCATTCAAACGATCAGAGGAAAGGAACTCGCCAATGTTTGGGATCGTCTGCAACTGCACTCGATGGGTCGCCTTCGCAAACTCGATTGGCCTTGGGAGGGTCTTGCCAGCCTGCTTCTATTCATCTCATTCAGTTCCGGGCTGATCGCGATTCTGATGAGTTTCACCTCGCTGTGGTTCTTGTGTGTTGCTGGATGGACTGTCGCGGTAACTGGGTTTTGGATCGCAATACGGCTGCAAAAACTTGGGAACCCGTTGCCGTCTGGTATCAACACGTTTCGCGATTTGACTGAAGAGATGTCTCAGGCATTGCAGGAATGACACCAGTTCTTGTTACGGCATGCGGTGGATCTGAACTAACTGGACCCCTGTAACATCTTGCACAACATCAGTGCCAATGGATCGACTGATGCCATAAGATGTGGATCCTGATAAATGTCGAATACTGCCAAGATGATTGACTATTCATGAACGAGCAGGCACAAGCGGTCCTGAGCGAGGAGGACTTGCGGGAGCGGGAAGAGCAGGCCATTCGTGGGCTGGCGAATGCGTATTCCCGCATGCGGGAGGAGATCAGCAAGGTCATCGTCGGACAGACCGACGTCGTCGATCAGATCCTGATCGCGATGTTCAGCCGGGGCCACTGTCTGCTTGTCGGCGTGCCGGGGCTGGCGAAGACGCTGCTTGTGAGCACCATCTCAGGCATTCTGCAGTTGTCCTTTCGGCGGATTCAGTTTACGCCCGACCTGATGCCGTCTGACATCACGGGCACCGATGTCTTGCAGGACGATCCGGAGACGGGACAACGCAAGTTCGAGTTCATGCAGGGACCGTTGTTCACACATGTGCTTCT
Organism: Planctomycetaceae bacterium; assembly: GCA_020426505.1. Taxonomy (GTDB): domain Bacteria; phylum Planctomycetota; class Planctomycetia; order Planctomycetales; family Planctomycetaceae; genus JAHBXU01. The sequence goes on along the minus strand of JAGQPX010000040.1, from coordinate 8,937 downwards.
GGCAGACGAGATCAACCGTACGCCCCCCAAGACGCAGGCAGCACTCCTCGAAGCGATGCAGGAACGACACGTCACGGTCGGCTCGCACACGTATCGGCTCCCGACACCCTTCTTCGTGCTGGCAACTCAGAACCCAATCGAGCAGGAGGGGACGTATCCGCTGCCAGAGGCGCAGCTCGACCGGTTCATGTTCAACACAGTCGTGAAGTACCCGTCAGCTGCTGAGGAACTGTTGATCCTCAAACAAACAACGAGCGGCGAGGAGCCACAGTTGTCGCACGCACTGACCGGCAAGCAGGTGCTCGCCTTGCAGGAGGTTGTGCGTAAGGTGCCGGTGCCCGAGCACGTGTTCGTCTATGCTCGCGATCTGGTACGAGCCACACGACCGGACGAGCCGGATGCACGCGACTTCATCAAGAACTACATTTCCTGGGGAGCCGGTCCGCGAGCGGGTCAATACCTGATCGTGGGAGCGAAGGCGCGAGCCATCCTCGAAGGCCGGTTTCATGTGACGACAGAAGATGTGAAGTCGGTCGCCCACCCGGTGCTGCGGCATCGCATCGTCACGACGTTCCAGGCCAACAGCGAAGGCATCTCGACGGAAGATGTGGTGGACATGTTGTTACGAGACGTGCCCGTGGAACTGCACGAACGAGCGAAAAGACATGCCAGAAAGTAGGGTGGGCTATGCCCACCATCGTGTCTTCAACGAACAATGACCTAACAACGAAACAGACTGGTGGACACAGCCCAGCCTACAAGGGAGACAACGTCGATGAAGCGTTTTTGGATCGGACTAGCCGCGGGTCTGCTGACGACAACTGCGATGGGTCAGGATGGTCCGTCAGTGCTCTTCGACGGCGCGACCCTCAATAGTTGGACGACTCTTGACGACCAACCAGTCACCAACGGCTGGGAGGTCGTCGATGGCATGATCCATCTGCCGGCTTCTGATGAACGGACGGGGCATATTATCACCGGTCGGGACATTGGCAACTTCGTATTGTCATTCGATTTCAAGATCGCTCCCGGTGGTAACAGCGGCATCAAGTACCGGGTGCAGGACATCAACGGCAACTTGCTCGGCTGCGAGTACCAGATCTACGATGACGACCATCCCACCAAACCGGTCGACCCCAAGAACAGCACCGGGTCGTTGTACGACGTCTATCCGCCGATCGACAACAAGCCACTCAACCCGGCCGGCGAATGGAACTCTGCGAAGATCGTCGTGCAGGACTACTGGATCGAGCACTGGCTGAACGGACAGCTGATTCTCAAGGTGCTCGTCGGGAGCCATGAGTGGCATTGCCGCATTGCGGACAGCAAGTTCAACGACGATCCGGGATTTGGCCAGAACCGCTTCGGCCGCATCATGCTGACCGACCACGGCAGCGAAGTGTGGTACCGGATCAATGAGTTTGAGGAATTGCCGACCAGACCGGCCCCTGCCCCGGTCGTCGCGATGTCCTCCGGCTGTCACTCTGAATTGGTAATGACGTGCCGACCGACTTCTGCGAGACTTCACGCTCATCCCCGCCGGGTGTGCCGGGTCCGTCGATTTCGTCGATGATCACCGTGAGCCCGGTCGCGTTGTTTGGTGCCAATCTCGAAACCGCCGATGTCCACCGAAGCTCAATCGAATCCGTCGACGCATAGCAGTCTGCCGACCAGTTCCCGGCAGTTGATTGTCATCGGTGGACCGAATGGCACCGGCAAGACGACGCTCGCTGATGAGTTTCTCGACGAGCAGCCGTGCATCTATCTGAGTGCAGACCTGATGGCGTACAAGCTCGCACCGGATGACCCGGACGGAGCTCGCTTCTCCGCGGGCAAGGCGTACTTCTCCGCGCTCAATGAGGCAATGCAAACGGAAGAGTCGATTCTGATCGAGTCGACACTGTCGGGGATTGGGATGGCCCGCACCTTCGAGCGTGCCCGTGAGGCGGAGATGCCCATCACTCTGGTGATGATGTTCCTCGATGGTCCGGAGACCTGCCTCAAGCGAGTGCAACTGCGTGTGAAGAAAGGAGGACATGATGTGCCCGACCGTGCGGTCAGGCGTCGCTTCTGGCGAAGCATTCGAAACTTCTGGAACAGCTACCGCTTCTTGGCGGACCAATGGGTGCTTGTTTACAATGCAGAGAGTACATTTCACGATGTCGCTATGGGAGCCGAGGACTCCTACATCGTCCAGGATGAAGCTCTGTTTGGACAGTTCCTCTCTTTGGTGAACGATGAAACGAACCCTGCGTGAATACCTCGCGGATTTGACGGCTTCCGTCAATCTCGACCGCATCTTGCGGATCGGCCGCCGCGCCACCAAAAAGGCGCAGGAGGATAATCGCCGCATGGGCATCCCCAACGTCTACTCCATCAACGGCCAGCTGTACTACGAACTCCCCAACGGCGAGCTGACGACCGAAGACCCGATGGCGGGTCAAACTCCCCAGGAAGAAGTCGAGACGTCTGACGAGACAGTCGAAACTCCCGTTGCCGAGACCGATGACGAAGTGACTGACACGGACGAGACACCTGTCGAAGCATCAACCGAAACAGACGAGACGGCGACCGAGACTCACGCGACCGCCTCTGAGTCAGACGAGGAAACGATCGAAGCCCCACCGGCCAGTCACATCGGCAAGAACGGCGCTGTCATCAAACCGAAGACCCCAGCTGCCGTCTCTGACCCCACCGCCGACTCCGACGACTGACGTGCTCACCACAAACGAACACGTCCCTCGCTCACTGAACCCGCTTGCGGCTTGGCACAACCAGTCCGCCCTCGGTCGTTCCTTCACGGGCCATCACCCCAACCAGCGCACCCCATACGCCGGCACCTCGATCGTCTCACCGATCGCGTTAGCGTCTAGATTTAACAGGTCACGTTGTGGCACATCGACGCCCGCAGCTTCACACGAGAACGATGTCGGCTGTCCGGAACAGTTCACCAGCACGAGCACCTGTTGACCCTCATCAACGGACGTTCGCACGAAGGCGATCTGTGCCGGGTCTTGAGATGTGAGGACTCGTTGATTTGCATCCGGATGAAACGCCGGTTGCGATCGTCGCACAGCAAGCAAGCGTCGATACCCCTCCAACACACGACGGGGGACACCCTCTTCGTCTGCGAGCACCGATTCCAGTTCGCTTCGTTCGAACTTGCGACGGTTGATGGTCCGCGCCCGCCCCGTCTGCTCAACCCCCACGGTGAAGTTGGGAGTGCCGATCAGACTGTGAAAGTAGATGCCCGGCATCCCTTGCAGGGAGAGCATGACGGCTTGTGATGTCAGGAATCGTGTGATTTGCTCATCGGTCGTGACGTCTTCGCCCCCGAGTGCTGAGAAGTAGGTAATGTTCAGCTCGTAAGGACTATCGGTGCCGTCTGCATTGCGTTTGGTGCTGACCTGTCCACCGCGTGCAAGGACCGCGTCGACCAGTCTTTCCCGTCGTTCGGAAGAGACGAGTCCTTCGAGCGGTCTGACCCCGATGCCATCGTGTGAGGCAGTGAAGTTGAAGTACGTCGTCCCCGGTCGGGGCGGTTCGAGGTCCGTCAGCCAGTCGTTGAGCGGCGTCGCATCCTCGCTGAGCAACGCATCGAGCAACAACGGCGCCAGTGAGAACTGATACACCATCTGAGCCTCGTCGCCGTCGCCGAAGTAGCTCACGTTCTCCGCGTGAGGCACATTGGTCTCAGTCAGCAGAATGGTCCCCGGCGCGACAGCATCGACGAGGTCACGCATCAGCTTGACGACCTCATGCGTCTGCGGCAGATGAATGCACGATGTGCCGATCTCTTTCCACAGGTACGCAATCGCATCCAGGCGAATGATGCGCCCCCCCTGCTGGACGTACAACAGCAGCACCTTCAGCATGTCGAGCAACACTGCGGGCGAGGCAAAGTTGAGGTCGACCTGATCCGCACTGAACGTCGTCCAGACGTGCTTTGTTCCCTCAGCCGTCTCGAACGGCGTCAGTAACGGCAGACTCCGCGGCCGCGTGACCTGTGACAGATCCGTCTCTGGGTCCACCGTAATGAAGAAACTCTGGAATCGCTCCTCCCCTTTGAGGAATCCCTGAAACCATTCGCTGCCTTGTGAGCAGTGATTGACCACAAGATCAAACATCAGGTGAAAGTCTTCGCCGAGGTTTCTGATGTCCTCCCAGTCTCCAAGTGAAGGATTGACTGCCGCATAGTTGATTACCGAAAAGCCATCATCGGAGCTATACGGAAAGAATGGCAAGATATGCACGATGCTGAAGATGTCCTTGACCGCATGGTCCTCGAAAAACATCCCCAAGGTTGCCAATGTCGACGATCCTACTTCGTAGACTTGATCGCCATAGGTGATGAGAACTGTATCTGCTTCTGTCCAGAGTGATTCACCAGCTCTTGCACGCTGTGGAATGGGACCAACGTTTTCGGGCAAGAGTTTGATATTCTCAAACGGAACTCCCGCATCCTTCTTTCCATAGAGTTTCGCCAGTCGCATCCCAATGCGTTCTAGTGTGTCTCGATCAAACATGGTCACACTCCGTTGGTGCATTGCTAGGTCTACTTTTCAGTCGGCGAAGCAACTGGAAATTCGGTTCAACCACTTCCAACTTCGATTCGAAACATCAGAGCCCAGAGCGTTAGCGACAAGACCCTTGCAAAGTCGTTGTGCTCACAATCCCTCTCTGACGCTTCGGGCTCTGAATCGTGCTTAGAGATCATCCTGTCCAGTGAAGTTGCAGACCATCGCGCGGAGCTTGCGTCTCAAGACCGAGTAGCTGAAGAACTTGGTCGCCAGTTGGTAGTTCCATTCGACCATGTCGGTGCGGTATTCCTCGTCGGTCATCACGCGGCGGACCTGGTCAGCCAGCTTCTTGGTCATGTAGCCGTCCATTGAGAGAACCCGGAAGCCGCGCGGCTCGATGTCGGTCTGATAGATCGAATAGCGATTCACCAGCACCGGCTTGCGGAAGTAGAACGCCTCCAGCAGTGCGTTGCCGAAGCCTTCGTACAGACTCGGATACGTCACGAAGTCCGCGTGTGGATACGTGTCCCAGAGTGAGTAGAGCTTACTGCCGTCCGGATTCTCCTTGCGCACGTCACCGACGAAGTGATCGACGAACCGCATGTCGACGCCGTTCTGATTGGCCATCTCGATCAGCGCGTTCTGGTATTCATGTCCTTCGTCTCCCGAAGCGTGCGTGACGATGAGCTTCATCCGCGAGTCCCCCAGTTGACCGAGCAGAGTGATCGCATGCTCAATCCCCTTGCGAGGCACAACCCGTGTCGGCTGGAGGACCAGAATGTCATCTGGAGTCAGCCCGATTCTCTCGCGGAAGTCGGCGTTGAACTCGTCGATCCCCGGCGGCTCGGTCTCAAAGTCCAACACGTTCGGCATCAGGATCGACGACACCCCCTTGCGATGGGCAAGTTCCTGCTGGGCGGCAGAGTTGATTGTCGCGTGCTGAATCGTCGGCAGCCGGGGCGGAAAGGCCATCTCCAGATAGTCCGACACCGCATTGACCTTGAACCGATCCCGCTCCCAGTAGAAGTCGTGATGATGAGCAATGACCGGAAACTCCGTCTCTGCAATGAAGTAGGTAAGTGCGACGCCGAGCGGAATATGCATCGGAATGCAGAGCGCATTCTGCACGATCATGATGTCGATCGAGAACTTGTCGACAAACTCGTACAACGTCCGCTTGAGGTAAGCTGCGAGGTCGTTGATCTTGGTCGTCAGGTCGGGCGACCGCTTGAGATGACCGAACGACTGCCGCGTGATGTCCTCGATCTCCGGATGCCCGAAGTAGGCCTCCGGCACGACCATACTGAAGCCCGGATCGCGGTCCGACTTGCCGGAGTACCAGTGACTGGTGTGACGATGGTCCCACAGAATCTGTGCCCACTTGGAACTCTCCAGCGACACGCCATCCGTCCCGGCAAATCGCGTCCCCACAAATCCAATGTTCTGTTCAGTCATGGTGCATGGAGAGTCGTCAGTTTGTGTGCGATGGTCAAGGGTGTGGGGCAGTGCATCGTAGCTGAACTCGCCAGAGTTCAGACAATTCTGTCATCACTCCATTGTCGGCTGAATTCTGGCGAATCCAGCTACAAATCACCGCACACATTTAGGCAACTGTGCCAACTCGGTCAGCACAAGGTCGGGTGTCACGTTCGCAACACGAGCATCATCCTCGCGTGGTCGATAGCTGCTGGCGTCTCCGGCAAACAGGGCTGTTCGAAATCCGACCCGACTCGCGGGCCAGACGTCCTTCAACATGTCGTTGCCGACGAACAGCACTTCGCGTGCCGCAATCCCCTGCTCCGCAACTGCCTCCTTGGCCCGCTCGTAAAGAAACGTTCCCGGCTTGGCCTGTTTGTGCTCGAACGACCACACACAACTCGATTCGTCGAACCCGAATTCGTCCAGCGACCGACCGAGTTGTGTATCGAACAACAACGGCGTGAAGCACTGGGCGTTGCTGACGATGCCCAGTAGCAGACCCGCCTGTCGCAATCTGTCGAGACACGCCTCCGCCCCCGGCATGGGCCACGTCGGATTCGTCCGCACCTCATACTCCAGTGCGAGAGAAGACACATCGATCGAGTGACCGCTCACAGCATCAGCGAGCACCCAGTCCCGCTCGACCATCGCCAGCAGCACATCGCTCCACACCTCGCGAATGTCGACCTCCGGGAACTCAACACCCTCACTCTTGCTCTGCCGGTGATGCTCCGCGATGACCTCCGTCAGCAGTCGCACCCCCTCCTCCCCTGCCCCGTTGAATGGCACCCCAACCGCTGAGAGCGCCTCCGGAAACGCCTGTGGCCGCGAGTCGAGATCCGTCGTGCCCACGTCGCCGCTGCCACTGATGACCAGCGTGCCATACACATCGAACAGCACCGCTCGAATGCCGTGGAGTTCGGATAACACCGGCTCAACGTCAGTCCCCCGCGCCTCCATCGGCGACGCATGGGCAGCAATGATCTCACACAAATGCGACTCGTTCATGAACACCTTTCCCGTAGCTGTGGCTTCCAGCCGCCGTCATAGTGACGATGAGTAAACGCGGCGGCTGGAAGCCACCGCTACGGTTCAACACCTTCACGTGCGAATGACCTGAAACCGCTCCAAACTCAAAAACGCATCCAGAATCGCTGACCCTCGCGCTGGCTCTTCAAATCCACCATCGCGACGACTCCCGAACACCGTCTCGTAGATCGACATCAATCGTTCCCCACTTGCGACGGTCGAGTAGTGCTGACGAATGATCTCTTGATTCGCCTTGATCGTGCCTGACGAAATCTCACCCCAATGAGACAGCGTCGGATTGAGGATCCGCAGCTGTTGCCGCTGCACTGCGTGGGTCGCTGCCGTCGCGATCACTCGTTCCTGGAGCGGCTCACTGAGAATGCCGACGTCAATAGTACCGTCAGCGGACAATCGTGTGATGACTGCCTCCACTTCGCTTTGCGAAGGGGACGGCTGATGAAAGTCAGCGAACATCTCCTGACACACGGGCCACAACGTGTCGACGACCTGCTCCCGTCCAACCCAGTCGATCGGGAAGACCACCTGCTCGTACAGGCTGTCCATGTTCAGTCCGCTCTCGACGAAGTCCGCTGTGATCTCCGGCAGATTGCGACCGACGAGCGGACGACCGGCCAGCCATGATTCCAGAAACACCATCCCGAAGCCTTCTGCAACGCTCGTCGTCAAAATGCAGTCGGCTGCCGCCAGATTCTCATGGAACGACAGACCTCCCTCACTCCCCGTGTTGAACAGGCAGGGCAACTCCAACTCCGCCACGACCTCTTTCCAACGTTCATAGTACGGCAGCGCCACCGGATTCTGCGGCGCAAGCGTGAGGCCGAAGTAGGTCTTCGGTGCCCCCTCCGAGTTTTGCAACAGCGAGAGCAACACCATCTCACCGACGTTTTTTCGGCGAATCCCACGCACCGGGTAAAGCACATACCTGTCCTCCGGTGAGACCCCAAACCGCTCTTCAAGCTTTGCTCGTGCCTCCTCTCGTGATGGCAACTCGCCCATCTCAGGAACCGGGTTGGGCAAGAAGTGCAGCCGCTCCGCTGACACGCCAGCGTTGGACAACACATTGAAGTCCCGTCCGTTCAGTGTCGCATAGTGCACGTACTCCGCCTGAAAGTACACATCGGCTGAAAGATCATCCATGCCGAGTGTCTGCGTCAAATGGCGATAGTTCGCCGGACGAAAGTCCTCCGCGAAGTCGTGCGGCTGCAACAGGAGTGAGTAACCCTCGTCTGCCAGTCGCCGCAGGGCCCCCGGTAACGATGCGTTCTTGCCCAGCGAATGATTGTGAGCATGGATCAGCGTCGCAGTCGCGCTGAAACCATGCCGCGTCAGGACCTCCTGCAACTCATCAGCCAGAGCATCCGGTCGTGCGATCGGCTCAGCGTCATACCCCAGTGAAGGAACCGCTTCGACCGTCACGTCCAGTCGCTGTAACCGTTCGATCTGCTCCGTCGGCCACCCCCCCATCTCTCCATCACACAAGACGAGCACGGGCCAGCGTGCATCGTCAGGCAACACGGCATCCAACGACGACAGATGATTGGCAATCACCTTCGTCACGCCGCCCGGGTTGAGATGGTAATGGAGAATCGCAAGCTGCATGATGAGCAGGGTCGAGGGTCGAACGTCGAAGGTCAAGTGAGTCCAAGTTAGCCACGAGGCAACGCCGAGTGTCGCGGGGCGATTCGCGCGTCAGTGACTCATCACCGTGACAAGGGGACAAGGCGAGGGGGAGACAAGGAGACTCGCAATTCACCCCATCCCCTTGTCTCCCAATCTCCCCCTCCCCTTGTCTGCCACCAATCTTAATAATCTCACAAATACCCTCTAACAAACCGTCCCCCACAAGCGTCACTCCCTCCAGACCGAGTCGCGGACTCTGTGATGAAGC